>CATYJA010000006.1:0-39339 GCA_958407545.1 uncultured Collinsella sp. | reverse complement strand
CGTTGGCAACGCGCGAAACCGTCTGCTGCGAAACACCGGCAGCGCGGGCAACGTCAGCCATGGATACCGGACGCGTACCTGTATCGTTGGAAGGGCGCCTTGCCACAAAATCACCTTCACCCTTGCGAGATCTGAATAGCGTGAATGCCGGCCCGGGCAGAGATACACCCCGCGCCGAGGCCCGCTATCGTCGGACGCATGTTAACGTACTCTACTTTTTCTATCTGCATCTCTTCTGCTTTATAAGTCCATACGGCACTACCGTTCACGGCCGAATATCGACCGATTACCAGATTCTCAAAAAGTGACAAGCGTTGTGTTATGAGTACGTTAACATAGCCCGTAACGTGCGGTATCGTGAACACTTGGTTCATGCCGCTTCAAGTTGTTAACGTACTCATAACGACGCAAAACTCACCCGTGCGCGCCAAGGAAAGGACTCCCATGACCACCCCCGACAAAAAGACACTCGCCACGCTCACCAAGCTGTTCGAGGAGGAGTTTGGCCCCATCGGCGATCGCCAGGTGCTCTATGTGCACGCGCCCGGCCGTTCCGAGATCAGTGGCAACCACACCGACCACGAGGGCGGCCACGTCATCGCCGGCTCGCTCGATGTCGCCGTTGACGGTATCGCCGTGGCAACCGACTCCAACAAGGTCCGCGTCGCCGACGAGGGCTACCCCACGTTTGAGATTACCCTCGACACGCTGAATGTTCAGGAGTCCGAGAAGGGCACGTCCGCAAGCCTCGTGCGCGGTATGGCCCACGAGATCGCAGCCCTTGACGTTGAGCCCCACGGCTTCGACTTCGCCTTCACCTGCTCCGTCCCCTCGGGCGGCGGTCTTTCGAGCTCCGCTGCCGTCGAAGCCGCATACGGACGCGCCATGGAAACCCTCTGGGGCGCGCCCGCAATTGAGCCCGTCGCACTCGCCCAAATGAGCCAGCGCACCGAGAACAACTATTATGGCAAGCCCTGCGGTCTGATGGACCAGGCCGCCGTATGTCTGGGCGGCCTTGCCTACATGGACTTTGAGGACCAGGCTCAGCCTAAAACCCAGAAGCTCGAGCTCAACTTTGAGGATCACGGCTATGCGCTCGTGCTCGTTAAGGTCGGTGCCGACCACGTGGCAGCCACCGACGACTACGCCGCCGTTCCGCGCGAGATGCAGGACGTTGCCGCCGAGTTTGGCAAGGCACGCCTGTGCGAGGTAAACGTTGCCGACTTTGACGCCAAACTCCCCGAACTGCGTGCCAAGCTGGGCGACCGTGCCTGCCTACGCGCCGTTCACTACTGGTACGAGAATGGCCTGGTCGACAAGCGCTGGGCCGCCCTGAACGCCGGCGACATCGACCAGTTCCTGATCCTGACGCGCGAGTCCGGCGCCAGCTCTGCTATGTACCTGCAGAATGTCGTTGCCAAGCTGGGCTCCGAGCAGCCTTCCATGTATGCCCTGGCGCTGGCCGAGCACGTGCTCGACGGCCGCGGCGCCGTCCGCATCCACGGTGGCGGCTTTGGTGGCACCATCCAGGCCTTCGTGCCCCTCGACCTGGTCGACACCTTTATCACCAAGATGAACGACTGGCTGGGCGAGGGCTCTGCCCGCCACTACGCAATTTCTGACAAGGGGGCTTACGCGGCATGGCTGTAATGACCGACGTGCGCGAGGCTGCCCAGGGCCTTATCGAATATGCCATCCACCGATCGATGATCGGACAGGACGATCGCATCTGGGCATACAACACCATTTTGGAGTGCATCGGCGCCACGGGCCCCGCGCTCGACATGACCTGGGCGCTGCAGAACGAGAAGCTCTCGCTCTTGCACCCCGATACCCTGCCCGACTTTGACCTGGAGGGCACGCTTGCCTCGCTTTCCGAGGCTGCCGTTGCCAACGGCGCCGCCGAGGACACGACGTCGGGCCGCGACCGCATCGCTATGCGCATCATGGGCGTGCTCATGCCGAGGCCTTCGGTTGTAAACGAGGAGTTCAACGGACGTATGGGCGTCAACGAGCCCCGCGCCGCGACCGACTGGTTCTACGGTCTGTGCTGCGACGCCGGCTACGTGCGCCGTGCCGCCATCGCGCGCAACATCAAATGGAGCACCCCCACCAACTGGGGCGACCTGGAGATCACCATCAACCTGTCGAAGCCCGAGAAGGACCCGCGCGATATTGCCGCGGCCGGCGCCGCCAAAAACACGGGCGAGAAGTATCCCGCCTGTCAGCTCTGCATCGAAAACGAGGGCTACCCCGGACGCTCCGCCGCAGCCGACGGCGGCGCCCACCCCGCTCGCCAGAATCTGCGCGTTATCCCCATCCAGCTCAACGGCGAGCGCTGGGGCTTCCAGTACAGCCCGTACGCATACTTTAACGAGCACTGCATTGCTATGAGCTCCGAGCATCGCCCGATGCACGTCGACCGCAAGGGGCTGACCTGCCTGCTCGATTTTGTGGACCTGTTCCCGCACTACTTTATCGGCTCCAACGCCGACCTGCCCATTGTGGGCGGCTCGATCTTGTCGCACGACCACTTCCAGGGCGGCGCGCACGAGTTCCCCATGATGCACGCAGCCGAGGTCTCGCAGTTTAGCGTGCCCGGCTTTGACCGGGTTACCGGCTCTGTGCTGCAGTGGCCGCTTTCGGTACTGCGCCTGCGCTCGCACGACCGCGGCGAGCTGCTCGATGCCGCCGAGAAGATTATCCTCGCCTGGCGCGAGTGGACCGATGAATCGGTTGGCGTCATCGCGCACACGGCCGACGGCGTGGCACACAACACCGTGACGCCCGTCATCCGCCGCGTCGACTCCCGCGGCAATGCCGGCGGCGAGATCTACGAGGCCTACCTGGCGCTTCGCTGCAACATCACGACCGACGAACATCCGCTGGGCGTTTTCCACCCGCATGCCGAATACCACCACATTAAGAAGGAGAACATTGGCCTGATCGAGGTCATGGGCCTGGCCATTTTACCGCCGCGTTTGGTTCCCGAGCTTGGTGCCGTTCGCGAGCACCTGCTGGCAGCCAAGGCCGATGCCAGCTACGACCTTGCCGGCGCGCTCGAGGGCGATGATCTTTGCCGCAGCCATGCCGCGTGGGCCGAGGATGTCTATGCCCGCCGTGCCGACGAGCTTACGGCGGACAACGCCATCGATATCCTGCACGAGGAGGTCGGCGTGGTGTTTGGCCACGTGCTCGACAACGCCGGCGTCTTTAAGTGGGACGAAGCCGGCCGCGCCGCCCAGCAGCGCTTTATCGACTCACTGTAATGATCCCTTGGGGACGGAGGAAAACGGATCGCTTCGTCTTCAAGACAACGGCGCCCGCCAGTAACATCGCCAGCGGGCGCCGTTTTATTGGCTAGTCATTGGGGACGTTCTTAAACGACTAGTCAAACAAGAACATCCCCAATGACTACTTGCGACCAAGGCAACGCCGATGTCTTGGCATTGTCAGCGAAAACGCCCCTAAGCGAGCAAGGTGACGTGAAAGAGGAGGGCATTGACCTTCTGGTCATGCCCGACGATTGAACGTCAGATTGCCGCTTAGGGGCGTTTGCAGCGTTGAGCCGTTACGGCGTTTGGTAAAACGCCGTAACCCTACAGTTCAGTCACGACAACGCTGTTGTAGACCTCGTCCCAGCAGTCCATGACCAGGTGGCCGGTCTTGGGATCCATGGCGTTGAGCTTGCCGCAGGTATTGGCGGTCTTGAGCACCGTGACGTCGTCGGCACCAGCAGCAATGGCATGCGCAAAGCCGGCGATGGTCGAGTCGCCGGAACCCGTCGCGTTCACAGCCGCAATCGCGGGCGTCTTGGCGCGGAACGCGCGACCCTCATGGAAGCCCACCGAACCGGCAGCGCCCATCGAAACGACAACCCAGGGGATACCGGCAAAGCGGCCATCGGCGGCAAGCGCCTCGCGTAGGGCATCGACATCGTCGGTCGTAAAGGACGTACCCAGCAGACCGTTAGTCTCGGTCAGGTTGGGCTTTACGAGCTCAGGCTTAGCGTCGGACTCCAGCGCGGCTTCCAGCGATGCACCCGAGGTGTCGAGCAGTACCTTGGCGCCCGCCTCCTCGGCGATCTTGACGAGCTCGGCATAGTAGCCGACATCGACACCACGCGGCAGCGAGCCCGAAAGCGTCACAACGTCTGCCTTCGCTGCAAGCTCGGCGAACTTGGCCGTAAAGGCCTCGAGCTCGGCCGGGGCGATCTGCGGGCCGCTCTCCAGCAGCTCGGTCTGATTGCCCTCGTGCAGAATATTCAGGCAAATGCGCGTCTCACCGGCAATGGGCACAAAGTCGTTCTTGACGCCATCGGCATCCATAAGCTCGGCCATATAGGCACCCATGTGGCCGCCGAGCAGACCGGTCGCGAGCACGTCGTCGCCCAGCTGCAGCAGCACACGGCTCACGTTGAGGCCCTTGCCGCCAGCGGTCTTTTCGGGCGTCACACGGTTCACGTCGTCGATGATCAACTTGTCGAGCTGATAGCGCGTATCAATCGACGGGTTCATGGTAACGGTCAGAATCATATTGAACTCCTGTTTCCGGGGCACGACACGCGCGGCCCCAAACATACGATAGCTCGTTAAAGGATCTCGATCTCAAAGCCGCGGGTGACGGTCTCCCCCGGCTTGGCAACCAGGCAGCCACGCTTGTGCTCCAGAATATCGTCCTCGTCGGAGCAGGTGGACAGACCACCCCACGGTTCAACAGCCACAAAGTCGCCCTCGGGCTTGCTCCACACAATCAGGTACGGCATATCGGGGAACGTCAGGCGCACGCCCTTGTCCTCGGTTTTCTTGGTCAGCGTAACCACGTGGCTCTCGAGCACATCAAAGATGGTCTCGGCGAAGTCGAAGAGCTCATGGGTAAGCGGCAGATCGTGGCCGACCATCGGGTTCTTGCTACGGTGCTCGACATCGATCAGGCCTGTGGAGGGAACAGCGGTGCAAAGCTCGGTCGCCTCACGCTGATCGAAACGAAGTTCATAGTCGTCGTAGGACTCGCCCTCGTCGAGCGGGCACTTAAAGCCGGGGTGACCACCCACAAAGAATGGCATATCCTCGATGCCCTCATTGGTCACCTCGTACGACACGGCCACCTTTTCCGAATCGATCGTGTAACGAGCAACGATCTTAAACGGATACGGGTACTGCTCGAGCAACTCGGCATGGTCGGCAGAGCTTAGGCTCAGCGCAACCATGTTGTCACTCTGCTTCTCGAGCTTCCACTCCTGCTTGCGGGCAAAACCATGGCGGGCGAGCTTGACCTCGCGACCACCCATAGTCATCGCGCGACCGTCACGAAGGCCGCCGCAGATCGGGAAGCAAATGGGTGCCTGGCCCGACCAGACCGAAGAATCACCCTGCCACAGGTACTCACGGCCGTTGGCCGCAATAGAAGTGAACGACCCGCCCGCCGTGCTCAGTGCTACGCGGATAGAACCGTTATCAAGAACAAACTCCATAGGAGCCTTCCCTTTCTTACGACAGCCCGCCAAGTCAATAGGGCCGATAGAAAACCGGCCCGCGCCCCCTCACAGAAACGCGAGCCGTCAACGGACTAGTAAATTACGCCGGATACCCGCTAATCATGGTATTCGCCGCGGTCCCACTTCTCCAGGAACTCGTCAAAGAAGTGCGGGTCAGCCTGAGCCTCGGCGTCGGCCTTGTTGCAGGCATCGATCTTGGCGATCAGGGCATCGTGCTCGGGGGTCTTCTCGTAGGGCTCCTCCAGGAAGGCAAGCATAATGTCGGCCATCAGGAACTCGCCGGTGATCTTGCCGCCAAAGCCCACGATGTTGGCGTTGAGCTCGCGACGGGCATACAGGGCAGAGGTCATGTCGCGAACCAGGGCGCAGCGGGCGCCGGGAACCTTGTTGACGGCGTTAGTGATGCCGATGCCGGTGCCGCACAGGGCCACGCCAAAGTCAGCCTTGCCGCTGGCAACAGCCTCGCCCACGGCCTTACCGTAGATGGGATAGTGCGTACGGGTGTGGCTGTAGGTGCCGCAGTCGAGCACCTTGTAGCCAGCCTGCTCCAGGCGGTCGGCCAGATAGATCTTCTCGTCCGTAACGATATGGTCGCAACCGATTGCGATGGTCTTCTTCATCAGAACGTCCTTTCGTCTGAATTCACAAGTTGAGGTAGAAGTTCGAGTTCTCGGTGGCTCTCGTTAGGCCATCTTGTTGAGCATGTCGACACGGATCTGGTGACGGCCGCCGGCGTACTGGGCGCGCAGGAACTCGCGGGCGATCTTCTTGGCGACCTCGGTGCCCACAACGCCCGGGCCCATGGTGACCATGCGCGAGCCGTTATGCTCGCGGGTCATGTAGGCGGAGCGCTCGTCGGAAATGTTAGCGACGACCATTCCCTTGATCTTGACGGCGGCCATATAGGAGCCGACGCCGTACTTATCGAATGCAAAGCCCTGGGAATCCTTGTGCTCCAGCAGGTCCTTGGCAACGGCGGTGGCGGAATCGACAAAGTCCGCGGCAGGGGTCTCGGAATAGTCGACGACCTCGTGACCGTCGGCGATGAGCATCTCCTTGATGGACTCCTTCATCGACATACCGTCGGCATCGGAAGCGATTACAACCCTCATGACATCCTCCTTGAGAGATACGCTGGCGCGTAGTTTCTGTTTGGAAGTGTTGAATCGCGATCAGGTCCGGGCATCTGAATGTGCGGTTCTTCACTGTTCATGTTTATTTGAACACATTCGAACATCGACTGCAACAACTATTTGTTTGTCTTTGTTCTTTTTTGAACAAAGACCGTTCACGGATGATTGTTGACCGTTTGGGATCGTGAAAGCTTCGTCCTGGCACGTCTTCAACAAACAAAAGGGACGGCCGAGAACGAGTCTCGGCCGTCCCTTTGCGGTATGCCCCAGCAAATACAGCTGTTTTAGCTACTCGACCTGCCTACCCTTTTTGGTGTGCTTGGACGGAGCACTCAGAAAGCGGCCCGTCAAATAGTTCGCCGGGCCGGAAATATCAATCCCCAGCAGCACATGCCCCAGCCACAGAAACGCCGCGAGCACCAGCAATGGAATCACGCACGAGGTCACGATCATCACGATGACGCCTTCGATGAGATCGGTCACCTGCTGCACAATCTCATCGGTCATCTGCTTGGCGCCGCTGGTCACCGACGTGACAAGACCCGAGGCGCCGTCGGCAAGCTGCTCAAGCACGTTCTTGGACTCTGTGGACTCGGCCTTTTTCTTGCTTGCCTTGGAGTTATCACTATCTTCCGCACTCGCAGCGTCAGTCGCCTTTTGCTCAGCCGCTTCGATGCTCACTCGATACGTTTCGTCGACCTTTTGCGACACCCATACACTTGCAGGCACCAACGCCATGCCGATCATGGCGACCACCAGCACGCGCGTCGCCACGCGACGAAGGACGGCGCTGGTGCTCCAGCGTCCGTGAATGCCAAGCGACACCGCGAAGAGTACGAACGAGAACGGGATCAGGATGCCCAGACCAACCGACCACAAAATCGTAAGCAAATATTTCTCGAGGTATAGCACGGCAAGCACGATGCCCAAGTTACCCGAAAGCTGTGCGAGCTGCTCGGCAACCGGCGTTCCCGTATCGCCCGGCAGCGCAGTGATGCCCGCAGACAGCGCCACGCACGAGGTCGTGAGCGCCAGTACGTTACCTTTCTTTTGATCGATGACCTCGATGGTGGAGTCCCAAGTTTTGGTATCGGCGAAATGCGGACGGGCCACAAAGCCCGACAGCAACGCCAGCACCACAAGGGCAACGATGATACCGATCTGCAGCTTTTTGTTTGCGCACACGACATCGGACAGGCTGGGCTGCAGCTCTGTTACCGTCGTGTGCTCGGTTATCTGGACAGGACGCCCATGAGCCATCTCGTTCGCGTCTCTCTTTTGAATCGATCCGTTGTCCGGCATTTGGATACCTCCTCATTCCGGCCTGTATTGCGGATGGAAGTATACCCACCCAGCGAAAAACCGAACGGCAAGACGAACGGAGCGCACCAAGACTGTCCCCAATGACTATCTCGGGATGAGTTGCGGTGGAATAGGGATTGTTTAGCGCCCGCCAGCCCCTATTCAGTCCCTATTTCACCGCAACTTGGAGAAGAACAGAAAAAGCCCTGCTGCGGGTAGCAGCAGAGCTTTTGGAAGGGGACGAGGTTGTGCGGACTCGTTAGGCGAGCTTGGCCTCGAGCTGGGCGATGCGCTTATAGGCATCGATGGTAAAGCGGGTCTGCTTCTCCAGGATCATAGTGGTCATGAGGGTATCCTGAGCGTGAGCCATGATGAAGGTCATCTCCATCTCGCCACCGCCGGCCTCCTGCGAAAGCAGCTTGGTCTGCGTGTCGTGAGCGCCGATAAGCGCATCGCTGGCATCCTTGTGCAGTTGCTCGGCCTTCTCAAAATCACCCTCGCGAGCAGCATCGAGCGCTGCAAGCAGATCGGTCTGGGCGTCACCTGCGTATGCGACGATCTCGAATCCAACCATCGAGATTTCTTCTTTGGTTGCCATATTGCGTTCCTTTCACATATGAACCAATGGAGAGCATCGCGTCCGGGTATACGCGCTGCGCTGTGTATGACAGAAACAATAACATTCAAACAAAAAGGAACAATGCAAACCGTTATTTCGAGCCGTGAACGGTCTTTTTTCTCCCGTGAACGGTTTCCAAACCATTTCGAACAATATCAAACATGATTAGCGGAAACCCAAACAGGACCGCACCCTAACGCAAATCGCGTACCGTATCGCCCTCCACGAGCACGCCGGGGATCAGCATGTGCTCCACGCCAGACACAACGCCCTCGGCGCCGGCGATCTTGTCGACCGCCCACATGCCGACGCGCCTGTTGTCAAAGCGCACGGTGGCCAGGCGACGATCGGGCACGATGTCGCCCAGACTGTCATCAACACCCACCACACTCACGTCCTCGGGCACGTGCTTTCCGCGCGACTCGAGTCCGCGAATGCAGCCGTAGGCCATGGCGTCGTTGGAAGCATAAATGGCCGTACAGGTCGGATCGTCCGCCAGAGCCCGACCGGCAGCATACCCGCTCTGTGCCGTCCAATCGCCACGAACGAGTCGCGGCGGCTCAATACCATGTGCGTGCAATGTCTCGCGCCAGCCTTCCTCGCGCTGCATGCCCGAAAGCGAGCGCTCGGGACACGAGATGAAATGCACGGTCTTGTGCCCCTGCCTCAGCAAGTACTCGACAACCTGGCGCGAGCAATCGAACTGGTCGTTATCGACCGTTGAACAGAGCGGGTGCTCCAACATCGTAACGAGCACTGTCTGCATGCCGGGCAGTGGCTCGAAGGTTCCAAAGTCCGCCGGCATGCGATTCATGATCACGACCATGCCATCCACCGGCAGTGCGCTCATGCGCGACGATGCGCTCTCGAGGGTATACGGATGCCCGTCTACTTTAGTGAGGGTGATGGCATAGCCATGTTTGTCGGCCGCGGCGGCAAAGCCCTCCATACGGTCGAGGTTGCCGGTACCGGTAATGTTGAACATGGCGACGCCGACGGTCTTAAACCTGCCACGGCGCAGCGATCGACCGGCAAAATTGGGGCGATACCCCAGCTCGCGCATGGCGGCACGCACGCGTTCCTTGGTCTCGGGGCGCACGCTGGGCGAATCGTGCACGGTGCGCGAGACCGTCTGCTCCGAGACGCCCGCGAGGCGCGCTACGTCTTTGACGGATACCGATTTTTTAACAGCGGCCATAGATTGATCTTTCTATGTCAACGATGCCATTGGTGGCACCCTGCGCATTCAAATGAAACGCCTTCAAGTATATCCAACGCCTCCCCCACCATACGCTCACCACCCAAAACCTACCGTTCACCGACATTTTTGCTTCCCCGAACGGCTTTTGGTGCCCAAATGTTAACGTTGCCATTATGCAAACACAGAGCCACCGGGCGGCTCAAACGTTTACGCGTAAGGAATCGACGGTTCGCAGGCACAGGAACCACCGGTTCGCGTCTTTTTTTGTGTCACAAAATGGCAACGTCAACATTTTGGCAACCGAACGCCAAAAGCTACCATCGTTGCTAACCCACCGACTCTTAGGAGCATTGCATGGAGCAACTCATCGCCATCATCGAAAAGGGCCAGCCCTTTTTCAACGCGATCGCCCGCAACAAGTACCTCAAGGCGATCCGCGACGGCTTTATCTCCGTCATCCCCATCATCATCTTCTCGTCCATCTTTTGCCTGGTAGCCTCGGTCCCCAACATCTGGGGTTTCTACTGGCCCGATGACATCAACAACGCCCTGTGGAAGTGCTACAACTACTCCATGGGCATCCTGGCCATCGCCTGCGCCGCCACCACGGCCAAGCACTTCGCCGACGCTCAGAACCGCGATCTGCCCAAGAACAACCAGATCAACTTCATCTCGTGCATGTGCGCGGCCATCATCGGCTTCTTGCTCCTTTCGAGCGACACGATCGCCACGGACGCCGCCAGCGGTTTCAACACCACCTACCTTGGTTCCAAGGGCCTGCTGACCGCTTTCATCGCTGCGTTTGTGACTGGCATCATCTACAAGTTCTTCATCAAGCGCAACATCACCGTCAAGATGCCCGAGCAGGTTCCGCCCAACATTTCGCAGACCTTTAAGGACATCATCCCCTTCTCCGTTTGCATCACCGTCTTTTGGGTCTTTGACATCGCCTTCCGCGCTGCTTTTGGCTTCTGCTTTGCCCAGGGCGTCATCCAGGTGTTCCAGCCCCTGTTCACCGCTGCCGATGGCTACATCGGCCTCGCTGTGATCTACGGCGCCATGAGCCTGTTCTGGTTCGTGGGCGTCCACGGCCCCTCGATCGTCGAGCCCGCCATCGCCGCCGCCCTCGTTGCCAACATGACCGACAACCTGGCTGCGTTCCAGGCTGGCCAGCACGCTTCCGCTGTCCTGACCCAGGGTGCCCAGTACTTCGTCGTCTGCATGGGCGGCACCGGCGCCACGCTCGTCCTGGTCTTTATGTTCTGCTTCCTGGCCAAGTCTCAGGAGATGCGCGCCGTCGGTAAGGCCGCCATCGTCCCCGTCTGCTTTGCCGTCAACGAGCCGCTGCTGTTCGCCGCGCCCATCGTGCTCAATCCCGTCTTCTTTGTCCCGTTTGTCTTTGCCCCGATCGCCAACATCTGGATCCTCAAGATCTTTATCGACTTCTTGGGCATGAACGGCTTTATGTACACCCTGCCCTGGACCGTCCCCGGCCCCATCGGCACCATCATGGGCCTGGGCTTCCAGCCGCTCGCCTTTGTGATGCTCGCCCTTATCCTGGTCGTCGACTTCGTTCTGTACTATCCGTTCTTCCGTGCCTATGACGCCCAGAAGTGCGCCGAGGAGGCCGAGATCTCCCAGGAGGAGCTCGCCGCCAAGAACGCCGAGAAGGCCGCCAAGCTCAACGACGCCTTCCAGGGCAAGGCTGACGCCAAGAGCGTTGCCGCCGGTGCTGCTGCCGAGGCCGTGAAGTCCGACGCGCCCGCCGCTCCCGCCGCGGTCGCCACTGAGGCAACGACCGCCAGTGACCTCAACGGCAAGCGCGTGCTCGTGCTCTGCCAGGGCGGCGGTACTTCGGGCCTTCTCGCCAACGCGCTGGCCAAGGCCGCCAAAGAGCGCGGCATCAATCTTGAGACCGCTGCCGAGGCATATGGCAACCACGTGGACATGCTCCCCGACTTTGACCTGGTCGTCCTGGCCCCGCAGGCCGCCAGCTACCTGGCCGACCTGCAGAAGGACTGCGAGCGCGTGGGCAACAAGTGCGTCGCCTGCCGCGGTAAGCAGTACATCGAGCTTTCCCAGAACGGCGATAAGTCTCTCGCCTTCGTAAGCGAGCAACTCTCGAAGTAAGTAACGCTCAGGGCCAGCCGACCATCCACAGCCGGCTGGCCCTTCGATTTAGACGATTGGATCATAATGTCCGTTAACCCTGCTAGCGTCACCAACCCGCCCGCGCAGTTTCCCGAGGACTTTGTCTTTGGCGGCGCCACTGCTGCCTACCAAGTAGAGGGCGAGACCCGCACCCACGGTAAGGGCAAGGTTGCCTGGGATGACTTCCTGGAGGCCCAGGGCCGCTTTTCCCCCGATCCCGCTTCGGACTTCTACAACCAGTACCCCGTCGACCTGGAGCTGTGCGAGGAGTTCGGCATCAACGGCATTCGTCTCTCCATCGCCTGGAGCCGCATCTTCCCCAACGGCACCGGCGAAATCAACCCCGAGGGCGTCCAGTTCTACCACGATCTCTTCGCCGAGTGCCACAAGCACCACGTTGAGCCGTTTGTCACGCTGCATCACTTCGATACGCCGCTTCCCCTCTTTGAGAAGGGCGACTTCCTCAACCGCGAGACCATCGACGCCTTTGTGGACTTTGCCACCTTCTGCTTTAAGGAGTACGCCGACCAGGTGACCTACTGGTTCACCTTTAACGAGATCTGGGCCGACGCCTCCAACACCTACATCGAGGGCACCTTCCCCGGTGGCGTCAAGGCGCATCTGGCCGAGGCCTTCCAGTGCGAGCACAACATGATGCTCGCCCACGCCAAGGCCGTGCTGGCCTTCCACAACGGCGGTTTTAAGGGCAAAATCGGCGTCATTCAGTCGTTGGAGTTCAAGTACCCGCTCAACGAGAACGACCCCGCCGACATCAAAGCCGCCAACAACGAGCACGTGCTGCAAAACCAGTTTTTGCTCGACGCGACGTTCCGCGGCGAGTATGCCCCCGACACCCTCGAGTGCGCCAACCGCCTGGCTGCCGTCTCGGGCGGCACCATCGAGATCTTGGACGAGGACCTCGAGATTATGCGCGAGGCAGCGCTCTACAACGACTACCTGGGCGTTAACAACTATCAGTGCCGTTTTTTGAAGGCTTACGATGGCGAGAACGACCTGCACCACAACGGTACGGGCGAGAAGGGCACCGGTCGCTGGCGCGTCAAGGGCATTGGCGAGCATGTGAACAAGCCCGGCATCCCCACCACCGACTGGGACTGGATCATCTATCCCGAGGGTCTGTTCGATCTGCTCGTCTACATTAAGCAGCGCTACCCCAACTACAAGCAGATCTTCATCACCGAGAACGGCATGGGCTACAAGGACCCCTACAAGAACGGTTTTGTGGACGACCGGCCGCGCATCGACTACATCGAGCAGCACCTGCGCTGGTTGCTCAAGGCCATGGAGGTGGGCGTCAACGTGGGTGGCTACTTCCTGTGGAGCCTGCAGGACCAGTTCTCCTGGACCAACGGATACAACAAGCGCTACGGCTTCTTCTACGTTGACTTTGAAACCCAGAAGCGCACGCCCAAGGCAAGCGCCTACTGGTATAAGCACGTGGCGCAGACCCGTCGTCTGGACTAGTGACTGGCGGGGTTGCCCGCTCACACAACCTGTCCCCATTTCTCAGCCGGGGGGCGGCACGTCACACGGCGCGCCGCCCCCCGGCCTTTTTGTGCAGGTCGGAAGCCGTTTGTCTCAATCTGTAACATCTAGCCGAGTTTTTTGGTCCTAGCTGTTACAGATTGAGACGAACAGGATTGCTCTTTCCGAAGAATCTAAATCTGTAACACGTAGCCCGCTTTTGACCGTCTACCTGTTACAAATCGAGACAAACGGAGTAGGACCTAACCCCGTATGTCCCTAACAGTCGAGCGTTCGACCAGCGTGCTCGGCACATGAATCGCCTCGATAGACGAGCTCTCTCCAATCGCCGCCTCAAACGCAAGCTTACCGACACCGCGCAAATCAAATCGCAGCGTCGTCAGCCGATTGTGAGGAACAAGTCCCTCGAGTGCGTCGTCGATACCAACCACGCTCACGTCGTCGGGCACGGACAGGCCCGCGTTCTCGAGCGCGGCGATAACGCCCAGCGCCATCTGGTCATTTGCCGCAAGCACGGCAGTCGGCGCCTGCGACCCGCCGGCAAGCACCTCGGCCGCAATCCGCTCGCCCATGGCGTACCCACTGTCCGCACTCCAATCGCCACGCAGCATCGGAGCGGCATCGACATGAGCACGACCCAGCGTATCGCGCCAACCGGCCTCACGAAAACGTGAGGAAATCGAGTTTTCCGGACCCGCCACAAACCGCATATTCGAGTGACCATGTTCCAGCAGATAATTGGTCAACAGCTCGCACGAACCATACTGGTCGGAGTCGATCGTCGTGCAGCGCGGATGCGCATACATGGACAGGATGACCGTTCGCACTCCCGGCTGGGGAACAAACTCCTCAAAATCGGGAGCCATGCGGTTCATGTTGAGAATCATACCGTCGACGGGTCGCTCGACCATGCGGCGCGAGGCATCGGCAAGTGCATAGGGCTTGTCGCCGCCCATCTCGATCATAGTGACGGCAAAATCGTGCTCGCGCGCCGCTTGCATGATACCCTCGAGCGTCGCCAGGTTACCGACACGTGTGATGTTGTACATGCACAGGCCAATAGAACGATACGACCCGCCGCGCAACGCCGCTCCAGCAAAATTGGGACGAAAGCCCAGCTCTTCCATGGCGGCCAGCACACGCTTGCGCGTCTTTTCCGTCACGTTGGGCATACCGTTGACCACGCGAGACACAGTCTGGCGGCTCACGCCAGCGAGCGCCGCAACCTCTGCCGCGCTCGCCGAACGACCATTCCTTGTCTGCTGATCCATGCCTTCCACGCTAACCTGCTTCCCAACTATTCCCCGCGCCCATGGCGCATCGTACATACATTGATAACGTGCTCATGATACCCGAGCCATATACCACAACATGAAAAGTTCTGTCAATCAAAACCGCTTACCGAACAAATACAACCGTTCGCGGCTGTTTGAAGTTGTTTTGTTTCTATACATCCCAGCCGGATGTTAACGTGCTCATTGTCAAATGTTCACGTGCTCATTTTGGTTCTAATCATTTTAAGATAGTGTTTATCGGGCTTTTTCACCGCTGAACGCTAACCAGGGAGCCTCCTGAGCGCAAACGCACAATATCGAACAGCGAGACGAGAGGGTGTATGCATATGTCTTTGCTAAACCGCGTACAGCAGCTGCCGAAGGGCTTTGTTTGGGGCGCCGCAACCGCCGCGTACCAAACGGAAGGTTCCACGAAGGTGGCAGGCAAGGGTAAGACCATGTGGGACGATTACCTTGTCGCCCAGGGTCGCTTTTTGCCCGACCCGGCCAGTGATTTCTACAACCGCTACGAGGAGGATATCCGCCTTTCTGCCGAGCATGGACTCAACGCCATTCGTGTGTCCATCGCCTGGACCCGCATCTTCCCCAACGGCGACGATGCCGAACCCCTCTCCGAGGGCGTTAAGCACTACCACGAGCTGTTCGCCTGCTGCAAAAAGTATGGCGTCGAGCCCTATGTGTCCCTGCATCACTTTGACTCCCCCGCCGCCCTGTTCAACCAGGGCGACTGGCTCAACCGCAAGACCGTCGACGCCTATGTGCGCTATGCCGAGTTCTGCTTCCGCGAGTTCCGCGAGGTCAAAAATTGGTTCACCATCAACGAGCTCATCAGCCTCTCGCACTCCCAATACATCCAAGGCAACTTCCCGCCCAACCATCACTTTGATGTGACGAGCGGCATCCAGAGCCAGCACAACGAGCTCGTTGCCCACGCCCGCGCCGTCAACCTGTATAAGGATCTTGACGAGACCGAGCACCTGGGCGGACGCATTGGCATGGTCAACGTCCTGACGCCGGCATATCCTGCCACCGACTCGCCCGCCGACCAGCACGCCGCCGACCTGTACAACGCCTTCTACACCGACTTCATCATGGACGGCGCCTTCCTGGGTCACTACTCCGCGCGCACCCTCTCACTCATCAACGAGATTCTGCGTGCCAACAACGCCACACTTACGGTTGAGGACAGCGACATGGAGGAGCTCGCCAAGGCGGCGCCCCGCAACGATATGTTCGGCCTCAACTACTATCAGTCGGCGTTTATCGCCGCCTACGATGGCGAGTCAACCAACAGCTTTAACGGCACCGGAGACAAGGGCACCTCGTGCTTTAAGTTTAAGGGCGTCGGGCAGCAGGTCGATATGCCGGGTATCCCCACCACCGACTGGGATTGGCTCATCTACCCGCAAGGCCTCTACGACACGCTCAAGCACATCAGCGCCACCTATCCCAACCTCCCCGTCATCTATATCACCGAAAACGGCCTGGGCCACAAGGACCCCGAGCCCGACGCAAACGGCATCGTCGCCGATCCCGAGCGCATCGACTTTGTCGACCAGCACATGGAGAAGGTGCTCCAGGCGCGCGCCGAGGGCGTCGACGTCCAGGGCTACTTTATCTGGAGCCTGCAGGACCAGTTCTCGTGGGCCAATGGCTATAACAAGCGCTACGGCCTGTTCTACATCGACTTCGACACGCAAAAACGCTACATCAAGCAGTCGGCACTCTGGTACAAGGAGCTCGCCGACACTATGGCGGACGCGCAGTAGCGCATCGCCTCGCTTTCCCCCGAGAAGGGAGCGGCCCTATGCGATACAAACCCAGCCGCTCCCCTCTCTCCCCCTGGGACCGACCCCGCCTGCACCCGGGCTTTTAGCAAGCGGGAGACCATATAGGTTTTCAACGTCCATGCCATTAAGATTTCATGCAAAGAGGAGCGTGAACTATGGAATCGATCGTTAAGTTCTTGGAGAAAGGTCAGCCGTACTTCGACAAGGTCTCTAAGAACATCTACCTTCAGGCCATTAAAGACGGCTTTTTGGCAGCAATGCCCATCATCCTGTCTTCTTCTGTCTTCCTGCTTATTTCGACCCTGCCGGGCGTTGTCGCCACGGTCGGCGGCTTTACGCTGCCCGACTGGTGGAACGTCGACGTCGTGAACTTCTGCAACAAGGTTTACAACTTCACGATGGGCGTCGTGGGCATCATGGTCGCCGGCACCACCGCAAGCGCGCTGACCGGCTCCAAGAACCGCCGCATGCCTGCCGGCAAGGCCATCAACGCCACGAGCACCATGGTCGCCGCCATGTGCGCTATGCTCATCTTGGCCGTTACCCAGACGAGTGCCAAGATCGACGGCGCCGATGTCTCGGTGTTCTTTACCGACAACATGGGCACCAAGGGCCTGCTGAGCTCCTTTGTCGCCGCATTTGCCACGGTCAACATCTATGCCTTCTGCATTAAGCGAGACATCACCATCAAGCTGCCCAAAGAAGTCCCCGGCGCCATCGCCCAGAACTTCCGCGACATCTTCGCCTTCAGCTTCTCCATCCTGTTTGTCGCCGTCATCGACGTTATCTGCCGCACCTGCTTGGCCGTCCCGTTTGCCAACGTCATCTCCACGCTGGTGAGCCCGCTGTTCGCCGCTGCCGATTCCTACGCCGGCCTCGCCCTCATCTGGTTCATGATCCCGCTGTTCTGGTTCATGGGCATCCACGGCCCCTCGGTCGTTAAGCCTGCCCTCAACGCCGCGCTGTTTGGCAACATCACCACCAACCTCGCCACGCTGCAGGCCGGCGGTCACCCCGCCCTCGCCCTGACCGAGAACTTCGGTAACTACATCGGCGAACTCGGCGGCACCGGCGCCACGTTCATTGTCCCGATCATCTTCCTGCTCTTTATGCGCTCCAAGCAGCTCAAGGCCGTCGGCAAAGCCTCTGTCGTACCCGTGATGTTCGCCGTCAACGAACCGCTGCTGTTCGCCGCGCCCATCATCCTCAACCCGTACTTCCTGATCCCGTTCCTGTTTGCCCCCGTGGCCAACGTCCTCATTGGTAAGTTCTTCATCGACTTTTTGGGCATGAACGGCTTTATCTATGCCATGCCGTGGGCACTCCCCGGACCGATCGGCACCTTCATCGACACCAACTTCCAGCCGATCTCTCTGGTCCTGGTTGTCGTCCTGCTGGTCGTTGACTTCTTAATCTACTACCCGTTCTGCAAGGCCTACGACAACGTCCTGTGCAAGCAGGAGGCCGAGACCCTGGCCGAAGAAGAGGCCGAGGAGACCAAGGCCGTCAAGACCGCTGCCGCCCCCGCCGTTGAGGCTCCTGTTGTCGAGACCGCTTCTGCCACTGAGGCCTCCGCAGCTCCGTCCGCCCTTAAGGGCAAGGATCTGAGAGTTCTGGTTCTGTGCGCTGGCGCCGGCACCTCTGCACTGCTCGCCAACGCGCTTAAGGAAGGCGCCGACGAGCTGGGCATCGACATTACCGCCAACGCCGGTGCCTACGGCAGCCACTACGCCATCATGGACCAGTACAACGTCATCGTCCTGGCTCCGCAGGTTCGCACCTATTACAACGAGATGAAGGCCGACACCGACCGCCTGGGCATCACGCTGCTGTCGCCCAAGGGCAAACAGTACATCGACCTCACTAAGGATCCCAAGGGTGCCGTCGCCTGGATCGAGGAAAACCTCGAGGCATAAAACGCTGACGCCACCTGCCGCTCGCAGAAAAAAATGGCCCGTGCATCGATGCGTGATGCGCGGGCCATTTTGTTTAGACCGCACCCGTCCTCCTGTTCATCTTAATCTGTAACATCTAGCCGAGTTTTTGGGTCCCAGCTGTTACAGATCGAGGTGAACGCACAGGCCAAGCCAAAAATCTCAATCTGTAACATGTAGACCGCTTTTGACCGCTTAGATGTTACAGATCGAGACAAACAGATGGGTCAATCCAATCAATCTAGATCTGTAACACCTGGCTGGTCATTTCACTCCTAACTGTTACAGATCGAGACAAAGATGATGGCTGGGTAGACAAAATCTCAATCTATAACACCTAGTCGAGTTTTCGGGTCCCACCTGTTACAGATTTAGACGAGCAGGCCGAGCACGTCTACGCCCGCAGATCCCTTACGCTGGAACGCTCGACCAACACGCCCGAGACGAGCGTACGACTTCTGGAGCTCGGGGCTTCCAGACCTGCGACGACCTCGTTAAGCGCACGGATGCCCAGTTCGCGGTGGCGAAACTTCACCGACGTCAGAATCGAGTTGGGAATCGTCTTGTAGAGCTCATCGTCGAAGCCGATCACGGACACGTCGTCGGGCACATTGAGCCCTTTGTCACGTAGAGCCATCATCACGCCGTTTGCCATGCAGTCGTTAGCAGCGAGGACCGCCGTGCAATCGGGCTTATCGGCAAGCACAAGGCCCGCGGCATAGCCACTATCCGCATTCCAATCGCCTTGCAGAGGCTCGGGCGGCTCAATGCCACGTGCCTCGAGTGCCGCTCGCCAACCTTTCATACGGCACTGGCTCGACAGTGACTCTTTCTTTCCAGAGACGAAGTACACGTTCTTGTGCCCGTGGTTCAAGAAGTACTCGCACGCCATGCGCGCGCCGCCCTCTTGGTCGTCACTGACGGTAGAGCAGGTAGGATGTTCCATCGGTGTGATAATCACCGTCTTGAGGTCTTTCGGCGCCTCAAAGGTATCAAAGTCATCGACCATCTGGCGCAGGTTGAAAATCATGCCGTCGACGGGGAGCTGCGACATCCTACGCGCCGCTTCGGCAAGGGTCATCTTCTCCCCCGCCCGCTTTTTGATCATCGTGAGCGCAAAGCCTCGCTCTTCGGCGGCATCGGCGATACCGTCAATCATGTCCACGGCACCGCCCGACAAGTGGAACAGCACAACGCCGATGCACCCGTAACGGCCCAACTTGAGCGAACGAGCGGCAAAGTTGGTTCGAAATCCGAGCGCCTCCATTGCCGAATGGACCTTATCGCGTGTCGACTCTCGCACGCTATCGGGCTCGTTGATCACACGCGAAACCGTCTTGAGGGAAACACCCGCGGCAATCGCCACGTCGTTCATCGAGACATTTTTCTTGTCCATCGTTGCCACTACTTCTCCAGTCGGTTTTGCATCGTTTGTTTTTTTGCGTTCTAGCATACACTACCTGCCCGCCTGACAAATCAGCCGTTTATCGGACAATATCGACCGTTCACCCGTAAATCCTTGTTGCTCTTCCAAAAATGTCTTACGTTGTCATTAACGAAATGACAACGTTGTCATTTCGCAATGCCTTCCTTAAGCAGGAAGGTTTCCGGGCAGTCCTGACCATCCATCGACGACCAGTTCCATCCACATGCATCGCGCATCAAGTAGCAAAGGAGCTTTATGGACGCCATCGTAAAGATGCTCGAAAAGCATCAGCCGTTCTTTGAGAAGATCTCGAGGAACATCTACCTCCAGGCTATTAAGGACGGATTCCTTGGGTGCATGCCCATCGTCCTCACCTCTTCAATCTTTCTGCTCATTGCCACCCTTCCCGGCGTAGTCGGCATCACGCTGCCCCAGCCGCTCATCGACTGGTGCAACAAGCTGTACAACTTCACCATGGGCGTCATGGGCATCATGGTTGCCGGCACCACCGCCAAGAACTTCACGGCTTCCATGAACCGTCGCATGCCCGCCGGCAAGGTGCTCAACGACGGCTCCACCATGGTGGCCGCCCAGTGTAGCATGCTGCTGCTCGCTGTTACGCAGTTCACCACCAAGTTCGACGGCTCCGAGCTTTCGGTCTTCGATTGCACCAGCATGGGTACGCGCGGTCTGTTCTCGGCCTATATCGCCGCGTTCATTACCGTGTGGGTTTATAAGTTCTGCGTCTCGCGCGATCTGACCATTAAGCTGCCCAAGGAGGTCCCGGGCGCCATCGCTCAGAACTTCCGCGACATCATCCCCTTTGGCGGCGCTGTCATCATCTGCGGCATCATCGATGTCGTCGTGCGCAACCTCATGGGCGTTCCGTTCTCCGAGCTGCTCATCAAACTGCTCTCCCCGCTCTTTACCGCTGCAGAAACCTATCCTGGCCTTATCCTTATCCAGGCAGCCACCGCGTTCTTCTGGTTCATCGGCGTCCACGGTCCCTCGATCGTCCAGCCGGGCATCGACCCCATCCGTCTTGCCAACCAGGCCGAGAACCTGCAGGTTCTGCTGGCCGGTGGTCACCCCGCCCACTCCCTCACCTTTAACATGTCGCTCGTGGGTGAGTTCGGCGGCACCGGCGCCACGTTCATCGTGCCGCTCCTGCTGATTCTCTTTATGAAGTCCAAGCAGCTCAAAGCCGTCGGTAAGGCCTCGATTGTTCCTGTTGCCTTTGCTGTCAACGAGCCGCTGCTCTTTGGCGCGCCGATGATCCTTAACCCCTACATGCTCATCCCCTTTGTTGCCGCCGGCTGCGTCAACGTAAGCGTTGCCAAGTTCTTTATCGACAACGTGGGCATGAACGGCTTCTCCTTCGTGGTGCCTTGGGCTACCCCTGCCCCCATCGGCATCTTCATCACCACAAACTTCCAGCTTATCGCTCTGGTATTTGTCGCAATCATCATCTTGCTGGACGCCATCATCTACCTGCCGTTCTTGAAGGCATACGATAAGCTGCTCTGCGACCAGGAGGCCGAACGCGCCGCCGAGCTGGGTCTCGACTCCGATGGTGCTGCCACCATCGCCGCCAGCACCTCTGCGCCCGCTGTCGAGCAGGCCACCGCTGCCGTCGAGCCGACCGCCACTGCCGCTGACAGCAAGCCTGTCGCCGATCAGCCCGAGCCCGCTGCCGATGCATCCGCTAAGAAGGATGTCGACGGTCTGAAGGTCCTCGTCCTGTGCGCCGGTGCCGGCACCTCTGCCATGCTTGCCAACGCCATCAAGGAAGGTGCCGCGCAGACCGGAGAGAACATCGCTTCCTCCGCAGGCGCCTATGGCCAGCACACTGCCATCATGGATCAGTACGACGTCATCGTGCTCGCCCCGCAGGTTCGTAGCTACTACAACGACATGAAGGCCGACACCGATCGTCTGGGCATTAAGCTGCTCGCTCCCCGCGGTAAGGAATATATCGACCTTACCCGCGACCCCGCTGGCGCCATCAAGTGGCTCCGCGAGAACCTCGACTAGTTCCTCCCTCTGTTGGTGCCCGGATTCCCGGTTCGGGCACCTCTCCCTATTCGTATCCCACAGAAAGGATGACTCATGACCAACCCCATGCAGTTCCCCGACGGCTTTGTGTTTGGCGGCGCCACCGCTGCTTACCAGGTTGAGGGCGAGACCCGTACGCACGGCAAGGGCAAAGTGCCCTGGGACGATTTCCTGGCAGCCCAGGGTCGCTTCTCCCCCGATCCTGCAAGCGATTTCTACAACAAGTACCCGGTCGATATTGACCTGTGCCAGCGCTTCGGCATCAACGGTATTCGCGTCTCCATCGCTTGGAGCCGTATCTTCCCCAACGGCACTGGCGAGATTAACCCCGAGGGCGTCGCCTTCTATCACGAGCTTTTCGCCACCTGCAACAAAGCCGGCGTTATCCCCTATGTCACGCTCGATCACTTTGATACGCCCGAGGCCTTTTACCAGAACGGCGGCGAGGGCTTCCTGACGCGCACGACGATCGACGCCTTTGTCGAGTACGCCAAGTTCTGCTTTACCGAGTTCACCGAGGTCAAGCACTGGTTTACCTTTAACGAGATTCCCGCGACCGCCGAGGGCAGCTTTATCGTCGGCAACTGGCCGCACGGCGAGAAGTATCGCCTGGACAAGGCTTTCCAGCTCATGCACAACATGATGGTGGCCCACGCCAAGGCTGTCGTCGCCTTCCATGAGGGCGGCTTTGAGGGCGAGATCGGCATTGTCCAGAACCTGGAGCCCAAGTATCCCCTCGATCCCAACAGCGCTGCCGACTGCGAGGCGGCTCGCATGGCCGACGTCATCAACAACCGCTGGGTACTCGACGCCACCTTCCGCGGCCGCTATGCAGCCGACACCATGGAGGCTGCGACCAAGCTGGCCCATATCGCCGGCGGCGAGCTCGACGTCCGCGACGAGGACGTCGCCGCGCTGACCGCCGCGCTCCCCTACAACGATTGCCTGGGCGTCAACACCTACAAGTGCCAGTTCCTGCGTGCCGCCGAGGGCGAAAACGACATCAACCACAATGGCACCGGCGACAAGGGCTCCTCGCGCTGGTTCCTCAAGGGCGTGGGCGAGTCATGCGTGCGCGAAGGCATACCCACCACCGATTGGGACTGGATCATCTATCCCGAGGGCCTGTACGACCTGCTGCTGCGCATTAAGAACGATTACCCCAACTACAAGAAGATCTACATCACCGAAAACGGCATGGGCTATAAGGACGACTTCGAGGACGGCTTTATCGACGACGCCCCTCGCATCGACTACATGCGTCAGCATCTCGCATGGATCCTCAAGGCAATCGACGGTGGCGTGAACGTCGACGGCTACTTTGTGTGGTCGCTGCAGGACCAGTTCTCCTGGACCAACGGCTACAACAAGCGCTACGGCCTGTTCTACATCGACTTTGAGACCCAGAAGCGCTATCCCAAGGCGAGCGCGTACTGGTACAAGAACGTCGCGGAGACCGGCCTGCTCATGGCCTAACTTCAGCCGCATACCCCTTGTCGGCCGCATGCGAATCCCCCACGGGATCGTATGCGGCCTTTTTGTTTTTGATGGGCCCGAGCGGATCATTCGTCTCGATCTGTAACATCTAACTGGGATTTTCGGTCTTAAATGTTACAGATCGAGACAATAAGATAGTCAAATCCGAACTTTCCAAGCAGTTATGAAGCATGGTTTCTAGTTTTCGGTATCACGAACATACTTTCGGTATCATTTAATGGTATTATGATATCGAAAGTATGTTCGTGATACCGAAAGGAGCCGCATGCGCCAGTTCGATTACACCACAGTCCCAGCGGAACTCGAAGCAACTCCAATCACCAACCTCCTCCTCTCGATACGCGAGCATAAAGGCCGACAGCTTGCTCTGAGTCAAGTCAAACCCGAACTTCTATCGTCACTTATGGAGGAAGCTAAGATCCAAAGCACCCAATCCTCCAACGGACTTGAAGGAATTGTTACCACCCAAAAAAGACTCAAAGCAATCATGGCGTATTCCGCCAAGCCAAGCTCCCGCGCAGAGGAAGAAATCGCTGGATACCGAGATGCGCTGTCGCTTATTCACGAGCAGCACGATTTCATTCCCGTAACGCCATCGGTCATTTTGCAGTTGCATCGTGACCTCATGGTACACACAGCAATCTCGTATGGGGGCCATTGGAAAGATAGCGATAACGAAATCATCTCCATCGACGATCAAGGCAATCGATTTGTGCGCTTTAGGCCGCCTTCGGCCCTAGCAACCCCCGGACTTATCGAAGAAGCCTGTCGGTCCCTCAACGACGCCTTATCTCGTCAAGTTTGCGACCCCCTCCTTATATCATTCCGCTTCATCTTCGATTTTGTCAGCATTCATCCCTTCAACGATGGCAATGGCAGGATGAGCCGGCTCCTTACAACGCTGCTACTCGAAAAGACTGGATACGACGTTGCGCGTTACATCAGCATCGAACGACTTATTGAAGACAACAAGGCGCTCTACTACAACGCCCTCGCTGCAAGCTCCATTGGATGGAATGAAAATCAAAACACCGAAGCACCCTTTATCCGTTTCATGCTCGGAACAACCCTGGCCGCCTACCGACAGCTCGAGCAGCGTACCCTAATTGAATCAAGCACTCGTCCCATGTCGAAGCAAGCGCGCATCGCCGTTCTATTTCAACAGAGACCCGGCGTCATTAAGAAATCCGACATCCGATCCAACTGCCCCGATATCAGCGAGGTTACCGTTAAACGAACCCTCGGTCAGCTTGTTAGTTGCAGCGCAATCGAAAAAACAGGAGCGGGTCGTTCGACGGGCTACATACTCAAAGACGTCCATGCTCTAGAACTATTCTTGCAATCCACAATACCCGATAGCGAGGCCGCAATAACAAAAGAGGCTCCAAAGGATAAGCTCCTTGAACGTGTAAACCACGCCGAGGATGAAAGCAGAGAGGGGCTCTATGAAAACTACGATTCATTCTCAAGGGACATAAAGACGAAATACGGAGTCTAGTCATATCCCAGAATAGCCTCATCCTTGTTGCCCAAAGTTATTTGCGCGTCATTGTGAAGCGATAACCCCTGCGCCGGCAGGGGCAGAAGTATCGTCTGTAGCATTAGCTAGCAGATGACCTGCGTATGCTCCTCGATGGCGGCACGATCCTCGGCGGCGATGCCCGGCTCGCACACCACGGCGTCCAAATTGTCCAGGCGGCAGAAGGTGTAGAAGTCGCGCTTGCCGATCTTGCTGGAGTCGGCGATCAGATAGCGCGAGTCGGCCTTGCTAAAGGCGAGCTGCTGGATGCGGCCCTCTTCCATATTGGATGTAGACACGTCGCCGTCCAGAATGCCGTTGGCACCGATAAACGCCGCGTCGATGCCCAGCGCACGCAGGGTATCCTCGGCCGTTGGTCCCACAAAAGCGGCGGTGCGGCGACGGTACATGCCGCCCACCAGGCACAGGTCGCAGTCTTCGCGCGCCTCGAGCAGGTTAAACACCGAAAGCGAATTGGTCACAATGCGCAGGCGAAACGCCGGCAGCATCGAGGCCATCTGCTCAACCGTGGTGCCCGTGCCCAAAAAGATGGTCGAGCCTTCCTCGATAAGCTCCACAGAACGGCGCGCAATCTGCAACTTTTCCTCGGCATGCTTCGTGCGCTTTTCGCTGTGCGAATACTCATGGCGCAGCATAGCGTGTGGACGGCCCTGCGCACTGCGGGCTCCGCCGTGCACGCGCTCGATCTCGCCCAGGCTCGCAAGCTCCTCAAGGTCACGGCGGATCGTCATATCCGAGACACCTAACGCATCCGAAATCTCCTTGACCGAGACCGTTCCCTGTTCCTCGAGCAGCTGCCGAACCTTATCCTGTCGCTCCGCTTTAATCACGATGAGTCCTCGCTGTTCCACGCTCACGTCAATTCAAACAATAACGAACAAATTGTATCAGACTCGCGCGCGTCAGAAATGAACGCCCGCACAGCTCCAATCATCACTTTTTTGAGAAAAATACCCCCTGCTTTAGTGGGGTGTAGTGATAATCTCGCCTGTTCGCGCTACAGTTTGTCAGAAATACCTCGATGTTAGGAACCAAATGATCACTTCCGAGCTTTTCGGCACCGCGCCGTGCGGTACCCCCGTTCATCGTTACACCCTCAACGGGCCCGAGATCTGCGTTCGCATTATGGACTATGGCGCCACCGTGCTTGGTGTCGACGTGCCCGACATTCCCGGCAACGTGCGCGATGTGGTGCTGGGCTTCGATAAGCTCGAGGATTACTTTGACAACCCCGCCTGCTTTGGCGCGACCATCGGCCCCGTGGCAAACCGCACCGCGGGCGCCACGATCACCATCGCCGGCACGGACTGGCATATGCCCGCCAACGAGGGCGCCAACAACCTGCACAGCGATCTTGAGCACGGTCTGCATAAACGCGTGTGGGACGTTGAGCTCGACGAGGCCCATAACGCCGTGCGCATGACCACCTCGCTTGAGGATGGCGAACTGGGCCTTCCCGGCAACCGCACCTTTACGGCCGTGTTTACCGTTACACGCACCGGCGTCTTTCGCATCGAGTATGGCTGCGAGAGCGACCGCGCCACCTACGTGTCCATGACCAACCACACGTACTTTAACCTTGCCGGCCATAACGCCGGCATGGACTGCGAGCACTTCTTTGTTGCCAACGCTGCCCACTACCTGCCCATCAACGAGCAGAACATCCCCACCGGCGAGATCGCTCCGGTCGAAGGCACGCCGTTTGACTTCCGTGAGCTGCGCCCCGTCGCTCCTGGCATGGAAGCCGACGACCCGCAGATTAAGCAGGCCCGTGGCTACGATCACTGCCTGTGCATCGATGGCTATCAGTACGGCCGTAATCTGCGCCGCGCGATGCACGTCGAGGAGATGTGGACCGGTCGTGAGTTGGATTACTACACCACCGCCCCGGGCGTGCAGCTCTACACCGGCAACTGGCTGGGCGACGAGTACGCCAAGGACGATGCCAACTATGGCTGGGGCGCTGGCTTTGCCCTCGAGGCAGAGATGTACCCCGACACACCGCACCAGCCACTGTTCCCGCAGGGCATTGTGGGCCCGGGTCACCCCTACAGCAATGTGATCGAATACCACTTTATGAGGCACTAGGCCCACAACGCGACATCTCGCACAGCAACGCCCGCCGGCACCACCGCCAACGGGCGCTGCTTCATGCCTAAATCCTTCTTTTCGATGCCACCGAATTGGTGACATAACAAAACTATGCCGAATTACTACGATGAACCCACTATGTCCGACCACGCGCTGGTTTATAAAAAATTAGCAACTCGTCTACCTGCGGTTTTATTCTCTGCAAATTTGGCATGCTCGGCGATAAGCAATTCATCGTAGTAAACCGGCATAGTTTTGGCGGACAGCGCCACACAGATCCCCTACGAAGGCAAAATGATCCGTTTTCCTCCGTCCCCAAGGGATCAGTTGAACAGATTGCCGATGGGGTCGGGGGCGGAACTGGGGAGATAGCGGATTTCTAGTTCTATGCCGAGCTTTTGCAGCTCTCTGAGAACAGCGACGTCTGTGTCGTCTACGGCAACTGCGGGCGTTGCGGGACGCTTGCCCTCCCCTGCCTGCATATGACCAATGCTGATCTTGGTGATCGGCACACCGCCCTTAACCAGCGCGAGCGCATCGGAGGGTGAGGCCACCATGATCAGAATCAATTGGCGAGGCGTTGCGGTATGAATGACGTCGATGGTCCTTTGCACCGAGAAAAACCGCGTCCAAACGCCTTCTGGCGCCGCCACCCTCATGGGTGCCCATTGGCGCGAATCTGCCGCGATCTCATCGTTGACGATTAGGACAAGGTTGGAACCCACGGCTTCGTTCCACAGCTCAACGTCTTGTCCGTAAATGAAACGGTCGTCGATGCGTGCGAGAAGAATCTTGGGTTGAGTCATCGCTGCCCCATTCTGTTTGAGACCCGTAAGAGCAAGACATCGCGTCTCCAATATTAGTGCATTTAAAGTGAGAAAAGCCGTCAGAACACTTGCGCGGATTTGCGATGTCCCGTATCATAGACAGCCGTTGACGCCTCAGTTGCGCCATCACATGGTCGCCAGCGTAGCTCAGTTGGTAGAGCACCGCTCTCGTAAAGCGGGGGTCACCGGTTCGAGCCCGGTCGCTGGCTCCATTGCACAAGACAGCCGCCTTCGGGCGGCTTTTTTGTTGCTGATTTCGGGCGCGCTTCCGCCAATCCAAGCACAACGCCGCCGGAAACTCTCCTACTCAACAAAAGCCCCGCCAACCGCAATCCCCAAAGGAACCGCGATCAGCGGGGCCCAAGCGCGTTCCTCCAAGGGATAACGCTCGCAAAACGAACAGCTCAGCCGAGCGGCTCGTTACTCCTCCCAGTAAGCGTCTGCAAGCAGCTTAAAGCAGATCTTCTTGACCGGCTGCGCGCCATCGCCCGGGAACTCGAGCGTGGGCATGTGAGGCTCGCCGGCAACAAACAGCGCAAACTTGTCGTCAGCAAGATCGCCGGCGATCGAGGCGTCGGAATCGACCAGATCGTAGTCGTCCTTCTCGTCAAACTCCTGAACCAGCGTCAGGCTGCCCGTGGCAACCTTAAAGGCCTCGCGACCCTCGACGTCGATCTGCAGGTCGTGATAGCGCTGATGCGTCTCATAGTGAGCCTCGGCTTCGGGACGCGTCGTGGGAGCCATGACGTTCGCAAAGACCTTGTCGCCCAGAATCGGATGGCTGCCGACCTCGAGCTTCGCCGGATCGTTCTCCTCGAGCCAATCGATCAGCACGTCGAGGCCCTTGAGCATTCCACGGTACTCCTCGATATCGCCCAATGCACCGTAAATCATCTAAATCCCCTCTCGGATCGTTTCTTTGGCGGCTACTCGGCAAACGCATTACCGACGCTGTTGCCACCCACATGCGTCTCGACCAGGGTAAGGTCGGGATTGAACACGACAGTGTCGGCGTCGCGCCCCGGCATAATGCTACTGCACCTGTCGTCGACATGAGCTAGCAACCGATGCCGGGGCCGCAGCACAAGCTCCTACAGCTCGGTCACGACAACGCCGTTGTAAACCTCGTCCCAACGATCCATAACCAAGTGGCCAGTCATGGGATCCATGGCATTGAGCTTGCCGCAGGTGTTGGCGGTACGCAGCACCGTCTCGTCGTCGGCGCCGGCAGCAATCGCATGTGCGAAGCCGGCAATGGTCGAATCGCCAGAGCCCGTAGCGTTAACGGCGGGGATATCGGGGGTCTTGGCGCGGAACGCACGGCCATTGTGGAAGCCAACTGAGCCGGCAGCGCCCATGGATACGACGACCCAGGGGATATCGGAGAAGCGGGCGTCAGAGGCGAGCGCGGAACGGAGCTCGTCCACATCGTCGGTGGTAAAGCTCGTGCCCAGAAGGCCGTTAATTTCGGTCAGGTTAGGCTTAACCAGCTCAGGCTTGACCTCGGACTTGAGCGCAGCCTCGAGCGAGGCGCCCGAGGTATCGAGCAGCACCTTGGCGCCGGCGTTCTCTGCAATGCCCGTGATCTTGGCGTAGTAGTCCGCCTCGACGCCGCGGGGCAGCGAACCCGAGATGGTAACGACATCGGCCTTGCTCGCAAGCTCGGCGAACTTGGCGGTAAAGGCATCGAGTTCCTCGGGGGCAATCGTCGGGCCGCTCTCGAGCAACTCGGTCTGGTTGCCAGCATGAAGGATATTGAGACAGATGCGAGTCTCGCCCTTGATGGGCACAAAATCATTCTTAATGCCGTTGGCATCCATGAGCTCGGCCATATAGGCGCCCATATGACCACCAAGCAAGCCGGTTGCCACGACATCGTCGCCCAGCTGGCCCAGGACGCGGGCCACGTTGAGACCCTTACCGCCGGCGGTCTTTTCGGGCGTCACGCGGTTGACGTCGTCGATAATGAGCTCATCGAGCTGATAGCGCGTATCGACGGACGGGTTCATCGTAACGGTGAGGATCATTTCTAGCTCCTTATCTCGCAGGCTCCTTATGCCTTGCAAAACGAATTGGCTACATGCGACTACAGAATCTCGATTGTGAACGAGCGCACGATGGTTTCTTTGGGCTTGGCGATAAGGCAGCCGCGCTTGTGCTCAAGCACGTCGTCCTCATCGGAGCAGGTCGAAAGACCGCCCCAGGGCTCAACTGCCACAAAATCACCCTCGGGCTTGCTCCACACAATGAGGTACGGGAAGCCCTCAAAGCTCAGGCGAACACCCTTGTCCTCGCCCTTTTTGGAAAGCGTGACCTGACGGCTCTCGAGCACGTCAAAGATGGTCTCCGCAAAATCGAAGAGCTCATGTGACAGAGGCAGCGTCTTTCCCACCATGGGGTTCTTGGAGCGGTTGGTCACGTCAATCAAGCCAGTCGAGGGGACGGCAGTGCAAAGCTCAGCAGCTTCGTCCTTCTCAAAGCGCAGCTCGTAGTCCGTATAGGCCTCGCCCTCATCGAGCGGGCACCTAAAGCCGGGGTGTCCACCGATAAAGAAAGGCATGTCCTCGGTGCCCTCGTTGGTAACCTCATAGGAGACGCGCACGGCGGCGTCCTCGAGCGTATAGCGGGCGACAAGCTTAAACGGATACGGATAATCGCTCAGCAGCGCGGCGTTATCCTCCGAAGCCAGGCACATCGCCAGCTCGTTCTCGCTCTGGCTCAGCAGCTTCCACTCCTGTTTGCGCGCAAACCCATGGCGGGCGAGCTTCACATGATGTCCGGCAAACGTCATGGCGCTGTTATCGCGCAAACCTCCGCAAATCGGGAAGCAAATCGGTGCCTGGCCGGACCACACGGCGGGATCGCCCTGCCACAAGTACTCGCGACCTCCAGCCTCAATCGAGGTAAACGAGCCGCCGGCCGTGGAGACCTTGATAGAAATCGAATCGTTGGAGAGAGCGTATTCCATTGTCCATCCTTTCGAACAACTGCTTTTTGCTCGCAAGAACCCGTCTCGGCCCTGACCAAAGGACAAACCCGCACGTTCATCGATGCGTCCGGTTTCCCAGGCATGCAACGGGGTACCATACAGACATTGATGCAATTACAGCTGAAAGGCCTTCTTATGCGAACCATCATCCTTTATGCCTCACGCCACCACGGCAATACGAAAAAGCTCGTGGACGCCATCGTCGAGGCGCACCCCGAAATCGATACCCTCGACGTGAAGTCACTCGGTAAAAACGAGTACCCCGACCTGCACGAATACCATCTGATCGGTGTCGCCACGGGCATCTATTACTCCGAGATCGACAAGGACATGGCACGCGTGCTCACGAACGTGCTGCAGCCGCAGGACAAGGTGTTTGGCCTTATGACCTACGGTGGCAAAAACAAGTGGTACGGCAAGGATATCGATGGCATCTGCCGCATGAGGCAGGCCATCTTTATGGGCGTCTACGGCTGTCCCGGCTTTGATACGTGGGGGCCGTTCAAACTCACCGGCGGCGTCCAGAAGGGACACCCGACCGCTGAGGAAATTAAGGGCGCCGTCGACTTCTTCGACAAGATCGAAGACGAGTATGGCGACATCATCGTCGAAGAGTACGCCAAGCGCGAGAAGCGTCTAGCATACGAAAAGGAGCATCCCGCGGGGGGTCTTGTGGCCGGCGTCAAGCGCACGGCAAAGAAGATCGTTAACAAGCTGTAACTGTTAAGGTGCTTTTGAGCGTTTAACCCATACGGCGGGTCCGAGCAGATTCGGGCCCGCCGTCTTTTTCTATCGTTAATCGGTAAAGGCGTTGCCGACGCTCTGGCCGCCAACATACGTCTCGACGAGGGTGAGCTCATGGTCGAACACGACAAAGTCGGCGTCGCGACCCGGCATGATGCTGCCGCACTTATCCTCGATGTGCGCAGAGCGAGCCGGCACCTCGGTTGCCATGCGAATGGCGATATCAGCGCTGGCGATGCCCCAATCGACAATGTTCTTGACGCCCTGGGCAAGCGTGAGCACCGAGCCGGCAATGCTTTTGCCGTCGGCGAGCCAGCACAGGTTGTCCTTCATGATGACGTCCATGCCACCACTGGTGTAGCTGCCCTCGGGCATGCCGCCGCAGCCCAGGCAGTCGGTGATGAGCACCGTGTGCTGCCAGCCCTTTGCCTGCAGCAGTGCCTTGATGGCGGCAGGGTTTACGTGCTTGCCGTCACAGATGATCTCGGCGTAGGTCTCGGGCGTGGACATGGCAGCACCCACGACACCGGGCTCACGGTGATGCAGACCGCGCTGGCCGTTATAGGTATGCGTAAAGCAGCTGGCACCGGCATTGATAGCGGCGATGCACTCATCGTAGGTGGCGTCGGAGTGACCGATGCTGGTCACCACGCCCTTGGCGTTCAGAGCAGCCGCATAAGCAGCGGCACCGTCGCGCTCGGCGGCCATGGCGCTCTTAACGATGCGACCGCCCGCAGCCTCCTGCCACTGGTCGAAAACCTCCTCGGAGGGGTCAATCAGGTAAGCGGGGTTCTGCGCGCCCACGTGCTTCATGGTAAAGAAGGGGCCCTCCAGGTAGATGCCCTGAATGCGGGCACCGCAGAAGTCGGGGCCGCGGCCCTCGTCCGCCTTGGCGATAGCAGCGCAGGCGTCCTTGATCTGTTCGACGCCATCGGTGAACGTCGTGGGCAGCCAGCTGGTGGTACCGCGACGGGCGAGCTCGGTTGAGCTGATATCGATGCCCTCGGGATCGTTATCGGTAGTTGAGTGGTTGTAGAAGCCATGGATGTGAGTATCGACCATACCCGGTGCGATCCACGATCCCGTGTAGTCCTTAATCTCGCAAGAGGGCTCGTCGGCCTGCCAGGCGCCAAAAACGCCATCCTCGACCATAAGATAGCCGCCCAGTTGCGGGCCTGCCGGCAAGAAGAACTTGTCAGCCTTAATTGCGTACGTGCTCATATGCACTCCTCGCTTCTAAAGCAGTTGACTGTGGTAATGCTTATACCCAGCTCACGTAAAACAAAAAGCGCCCGCCCGCCGTTATGAGCGGACGGGCGCCCTTACAGGGGGGCGCGATTAAGCGGTGAAGGGGTGAATCGTCACGCCCTTAACCACGCGGTTGACCGTGCCGGTGGGGCTCGGCGTATCGGGCGTGTTGCCCACGCGGACGGAGTTGAGCAGGCTGATAGCCTGGGCAAACATCACGAACGGCAGAGCAAGGTAACCCTCGGGAAGTGCCTCGTAGCCCTTAAAGGTGAAGGACTCACCCTCATAGACGGTGGCACCTTCCTGCTGAACGGCGATGGTGTGCTGAGCGATCTCGTCACCACCGATCTCGTTGAGGATGTCGATGTCGTACTGACGGGTGTAGGCGTCGTTGTTGACGAACACGAAGACGAGCGTCTTATCGTCGACGAAGGACTTAGGTCCGTGACGATAGCCCATGGAGGTGTCGTAGGAAGTAGCGACCAGACCGTGAGCGAGCTCGAGGATCTTGAGCTGGCTCTCCTGAGCAAGGCCACCGAAGGAGCCAGAACCCAAGTAGGTCACGCGGTTGAAATCGCCAGCCAGGTAATCGGCGATCTCGGGCTCACGGGAGATGACCTCCTCGCCCATCTTGGCAATCGTCTCGACCCACTCGGCCTTCTGCTCGTCAGAGGCAGTGTCGAAAATAAGGGTGGAGAGCAGGGTCATGCAGGAATAAGAACCGGTCATGGCGAAGCCCTTGTCGTTGGCGCGCGGAATGAGCAGCGTCAGCGCATTGGGATCATCGGCAGACTCGACGGCAAGCTTGCCCTCGGGAGCGCAGGTGATGTTGAGGAACTTGACGTTGTGGACGAGCTCCTTGGCAACGGCAACGGCGGCAAGGCTCTCGGGGCTGTTGCCAGAGCGGGCAAAGGAAACCACGAGCGTGGGATCCTCGGCGCGCAGGAAGTCGCGCGGGGCGCTCACGATGTCGGTCGTGGCGATGGGCTTAAAGTCGTAGAGATCAGTGTTGCCAGCGTGACGCAGGTACGGGGCGCAGGTATCGCCAACGTAGTCGGACGTACCGGCACCGGTGAAGACAACGGACAGACGACCCTCGCCCATAGCGCGAGCCTCGGCCAGGAAGGCCTCGATGGCCTCCTTGTTCTCGCGATAGATGTTGAGCGTATCACGCCAAAGCTCGGGCTGCTGAGCAATCTCGGCCGTGGTGATCTGGGCGCCGAGCTCGGTGAGCTCCTCGACACTCTTCTCGAACATTTCTAATACCTCTCTCTAGAAGTAATCCTCTGACGTGCAATTATACACTTCGGTTGGTTATCTGGTAGTAACCAGTTAAATGCAAAGAATCACCATATGGAAACGATGCGAGCACTAGTTACTGCGCTGGTGGTAAACCTTGTATTTAAACTGATCGGCACGAGCAACCGAGAGTGTGTACTCCACTACCTCGTTTGACTCGTTATACGTAGTCCTGACCAAATCGAGCACAGGCGAGCCCTCGACAATTCCCAAAAGGTGGGCATCGGTGGGACGGGCTATGCTCGCATAGAACTCCTCTTCGGCCACGCGAATCTTTTGCTGAAAGTCCTGCTCAATCACATCGTAAAGCGGCTTACGCTCCAGCAGCGGTCGCTTTAGGGACAGAAATTGACGAACCGGTAGATAGCTGCGTTCGACCATCATGGGCATGTTGTCGGCAGAGCGAAGGCGCTTGAGCTTAAAAATGCGATCACCGATGCGCAATCCCATATGCTCGGCCAGATTCTTATCGGCCTCCATCTCGCAAAACTCGAGAATCGTGGTCTCGGGTTCTCGACCCATCGCGCGCATCTGCTCGGTAAAGCTGTAGGACTGCATAAGATTGGTTGCTTTTGCCGAACGGTCGGTCACAAAGGTACCGCGACCGTGCTGCCGAACCACCAGTCCTAAACGCTCCAGTTCCTGCAGAGCCAGGCGTACCGTAGTGCGCGAGAGACCATAGCGCTCCGAAAGTTCGCGCTCGGAAGGAATCATGTCACCGGCGCGATATTCATGGTCAATCTTTTCGGTCAGAATATCGACCAGCTGATCGTACAGCGGTTGCTTACGCGCTCCGATCGCCATCCTATCCTCCCTTTTGCTCGAATTCGGCTAACTACCTAGGGTGTTATGCATTATCTGTCCGCCACACCCGACTCATTAAGAAAACAAAAGCCGCGCGCTCTTTCGAGCACGCGGCTTTTAACATACACATGGCTTAGGGGGTCGGGGTGTGAGCCGCGTAGGGACACACCCCTCAAGCTAGAGCCTTACCAGATGCTCGGCCAGAGACCAAGCGGACCAGCGCCCAGGATGCCAAGGACGAAGAGCAGGAGAATGCCCTTGGTCGGGGTCCAGCTGTGCTTAGCGAACATGTAGTAAAGCAGCAGCGTAAGCATAAGCGGGACGAGCTTCGGGACGATGGTGTTGAGGGTGTCGGCAACAGAGAAGTTGACCGGATCCTCGGTAACGGTGCCGTAGGTCACGGACTCCATGCCGTTACCCAGATCGGTGACGCCGCACTCGACAGCGTTGCCGTCGGCATCGGAAGCGGTAAGGGCGTTGCCGTCCTTATCGGTCATGGCGATGGTACCGGCCTCAGCGGTCTCGGTATCGATGCCCTCCATACCGGTGAAGTTCTCGGCCTCCTTCTCGGAGACGATCACGGTAGTAGCGGAGAGACCACGGGTGGTGCCGTTGGGGATCTGTAGGTTGATCTGGGTGCCACCCATGGTGACGACCAGGCAACCGACGACGAAGACGCCCATGATGGAAGCGGCACGCGTGAAGGCCTGCATGTTGGCGGTCAGAGCGTCAATAGCGCTGGTGCCAAGCTTGTAGGACCAGTTCATGAGCCAGAAGCGCAGAGCGAACTGGACGACGTTGAAGATCACCAGGAAGATGATCGGTGCAGCGGCGTTGCCGTTGATGGCCATGTTGGAGGTGATGCCGGCCGTGATAGGCACGAGCGTCAGCCAGAACAGGGCGTCACCGATACCACCGAGCGGGCCCATTGCGGCGACGCGGACGGCGCGGATCGTGGGGATGTCAACCTTGTTCTGCTCGAGCGAAAGCACGATGCCCATAACAAAGGTGACAAGGAACGGGTGGGTGTTGAAGAACTCCAGGTTGTGGCTCATGGAAGCCGCGAGGTCGTTCTTGTTGGTGTGGATCTTCTCCAGACCGGGGATGATGGAGTAGAGCCAGCCAGCGGCCTGCATGCGCTCGTAGTTGAACGATGCCTGCAGGAAGCAGGAGCGCCAAGCCATCTTGTTGAGGGTCTTCTGGTCGAGCTGCGGAGCAGGAGTGAGATCCTCGTAGTGCTCCGGGATCACATACTCATTAGATGCCATCTTCGAAGTCACCTCCGTCAGAAACAGCTGCACCCTTCAGCTCGGTCTGCTGCTGGAAGTCCCAGAAAGCGATGCCGAAGCCGATGAGAGCGAGGATGAGCAGAGCAGGGGTTGCCAGCGAATCGTTGGCAACGGTGATGAGCGCGAGGCCAAAGCCCATGAGGAAGAAGCCCCACATATCGCGGTTCATCATAACCTTGAGCAGGACGGCGAAGCCGACGAAGCGCATCATGCCGCCTGCAGCGGACAGACCGGTCTGCAGCCAAGTCGGGATGGCGGAAGCGATGGTCTGACCAATGGTAGCGCCAGCGATGAAGAACAGGGTGACGACGACAGCGAAGATCAGGCCGAGCAGAGCCATGGCGAAGTAGTTCAGGCGCTCGATGCCCTTGGTGTCCGCGTTGTGAGCCATGTTATCGGCCGTGGACATAAGCGGGGACATAAGCGTGAAGACCAGGGTAACGCCGAGCTGGCCAAGCAGAGCGAACGGAATGGCGAGACCGACTGCCGCGTTGGGCTCGAGGCCCGTGGCGATAGCGAGAATGGCTGCCATGATGCCGCCGATGACGGCGTTAGGCGGCTGAGCGCCTCCGATCGGCATGTTGCCGATCGTCATGAGCTGATAGGTACCACCCACGAGAAGACCGGTGTTGAGGTCGCCAAGGATAAGACCGATGACGGCGCCGGTGACGATGGGCTGATAGAGAGACTCGAGGAAGTCAAACTGGTCGATTGCCGCGATGAACGTGACGACGAAGACCAGAGCGATCTGGATGATCGAGTATTCCATCTTGCTCCTCCTTTCAAAATGTATGTACGCACTTTGGATTTCACGTACAGAACGTCAGGGTTTCACTCCTGACAACGTGGATCACGAGGATTACGAGAAGAGCTTGCTCGTGTCCTCAACAGGCGTGCTCGGAACGCGCCTGATCTCCAACTCCACCCCCAATTCCTGCAGCTCTTTAAACGCAGCGACATCCTCGTCGTTAACTGCGACGGAGGTGGCGACTTGGCGCTTTCCTTCCGACATGTGCATGTTACCGATGTTTACCTTCTTTATAGGCACACCGCCCTTGACGAGCGTAAGCACGTCTTCCGGTGTTTCGGCCACGATGAAGATCTTCTGGCGCGGACTCGCCTTGCCAATGACGTCGATGGTCTTCTGCAGAGAGAAGAAACGCGTAGCGACGCCGGCGGGAGCGGCCATCTTCATGAGGTTCTGGCGCATGGTGTTGGACGCCACGTCGTCGTTGGCGACGAGGATGAGGTTGGAGCCCAGGGTGGAGTTCCACTGGGTGGCAACCTGACCATGAACCAGTCGGTTATCGATGCGGGTAAGAAGAATGTTGGGTTCTGCCATGTTGATCAGCTTCCTTTCGTTATTTGCTGACGACAGTTACTTGATCTCCTGAATCGCGTAACGCGAAACATCTACGACGGCTCCGGATCGGACTTTGATCTGGACCTTCTCGCCTTCGATGCCTTTGACGGTTCCGTAGATACCGCCGGCGAAAAGAACCTCTTGACCCGGCTTGAGCTCGGTGTGCAGCTCCTTGAAGTACTTCTGCTTCTTCTTCATGTTGATTTGCGACCAGATGGTGTAAATCAAGCCCATGATGACAAGCAGGCCTAAAAGGGCGACCGAGGAGCTCAGGACGTTGGCTCCGAAATCGGCCATTAGATGCCGTCCTCGTCGCCGAAGATATCCTCTTCGTCGGAGCCGGCAACGGATGCGACCGTCTGGGCGGTGATGCCCGTCTGGCCAACGGTCACGGCCTGCTCGCCAAGCTCGGCGAGCGTGGCGTTGCCGCGGAGGAACAGAAGCTCAATAACCATGGGAAGGTTGGTGCCGGTCAGAACCTCGACGTTGTCGACATCCTGGGCAATCATCATCGCCTGGTTGAACGGGGTGCCACCAAGCAGGTCGGTAAAGACGAGCACGCCATCGCACTCCTCGCGCATGGCGGTAATAGCGGCGCGGAGATCCTCACCGTAGGAAGCAGCCTGGTCGCCCTCAAAAGGAACGACGGTAAAAGCGGGCTGGTCGCCAGCAACCATAGCGATAGCGCTTGCGAGGCCGGGTGCGAACTGTCCATGACCGGTAAGAATAAAGCCAACCATTCAAATTTCCCTTCCGAAGGTGTGTACGATCTGAGTCCGATGATTTTCGGAAGCCAGCGGGCGCTCGCCCTTAAAGCTTCTTAGAAAGCGTACTTTGAAGACCAGTGGTTTCTAAACTGGTAGTAACCACGTGACGTGTTGTTGTCACTATATCACCCCAGAAGAGGTCGCTTTCGTTGATTCATACGGTAAAACGTTTTTGCACCGCTCACGGTGATAAATCGACCGTTTACCGGTCGTTAACACTTCTACCTGCGGTTTTGAAACCGTTCCGAAATGCTTTGGCAAAAGATCGGATCTTTTCCTGTGTCTAAACAACGCAGGGCGGCTAAAAATAGCGTGTAGAAAAATTGCAGGTCATTGTGAAGATATGTGAATTGGTCTTTTTGACTTAATACCAGTTAGAACCAGTTTTGAGATTATCGGTGAACGGTAGTTTTCGACCGTTCACCGGTTACTTGCAATCGTTTGCAGTTGTTTTCCCAGATGAATTAGGGAAGCGCGATGGAGCGCTTGCGCGGGCGCGAGGCCTACTCCAGTGGTTTCGGCAGCAAAAAGCCCGCTAGAACGTTGTCCGTTCTAGCGGGCTAAATCAGGCAGATCGGCTAGCGCACAGTAGTGCAGGCAAACCTTACGCAAACAGGCCGTAGATGCTGATGTTGGCTTTGGCGTAGAGGCCGTTAGCATACTCGGTCCACTTGGAGCTGGCGCTCGAAGCCTGCGAAGAGTACTGCTGGTAAGCAGTGTAGTAGGCGGTCATGGCCTGCTTATAGGTAGCGCTATCGGCCGTAAAGGCATCGTCGGCAAAGGCCTTAGCGTAGGTGCTGTCGGCGTCCTTCCAAGTGCCCTTCTCGCTATCCCACTCGTCGCCGGCAAGGTTGATGATGTAGTCGGCGTAATCCTTGCTCGCGGTGTCCTCATTGCCGTCAGAAGGCTCGGTCGGAGCGGTCGGCATGCTTGCAGAGCTATCGCCCACCTTCTTCTTGTAGAGCTTCTGCA
>CATYJA010000005.1:0-41337 GCA_958407545.1 uncultured Collinsella sp. | reverse complement strand
ACATCGTGGGTGTCGTGGCCATCACCGCCGTCCAGGCTCAGATGGCTGAGTAGCGGACATATCCCCGCCGAAGGCAGCGCAGGTTAGCCCCTGAAAACGTCCTCGACCAATGAAACGCCCCCGTTCTGCTCCTTCGGAGCTACGAACGGGGGCGTTTCTGGTCTGCGGAGTGTTTTCAGGGGCTAACCTGCGCTGCCTTCTACCGTCACGTGGCATTCAGGGCATCTGGGGTGGACGGCGGCTTGGCTACGAGCTGGGGCTGAGGATCTGAATGGTCGGGTTCCGTTGCTGGAAGTGCAGGCGTTGCCGGCGATGGTCACTTTGGGACTGGAATTTCCGCCTGCTAGCAAAAAGGCCTCCGGAGCCGTTGCTCTGGAGGCCTTTCGTTTACTTGCAAATGCGCGCGTTAGTTGTTCTTGGTCAGGCGCTCGACGTCGCGGGCGATCATGTATTCCTCGTCGGTGGGGATGACCATAACCGTGACGGAAGAGCCGGCGGCGCTGATGACCTGCGGGCCGTTGCCCACGGCCTCGCGGTTCTTGTTGTTGTCGATGCGTACGCCCAGCCACTCAAAGCAATCGCAGAAGGCCTTGCGGATCGACCAGTCGTTCTCGCCGATACCGGCGGTAAAGGTGATGGTGTCCACGCCCGCCATGGAAGCGATCATGGAGCCGGCCTGCTGCATGGCCTTGTAGGCGAACATATCGAAGGCGAGCAGGCAGCGCTCGTCGCCCTCGGAGGCGCGCGTGCGGATGTCGCGGGCGTCGTTGGAGATGCCCGAGATGGCAAGCAGACCAGACTGCTTGTTCATCATGTCATCGACTTCCTGATAGCTGTAGCCGCCCTCGCGCTGCAGGTAGCACACGGTAGCCGGGTCGATGGAGCCGCAACGGGTACCCATCATCAGACCGTCGAGCGGCGTGAGGCCCATCGTGGTATCGCGGCACACGCCGTCCTCGATGGCGGCGAGCGAAGCGCCGTTGCCCAGATGGCACGAAAGCAGACGGTGGCAGCGCGAGCCCAGGATCTCCTTGGCCATCATCCACTCATAGCGGTGGCTCGTGCCGTGGGCACCGTACTTGCGCACGTGGTACTTATCGCACACGTCCTTGGGCAGCGCGTAGGTGTAGGCGACCTCGGGCATGGTCATGTGGAACGAGGTGTCGAAGACGGCCACGTTGGGCAGCTCCGGATACTTCTCGCGGCAATATTCGATTGCTGCGGCCTCGCCGTAATTGTGCAGCGGAGCGAGCGGGGCCACCTCAAGGATCTTAGCCATGACCTCATCGTCGACGACCGCGGAATCATCGAAGTGCCAGCCGCCCTGAACGATACGATGGCCAATGCCATCAATCGTAAAGTCGGTCTTCTCGAGCTCCTCGAGCACGCGAGCGATAGCAGAGCGATGATCGGGGAAAGGGACCTCCTCGGTCTGCTTGGCGCCACCGTTCTCGGAGTGGCCAAAGATGCCCATGTCCGAACCGATACGTTCGCAGTTGCCCTTGGCGAAAACCTCTCGGGTATCGGTATCCAAAAGCTGATATTTAAGGCTTGAGCTGCCGGCGTTGACAACAAGTACGTTCATGGGACTCCTTTGCAGTGCAATACGGTCGACGCAGACCCCTTAAGGCGGCCGCATTTTAATAAGAAGTTATCACAACTTGATAAATAGCTATCAGTCATATCGCCCAACGAGCGCAAAAGAGGGGCCGAACGGCGCTCGGTCGTCCAGCCCCTCCCCTCTTGCAATTACTTGCCGTTGACGATGCGCTCGACGTCGGAAGCGATCATGAACTCCTCGTCCGTGGGGATGACGAAAATCTTGACCTTGGAATCCTTGGCAGACAGGCACCAAGCGCCGTCACCACGCAGGGCGTTGCGAGCATGATCCATCTTGACGCCCATAAAGGCCAGGCGGTCGGCAACGCCGGCGCGGACCGCCGGAGCGTGCTCGCCGATGCCAGCGGTGAAGACCAGCGTGTCCATACCGCACATAGAAGTAGCCATCTCGGCAGCCTTGGCGGCAATCTTGTAGACAAACATGTCGAAGGCGAGCTGAGCATCGGGGTCACCAGCGGCGGCGAGCTCCTCGACGTTGCGGCAGTCGTTGGTCTTGCCGCCGGTCACAGCCAAAAGGCCGGACTTCTTGTTCATCATCTCGTCGACCTCGTCGAAGGTGTAGCCGCCCTCGCGCTGCAGGTAGCACACGGTAGCCGGGTCGATGGAGCCGCAGCGGGTGCCCATCATGACGCCGTCGAGCGGCGTCAAGCCCATGGTGGTGTCCATGCACTTGCCGTCCTCGATGGCGCACAGGGAAGCGCCGGAGCCGATATGGCACACGACGACCTTGCGGGCCTCGCCGTTGGTCATCTCGGCGACCTTCTTGGAGATGTAACGGTAGCTGGTGCCGTGGGCGCCGTACTTACGGATGTGCAGCTTGTCGCAAACATCCTTGGGCAAGGCGTAAGTCTTGGCGACCTCGGGCATGTTGAAGTGGAAAGCGGTGTCGTAGACCGTGACGTTGGGCAGGTCGGGATACTGCTCGAGGCAGTACTCGATAACGTTGGCCTCGGGGTTGTTGTGCAGCGGCGCCAGCGGGGCGACCTCGCGGATCTTGGCGAGAACGTCCTCGTCGACGAGGGAGGAGTCGCCAAAGTACCAACCGCCCTGAACGATGCGATGGCCGATGCCCTCGATCTTGACGCCGTTGGCCTCGAGGTCCTTCAGAACGACCTCGATGGCGACCTTGTGGTCAGGGAACTCGATGTTCTCGGTCACCTTCTTGGAACCGTTGGCAGCGTGGGTGAAGGTACCGCCGGTAAAGCAGACGCGCTCGCAGGAGCCCTTTGCGGACACCTTGTGGGACTTGGTATCGATGACCTGATACTTAAGCGTCGAAGATCCTGCGTTGACGACCAGAACGTTCATGTGTCTCCCTACTAACAGGCGGTGTGGCGCCGCCAGGTTACATACGCTTCAATAATAAACCCAAACGCCCTCGCGCTCGGGTTTATTGCGTTGATATATAAGTTATCGGTGCCTAAATACGCATGGCCTTTGACTTGTAAGACGAAATAGCGCGGGGATATACACCAAAGAAGAAATCCCGAGCGCGACAAGCAATATGACTCGAATGTCCGCGATGCTGCTCAACGCAGCATTGAACAGATAGAAAAGGATGGCACCCACCGCCACCATCTGGCTTTGGACCGAAATCAGTGAACAGCGCATCGAAGAATCGACAGCATTTTGAAAAATTGAGTATTTAATTGGAGCAAATAACGAGTACGCGACCGTCTGCAGTACATAGAACACGGGCAGCAAATAGACCGGAGTAAAGGGAATCAAAAACAGAGCAGCCAGGGAAAGGCGCACGATGCCGCAAATACGCGCAAAACGGCCCTTGTCGACATGAGCAATCACACTGGGCACAATAAGCCCCATGGAGGCCGAGGCAAGAAGCTGGACCGCAACGATCACACCCGAAGCGACGGCATTCATTCCGCGACCCGCAAGCAACAGTGAGAAAAAGTCTTCCAGGGCGACAAAAGCAAATGCCTGAGAGCAGTCCATGATGAACGCTGAACGAAGAATGCCGTTACGCGCAATAGCGGCACCGATCATCTTCGGGCTAATTCCACGCTTAGGTGTCGCTGTAGTGTCCCCTCTTCGCATCTCAGGAATGCAGACAACGACAACCAACGTCAACACCATTGCGATGATATCTGCCAAAAGACCAATGAGATACGCGCCAGCGGACGAAATGAAACCGCCCACACAAGCGGAGAGGGCATAAGAGGCATAGAAAACAAATCGCTCAACGACATTAAGCCTTACGAGCTGGTCCAGAGAGACGCTGTCAATGTAAATCGCTTCCATGGACCCGCTCATACATGCAGCGGCAAAACCTTTGAGAGCAAACGCGCCGATTAAAAGCAGAGGAGAACGGACGAGAAGCAGGGCGGCGTAGTATCCAAGCATCCCCACGACGCCAACGAGACCACTTGTCTTTCGTCCAAACCTATCGGCAATATAGCCAGTGGGAACTTCAAGGATGAACTTGCTCACTTGATATGCAATCATCATGCTAGAAATCGCCACCATCGAGAATCCGACGAATTCAAGGTAAACCGTCAGAAAATACAAAATGGTGCTGAAGTTCGACAGAAAAACAAACGTCATATAAAGCAAAACCGTACGGTTTTTCATGCTCCGCCCTCCAAGAGTCAACAATCTAAATCGGAATCTTGGAAAAGCATGAGGGCAAAGCCGTCAGTCATGTGTTACAAGGCGTCAACATTCACTTGACGACACGAGGCCAAATGGCTTCACGAAGCAAGATGACGCAATAGGTGAAGAAATACCGTCTGGTGTCGATCGGTCCAGGCATTTTGTCGATAGCAAAAGTAGATGGGCAAGGCTACGTCATGCGAGCCTTCAATGGAACACTCGCTCACTTCCAGTCCATCTGATGCGAGAGAAGAGCCAGAAAAACCCAATATCAATCCCCCGGCTTGAAGAAACTCAGCCTGCGCTCTGTTTCCGTATTCGACGTCGCGGAAGCGGAAATTAACCAGCTGAGCTTCAGGACATTGATTGATTGCATTGAGACAGGGTGACAAGTTAATTGGAACAGCGAGCCTGCCGCCCAGTAACTCACGGATGGTCATAGCGTCAACAGATTGATGACCTGCTGGGCATGAAAGAACCTTGAGCTCCTTTTCACCCAAATATTTTGAAGAAAGGACACTGTCCCTTGGTTCCTCAAATGAGATGGCCGCATCCGAAATGCCAAGCACAAGTGATTCAAAGCATGTGGCCGTTGGCTGATGCCACACATCAAGGTGAATCTGAGGGTGCGAGCTTTCAAACGAGTCATACCAGTTTTCGGCAAAAAGGCGCCCCCGCCCATGAAGGCAGGGGGCGTAAAGACGGAAATGGCCGTCAGGCGAGACGCCGTCGTCCCTCGATTGAGCGTACTTTTTGAGATCGTCGACTTGTGCCAGGATCACGCGTGCACGACGCGCAAATTCTCTGCCCGCCGGAGACAAAACAGCCTCCCCCGCCGATCGGTCGAGCAAAACAATCTGATACTCAGATTCCAACTTTTTGATTGCCGACGAAACGGCCTGTGGGCTCACGTGAACGGCGCGAGCCGCTTTGCGCACGCCGCCGTAGTTCGCTACCGCTTGAAGGTATTCGAGTTGAGAAAGCTGCATAGGTTACTCCAAAGGCAGCCAAGGCGACGGGCTGTGCGTCCTCAGATGAGGTTCTCGCCCAGGTTCTTGCCGCCGAGGACGTGCATGTGGAAGTGCATGACGGTCTGGCCGGCGTTGACGCCCTTGTTGGAGATGACGCGGAAACCGTCCTCCAAGCCCTTGACCTTGGCGACCTCCTGGATGGCGTGGGCCATGGCGCCCATGGTCTCGGCGGGCACGTTATCGGCGATGTCGCTGTAGTGCTTCTTGGGGATCACGAGCGTGTGGACCGGCGCCTGGGGATTGAGGTCGTCGAAGGCGATGACTTGGTCGTCCTCGTAAACGACGGTCGAGGGGATCTCGTGGTTGGCAATTTTGCAGAAGATGCAATCACACATGGTTGGTTCCTTTCTCGCAGACCAAGGTAATTATATTTGGTCGGGGTGGTTAGAACGAGAGGTTGTCGTCGGTGTTGGCGGCTTCGCCGTCGGCGAGCACGTCGTTGCCGTCGACGTCCTTCAGGAGCACCGAGACCTTCTGCTCGGCATCGGACAAGCGGGTGCGCAGGCTCTTGAGGAGCTCGACGCCGCGGGTATAGCTCTCAAGCGACTCCTCGAGCTCCATATCGCCCGATTCCAAGCTGCGTATGATGAGCTCCAACTCCTGCGAAGCCTGCTTGTACGTAAGCTGCTCGACCGGGGTCTTCTCTGCCATATCTGTTTCCTTTCCTAAAGGTTTATCGCTATGAAACGCGGTCTACTCGACCGTATTGACCGTTGCTGCCACGTTGCCGTCTGCCATGCGCACGCGGATGGCGTCGCCGGGCTTAAAGGTCTTGGCGCTCGTAGCCACACCATCATCGCTGTATGCGATGGCATAGCCACGGGCAAGCACCTTGAGCGGCGACAGGGCATCGAGCGACGCAGCAGCTCGGCCCAGGTCGGACGCGGGTTTGCTGAGCATCGTGCGCCCCTGATGCTCCAGACGGGAACTCGCAAGCGTGAGCGCATGGCGCTTGCCATCGAGTCCCGAGGTGCTTGTAGCCAGACGCTCGGGCAGGCGTTCAAAGCTGGATCGGAACGCCCCGACCGAGCGCGTTATGGCACCGGACAAACGATCGGCCGTCAAGGCAAGCTCTGACTCACGACGCTCGACCATAAACGTCGGATCGTTGAGACACGGGCGGCATGCGGCCGCATCGAGCGCGTCGCCCAAGCGAGCCGTATAGGTATCCCAGGAACGGCGGCCACGCTGATCGAGCATCTCCAGGTCGACCTGGGCCGACCCAATCATCGATGCCATCGCGGCACCCAGACGCTGATGGCGCGCCTCGAGCACATCGGCCAACTCCGTCATGGCCGGCGCCACCGATTCGGCCGCCGCCGTGGGCGTGGAGGCGCGGCGGTCGCTCACCATGTCGCAAATCGAGGTATCGGGCTCATGGCCAATGCCGGTCACCACAGGCACAGGGCAAGCCGCCACCGCGCGGGCAAGCTCCTCGTCGTTAAAGGTCATGAGGTCCTCGAAGGAACCGCCACCACGCACGAGCAAAATACAGTCGGGCGCCGGCGTAATGGCAGCGGCGCGGCGCAAGCCTTCAATAAGCTCTGCCGGCGCACCCTCGCCCTGGACCTTTGCGCCCACGCAGACGAGCTCGACGAGCGGGTTGCGACGACGCAACGTGCGCTTGACGTCGTCGATTACGGCACCCGAAAGCGAGGTAACGACCGCCACGCGGGAGCAGAACACCGGTATGCGGCGCTTGCGCGCTTCGTCCATCAGCCCCTCGCGGCGTAGCTTTTCGGCCAGTTGCGCCACTTGTTGACGCAGCAGACCCTCCCCCGCCAGCGAAAACGAGCGAGCGACAAAGCTCATACGACCCGTGGGCTTATAGAGATTGAAGCTGCCCTTAAAGCTCACCTGCATGCCGTCGCGCAGATCGAAGGTACGCTTGAGATAGGCGCCCTTCCAAATGATGCAGTCGACGGCGGCCGAGTCGTCCTTAATCTGGAAGTAGCAGTGGCCGCTTCGGGCGTTGGGACCACGGAAACCCGTGACCTCGCCCAGAACGCTCAGCTGCGGAATGGCATCGAGCGCACCGGCGGCGATCTCTACCGCCTGGCTCACGCTGAGCTCCTTGCGCTCCTGATCGTCCGAACCGTCGAACTCGGCGGAAACGGCATTGCCGGTCAGATTCCAGCCTGCCACGCAGCCTCCTTTCGTTATCGCGCACAGAGGCTCCAGCCCCGTGCAAATTTAAGTCCAACACATAGTACAGCGCCGCGAGGACACGAATCCCCGCGGCGCCTGCCTGTCCCATTTGTTATCGGTTGGAGTTTCTGTTGTAGCGAGCCATAAGATAGAGCAGCTGAATAATCGAGGTGAGCGCAGCGGCAACATAGGTAAGCGCGGCGGCCGTCAGCACCTTCTTGGCACCGTTGACCTGCTTGGAACTCATACCCGACTGCTCGATGTACGCCACGGCGCGTCGGCTGGCGTCAATCTCGACCGGCAGCGTAACCAACTGGAACAGCACGCTAAACGAGAAGAAGATCAACGCGAGGGTTGTGAGCCCGGCAATGTTCATAAAAAGGCCTAAGAGTAACACGATGGTCCAGGTGTTCTGGGTAAAGTTGATGACCGGGACCAGGGCGGTGCGCACCTTCATCATGGCATAGCCGCTTTGACGCTGAGCGGCGTGACCTGCCTCGTGACAGGCGACGGCAACGCTTGCGACCGATCCGCCCGAACGGTTGGCATCTGAGAGATACAGGTTGTTATCCTGCGGGTTGTAATGGTCGGTGAGCTCACCGGCGACACCCTTGATACCCACGGCATTGCAACCGTTGGCGTCAAGCATGCGGCGCGCGACCGTGGCGCCCGTGTCACCGTCCGAGCGAACCTTGGACCAGGTTTTGTACGTCGAGTTGATATAGTTCTGTGCGGCAAGGCCAAGCACCGTGCAGACAAGAACAACCAGCAGGTACAGAGGGTCGATACCAAAGCCGTATCCATAGTAATAAGGCATGCGAATTCCTCCGAATCGAGTTACACGTTGGAGGCATTTTACCCACTCAACCGGCTAGGCTTCCCTACAGGAGCTCGATTTTGCCGTCCTTCACCGTCAACCCCATGTTGCCCGAGAGCAGATCGTCCAGGCGCGAGCCCACAAGCTCAAAGCGCCAGCCTTCGCGCAGGGGGCTCTGCTCGGGGTGCTCAATATAGTCGGCCAGGTCATCGCGCGAGGCAATGACCGAGGTCGCCACGCCCGAGCGCTCGGCAACCAGGCGGATGAGCGCGTACATCAGGTCCGTCACGCTCTCCAACTCCGGCGAAATCTGACGGTGCCCGCGCACCATGAGCGGCAGGCGATCGTGCGGGCAGCTCGCGCCGCGCTTGATGGCCATGAGCGCACCGTCCACGTCGCGCTCCCCCAACTGATCGGTACCGCGAATGCTACGGAACTCCTCAACGCGCACGGGATTGCGCTTAACGAGCGCAAGCAGCGTGTCGTCGGACATGACCCACTTGCGCGGGATGTTACGGCGCTCGGCGCGGTCCTCACGCCAGGCGGCGAGCTCGCGCGCGATGCCCAACTGGTGACGGCTGCACGAATTGATGCGTTTGACCTTGCGGAACGCCTCGTGTCGATCGGCGCGATAGTGCGACTCGTCAGCCAGCGGGCGCAGCTCGTCGAGCACCCAGTCCACACGGCCCAGCTCGCGCAGGCGGCTCATCATCTCGGTATAGGCGACGATCAGGTACTTGACGTCATCGATCGCATACTCAATCTGCTTATCGGTCAGCGGGCGGCGCGACCAGTCGGTCAGCGACTCGGTCTTGGGCAGCGAGACGCCGCAAAACGTCTGAACAAGCGCGCCATACGAAATCTGCTGGCGCTCGCCCAAAAAGGCAGCGGCGACCTGCGTATCGAAAATCGGTCGTGGCAGCACGCCCACGGTATGGAGCATAACCTCCATATCCTGCGAGCAGGCGTGGAAGACCTTAGTCACGCTCTCGTCTGCCATAAGCTCGGCCAGCGGCGATAGGTCGTCGATTACCAGGGGATCGACCGCGACGCTCTCGGCAGGGGTGGCAATCTGAACCAAGCACAGACGCGGATGGAATGTGCGCTCGCGCAAAAACTCGGTATCGACGGCAATCGCGTCGAACTCACGGGCGCGCTGGCAAAAGTCGAGTAGAGCCTGATGTGTGGAAATGTACATATCAACCCATCGAATAAGGTTAGGCCCGAAAAACACGGGTAGGATATCGGCATTGCCTTACAACTATACTCGGTTAGTCACAGAACGGGAACGTAAGTATGCGCTGCCTTATCATCCACAACCCGGCATCGGGCCCCAGCTCAGATGAAATCTACGCATTCACGCACGCCCTCGCGCAGGGCGGCGACGAGGTCGTGATGCGTTTTATCGGCGATGGCATGGAGCCCGAGGACGCCGTGGCAGACGTGCGCGAGTTTGACCGCGTGGTCGTTTCGGGCGGCGACGGCACTGTCTCCAACGTGCTCGACCAGATGCGCGGATGCGGTGTCCCCACGCTCGTCTTCCCCTCCGGTACGGCCTGCCTGTTCTTCAACAACATCGGTAATGCCCCCGAGGCAGCGGCGCTTGCCAAGGCTTGCCGTGCCGGTCGCACGGTCAAAGTCGACATGGGCGAGCTCTTTTGGCTCGACGAGGACGGCAACGAGAAGCGCCACGGCTTCATCATCATCGCCGGCTCGGGTTTCGACGCCGAGATCATGATGAAGGCCGCCCCCACCAAAAACGACATCGGCGAGATCGCCTACTTCCTCTCTGCACTCGCCACGCCCAACCCTACGGTAGCGCACTTTACCATTGAGCATGACGGCATTGTCGAGGAGCTCGACGGCATCTGCTGCATGGCCGGCAATACCTCGGTCATCCAAAACGACATCAACCTGTTCCCCGACTGCCGCATGAACGATGGCATGGTCGACATTGCGGTCATCGAACCCGTGCGCACCGTGCAGCTGCTGCCTACCGTGATCACCGCTGCGCTTGACCCCGCCGGCAAGGTACTCGGGCGCCCGCAGTTCAAGATCATCCAGACCAAGGAAGCCAAAATCACCTGCACCCCGTCGCTGGGCATGCAGTTCGATGGCGAGATTATCTCCAGCAATTCGGGCGTCTTTGGAGCCCGCGCGCTTCCGCAATGCCTCGACCTCATCGTCGACGAATTCTCCCCGCTCGGAAAATAGGAGGACCCCATGAACGACAATCCCCTGATCGGCTTTATTGTCATCGTCTTGGCCATGCTCGTCGGTTACGCCATCAACGTGATTCACCGCCGAAAGAAGTAAATCCACATTGGTATGATATTCATCCAGTTATCGACTCTCCCGCTGTTTATGCAAATCCTAAACAGCGGGAGAGTTTTCTTTTTGAGCACCGTCTGATGCTTTATTCAGCTACAGTAAATGCAGGGTGCCTTTATTTAACTAAAGCCATAAAATGAGTATTATTATCCGTTCATCGTATATTTCCACACGCTCATCGAGTAAAAGCTGTTGTCGAATGAATACTCTTTACACTTCCTTTAGGCTAGTAGATGTATTTATTAGCTGAAACTCCGTACGGTTTCGCGGGGTTTCAACAGTTGGGAGGGATTATGAGGTTTACTCATCCTGTCAACACGCTCAAGAAGCTCGGCTGCGGCCTTGCGTTTGGAGCAGCGGCCATCATGGCCATGCCGACTTCGGCACTCGCCTGCACCCAGATCTACATGGGCAGCAAGCTCACGGCAGACGGCAACACGTACTACGGCCGTTCCGAGGACTTCGGTCCGCGCTATGTCAAGCACTTTGGCATTGAGCCCGCACACAAGGACGGCAACGAGTACACCTCGGTCGAGTCCGGTTTTGAGTACAAGTCCAAGGGCGCAACCTACCGCTACACCTTCGTTCGCGACAACCCCTCGCAGTGGGAAGATCGCTACGACGCATATTCCGAGGCAGGCATCAACGAGAAGGGCGTCTCCTGCTCTGCCACGCTGAGCACCTCCTATAACGAGAAGGCCGAAGAGGCCGACCCCATCACCGAGGAGACTGGCATTGGCGAATACAGCTATGCCAGCGTCATCCTGGGCGAGAGCGCCACGGCCTGCGAGGGCGTCGAGCTCATCGGCAGCCTGATCGACGAGCAGGGCGTCTGCTCCAACGACCAGATCATCATCGCCGACAGCACCGAGACCTGGTTGTTCGCCGCGCTTTCCGGCCATCAGTGGATTGCTATGAAGCTCGCCGATGACATCGCCTCGCTCAACCCCAACATCGGCAACCTCACCTATAACGTCGACCTCGATGACACCGAGAACTGTCTCCATTCCGAAGGCATCGAGTCCATGCCTAAGGAGAAGGGCTTTGCCGAGTACACCGACGGCAAGTTCGACGTCGCCAAGACCTACGGCGAGGAGATTAGCGAGGCCGGTATGCACCAGTGGTCGCGCTATATCCAGGGTCGTGATTACTTCATGGCTCCGCTTGCCGAGGGCACCGACTACGAGATCGTCAAGGACGAGCGCGAAGAGGCTCGCGCCACGACCGGCGCCCTGGTCCACGAGATGCAGCCGCTGTTCTTCCAGCCCGGCAAGTCCGACTGGAACACCTTTGAGATGATTCGTTCCTTCGCCGCTCGCGGCGAGAATGTCGCCGGCCTCAACGCCAACACCGACGGCGCCTATGCCATCGGCTCCAACCGCAACACCGAGATCCACACCTTCCAGATCCGTCAGGGCATGGACCCCGAGATCGCGACCATTCAGTGGGAGATGCTCTCCAACGCCGAATTCTCCGTCGCCATCCCCTTCTACTCCGCACTGCTCACCGAGGTCAGCCCCTACTTCAGCGATCAGGATGTCTCCTTCGATCACTGCGAAGAGGAAGACGTCGTGAACAACGAGGAGCCCAAGAACTCCATCAACTACGTCCTCATGGACATCAACACGCTCGCCTATGAGAACCGCGACCACTGCGCCACCGGCGTCCGCGCCTATCTCGACGCCCTGCAGAAGGAACTCATCGAGCAGAACCTGACCGTCGACGAGGCCATGCAGGCCGAAGAAGGCACCGAGGCCCGTACCGCCCTGGCCAACAAGGCCGGCAAGGCTGCAACCAAGAACACCTATGTTAAGTGCAAGGCCATGCTCGAGGAGATGCGCGACTACCTCAAGGAGGGCGATTTCTCCGAGGAGTTCGTCCCGAGCGACTACGATGCCGACAACGACTGCCTGGTCGAATCCATCACCTACGCCGACGAGGCCCTTTCCGATGAGGACGTGACCGAGCCAGAGGCCGAAGAGGAAGAGGTCACCGAGGAGAAGTCCGAGGGCAACAACATGGCCGCCATGGCCGTTGGCGCCGTCGTCATCATCGGTGTCTGCGTCTACGTGATCTATCGTCGCAAGAAGGCCTAAGACCCTCATGTCCTAGCTGAGCGGGCGGGGCACATGAGTCACCTCGCCCGCTTAACCCGCCTTTTGACCGGCGGGAAACCCGCTTGAAATCTTTTCAAAAAAGATTTCCCCGCACACACTTCGCTGTGCTATAGTGCAGCGCAACAGCAACTTGGTGCGACCGCGCCACGGCATCACGAAAGGAGCCACCAACATGAAGAACACGATGAAGTCTCTCAACAATTGGTGGTGGCGTGATGCGAATACGATCGGTCGACAGTGAGTCCCTCACGCCTGTTTTTGCGCTCTAGGTGATTGGAAGGCCTCCGGTTTCGACCGGGGGCCTTTTTCTATCTCGAGCCCGATCGCATTCGCATCACGCGCCTCCGCTTTTCTCTTGCACTCCCATTCCGAAAGGATTTTCACCATGTCTCAGAACACCACCGCCGCCCAGCCCCGCACCGTCCAGACCGCCGACCGCGGCAAACTCGACGTCCGCGCTCTCGTCCTGCTCGCAATCCTGCTCGCCGCCGGCTTCATCCTCAACTTCACCGTCGGCAAGGCCATCTCGGGCATCTCGGGCGGTATGATCAGCCCCGAGTTCATCATCTCGGCCTTCTGCCTCACCATTCTGGTCGTTCGTCCCAACATCGGCCAGGCGCTCGTCATTGGCCTCATCTCGGCTGCCGTGATCCAGATCACCACCACTTCGCCGTTCGTCGATTTTGCCGCCGAGGGCATCGCCGCCATGCTCATGGCCGGCATCGTCAACGCCGCCGGCAAGAACGGTCAGGTCAAGCCCGCCATCGCTATTGTCGCAACCTTCCTGACCACCTTTGTCTCCGGCGTCATCTTCATGGTCATCAAGATGGCCATGCTCGGCGTGGTAGGCGAGCTCGCCGCCGCCATGCTGCCCGTCGTCGCCATGACCGCCGTCTTTAACGCCATTCTGGTCGGCGCCCTCTACTTGCCCATCCAGAAGGCCCTGAAGCTCAACTAACCCGTTCGACTTTACGAGCCACCCCATCTTGGCGTTCATTCGTCGCTCGCGTACCCAAGTACGCTTCGCTCCTCTTTCGCGCCAATAGTCATTTAAGAACGTCCCCAATGACTATGAAAGGTATCCATGGAAACGATCATCAACGTCGACGATGTCTCGTTCTCCTATGGCACGCAGACCGAGCAGGCGCTCAGCCACATCTCGCTCAGCGTGAACAAGGGAGATTTCATCGGCATCATCGGGCCCTCGGGCGCCGGCAAGTCCACGCTTGCCGCCTGCCTGTCGGGCGCCGTGCCCCACCACTACACCGGCACGTTCTTTGGGTCCGTCATGGTCGACGGCCACGACACCTGCGAGGTCTCGCTCACCGACGTGTCGCAAATCGTCGGCAGTGTGCTGCAGGATATCGACACGCAGATGGTCGCTTCGGTCGTCGAGGACGAGATGCTCTTTGGCCTCGAGAACTTTGGCGTTCCCCACGACCAGATCGAGCAGCGCGTGAGCGAAACGCTCGAGACCGTCGGCATCAGCGACCTGCGCGACCGCGAGATCGCCACGCTCTCGGGCGGACAGAAGCAAAAGGTAGCCATCGCCGCCATCCTCGCCATGCGCCCGCACGTCTTGGTTCTCGACGAGCCCACCGCGGCACTCGACCCCGCCAGCTCCACGTTGGTCTTCGAGACGCTGCGTGAGGCAAACCGCGCACTTGGAATCACCATCGTCGTCGTTGAGCAAAAGGTCGCCCTGCTCTCGGAGTACTGCAACCGCGTGCTCGTGCTCAACCATGGCGAAATTGCGCTGCAGGGCGAGCCACACGAGGTCTTCGCGCATACCGACGAGCTCCGTGCCATCGGCGTCGACTGCCCTCGCGTCACGCGTATCTTCAATAGCCTCGAGGCCGATGGCCTGGTAAGCGGTACCCCCTGCTTGGATGTCGATGAGGCTGAGCGCCTGATTTCGGGCATCGTCGACCCCGCACACGCGGCCATCGAAGCCCAGGCGCCCACCGGTTCCCCGCATGCACCGTCGTTGTGTCCTCATGCCAAGGACGCCGAACCCGTACTCACCTTCGACCATGTTGAGTTTGCCTATCCCAATGGCGGCGCCGCCGTACACGACCTTAGCCTGACGCTCTATCCTGGCGAGCTCGTGGGCATCGTCGGCCAGAACGGTGCCGGCAAGACCACGCTCACCAAGCTGCTCACGGGCCTGCTTAAGCCCGCCTCGGGCAGCGTGCGCGTTACGGGCCTGGATACTGCCGCGGTCCCCACGAGCCGTATCGCCCGCGAGGTCGCAACGCTCTTCCAAAACCCCGACCGCCAGATCTGCAAGGATACCGTGCTCGACGAGGTCGCCTTTGGCTTGGAGCTGGGCGGCATGGACCGTGCCGAGGCTCTGCGTCGCGCCCAGCTGGTCATCGACCGCTTTGGTCTGCCCGCCGACGAGGCACCGTTCTCGCTTTCGCGTGGCCAGCGACAAATGGTGGCACTTGCCTCCGTCGTAGTGGTTGAGCCCAAGATCGTCGTGCTCGACGAGCCCACGAGCGGCTTGGACTACCGCGAGTGCATGACCGTGATGGAAACGGTACGCACCATGGCCGAGCGCGGTTGCGCCGTCATCATGGTCTGCCACGATATGGAAGTCGTCTCGGATTTTGCCGAGCGCATTGTGGTAATGGCCGACGGTCGCATCCTCGACCGCGGCCGCACGCACGAGCTGTTCTCGAACATCGAACTCATGCAGCATGCCTACGTTGAGCCGCCCCAGGTCATCGAACTCTCGCGCCGTCTGGCATCTTCCGTCTCGCCCGCTTTTGCGCAGGTGAGCGAGGTCACCGATGTCGTTCGAATTACCAAGGAGATGGTCCACCGTGGTTAACGTCATCGACTACATGCCGGGCGATACGCTGCTGCATCGCCTGAACCCCGTCGTCAAACTGGGCCTCGCCGCCGCCATCATCGTCGGCATCTTCTTGTCCGACACCTACGTGGCGCTGCTGGGCTTTTTGGCGCTCACCCTTGCCCTGGGTGCCTATGCGGGCGTCGTCAACCGCCTGTTCTCGCTGCTCAAGTTGCTGATTCCGCTCGCGCTTATCATGCTGGTGCTCCAGCTGGCCTTTATGCGCGATGGCAACGTGGTGTGGAGCTTCATCACCGACACGGGCCTCATCACGGGATCGAAGGCCTGTCTGCGCCTGCTGGGTGTGGCGTTACCACTCATCCTCATGCTCACGGTGACCAAGCTCAACGACCTTGCCAACGCCTGCGTCGAGGTGCTGCACGTGCCGTATCGCTATGCTTTCACTTTTACCACGGCGCTGCGCTTCGTGCCGGTGTTTGGTCAAGAGATGAACGCCATCATGGAGGCGCAGACCGCACGCGGCGTCGAGTACGACACCAAGAACCCCATCAAGAAGCTTAAGCTCATGCTGCCACTGTGCGTGCCGCTGCTCATCTCGAGCGTGGGCAAGACCGATGCCACAGCCTTGGCGGCAGAACAGCGCGGCTTCTATCTGCGTACGCGCGCCAGCTCGTACAAGCGCTACCCCATCAAGGGCCTAGACATCGCCGTGCTCATCGTCAGCATCGCCCTCATCGCCATCGGCTTCCTGTTCTAGTTCACCACTGACAGCAACCGCCCAACGCAAAAGGCCTCGGCTCGCACCAAACGAGCCGAGGCCTTACTGTTTCACCAGATAAAACCTACCAAAATTAACCTGTCCCTTTTTGACAGGTCGGAAGCTAGAGGCGGTAGGGAGCGCCGCTGCGGATGATGGATTCACGCACCAGGACGTCCATGGCGTCGAGGGTGATCTCGGGCATCTCTCGGTACTTTTGCAGCACCGATAGCTCGGTGCAGGCCAGAATGACGCGGTCGCAGCCGCTACGGGCGAACTCCCACATCACGCGGTCGAACTTATCCATATCGGGCTCACGTCCGGCCTTCACATCATCGTAGATAAGCGACATCACATCGTTCTGACGTTTCTCGCTGGGATAGACGACCTCAACACCCGCAGCCTTACATTCGCGGCCGTAGACGCCCGCGCCCACGGTGCCATCGGTGCCCATAATGCCAATCTTGTGCACCGGCTCGGCCGGCATACTCAGGTTGGGGTCGAACTCGCACTCCCCCATCACCGCACCGGCCAGAGCATAGCGCACCGACTCACGCGGCATGTGGATAATCGGCACCTTCGTAAACGACTGGATCTGGTCGTAGAAGTAGTGCGACGTGTTGCAGGGAATGGCAATGTGCGCACAGCCCAGCGACTCGAGTGCCTGGGCACACTCTTTCATGGTCGCCAGCAGCTTGGCATGCTCGCCGGTCTTAATGGCCAACGTGCGGTCGGGCATGGTCGACTTGGAGAGCACCACCATGTCGATATGTTCCTGATCGCAGGCAGCAGCCGTATGACGCACCACTTGGTCGTAGTAATACGACGTGGCCTCGGCGCCCATGCCGCCGATAACTCCCAGCTTTTCCATCGCCGCCTCCTTGGTGACGCTTGCGCAATTGCGCGTATCATACCCGCGCCCGCCCGATGCAAACCGGACGGGCGCCGCGCTCATCTACTTGTAATACGTCTTGAACAGCTTAAAGTGGCGCAGCTTGGTGTGCCACATGCGCAGCCAGCGGTTAAAGACAAAGTCGCCCTTCATAAACGAAGGGTCGGCGCCCTTGCCTTCCTTGTCCAGGCGATGCACCTTAGCGCGCAGCTCGGGATCCTTGACGTACTTGTCGACGACGCCCATGGGGACGACCATCCACAGCGCCTCGTCCTGCGCCGTCACAAACTCCGGCTCAAACGGGCGGTCGAACACATACTCGTCCACCACATACTTGGCAACGTTAAAGCCGCTGTTGGTAACGTAGTAGTTGCTGCGGCCCTGGCGCGTGTTGAAATCGAAGAACTTAAACGAGCCGTCGCGCTCGTCGTACTTAACGTCAAAGTTGGAATAGCCCACAAAGTGAAGGTCCTCGAGCAACTTGCGCACGCCGCCCATGAGCTCGTCGTTGGGCTCGGTAATGATACAGGCATGGTTGCCGACACCGTGGGGCTGATGCTCCTCGAGCAGCACATGGCCCAGGCACATCATGCGCACCTTGCCGTTGCGGTCGGAATAGCTAGTGAGCACGCGCATGTACTCGTCGTTGCCGGGCACGCGATCCTGCAAGATCAGATCGTCGGTGTAGCCGCTGGCATACGAATCGCGAATGACCTGTTCCAGCTCGGCGCGGTCGGCAATCTCATAGGCCTTCTTCTGGCCCTCGAACTCATGCTGCCACCACATGATGCCGTCGGAAGGCTTCAGAATCATCGGGTAAGGAAAATCGATCTGGTCGAGCACTTCGGCTGGCGCCTCACCCTGGGCATTGAGCATCGCCTTGGTAAAGGTAAACGTGTGCGGATAGGGCACGCCATGCTTCTCGCACAGCTCGTAGAAGATCTCCTTCTTCTGACACTGTTCAAGCATGCTATAGGGAGCGTAAGGCGCGACAATGTTATCCGCCAACTCATGGGCATCCTTGGCCTGAGCCACGAGGGCAACATAGTTATCGCCACAGCCCACAAGGACAATCGTCTTGTCGGCATGCGCTTGGGCAATGCCGTTGACGGTTTTGAGCATCACGGGCATGGTGTCGATATCCACGTTGGGCGTGTAGTCGATAATCTGGCTGCGGTACGCGGGACCCGTCTGATACTTGCCAAAGACCAGACTCTTGACCTGGTACTCCTCGTAGAAGGCGCGCGCCACCGAATAGGCGTTGATGTCGCCACCAAGCAGCACGGGAATGAACTCGCGCTCTGTAAATTGCAATGCCATGGAAACTTCCTATCATGAACTGCCCACACAACGGGCGGTCTTTGCGCAACTGATTTATTCTAGCGTGCCAAGCCGCCGGCGCCCAAAGCTCCACCGTATCTATGGCAATCGACGTAATCGTCCAGCACGAAGACGGCGCCCACCGTTGTATGACAATGGGCAATGAACCTACCGTTGTTGTAGGATTCAGCGTATTGACATCTTCGAGCGAAAGGCGCACACGTGCCCCAAGACCATCCGACCGATAATCCCATCCTCAATGCCGCGAGGCGCGAGCTGGCGGAACGTGCGAAAGCGACCGCTCCCCTGTGCACGGCAAACGACGCCTACAACGGACCCGCCCGCATCGTCTCGATCAACACGTCGGCACACAAGGGCACGCGCAAGTCGCCCGTCGCCGACGGGCACGACACCGTTATAGAGCAATTTGGCCTCGCCTCCGACGCACACGCCGGGCATTGGCACCGCCAGGTTTCCTTTTTAGCTGCAGAGTCTATCCAGACGGCGCAGGCGCGCGGGCTCGATGTGCACGAGGGCGACTTTGGCGAGAACTTCACAACCCGGGGCATCAACCTGCTCTCGCTCCCCTTGGGCACACAGCTCAAGCTTGGCAGCGAGGTGCTCGTCGAAATCAGCCAAATCGGCAAGGTCTGCCACACACGCTGTGCCATCTACTATCTCGCCGGCGACTGCATCTTTCCCCACGAGGGCGTTTTTGGCGTGGTACTAAAGGGCGGAGAGGTCTACGCCGGCGACGATATCCAGGTAATCAAACTCGGCGACGGCACCTGTTCGTTCACCCCCGCCGAGGCCCTCGAAGAGATTGAGCAGGCTCGCCAGAAGGGCACGCTGTAGTTATAAAACCCCACGTTGAGATGGCTTTTACAGCCCAAAGCTCCTCTCAAACAGAGCTCTGTAACGTTAAAGTTGAACTCTATGGTTTCTCAACAATTCATCATAACTGCAGGTCAAAGCCAAAGCCTCAAGTTCAACTTGACCCTTTGGAACCTTTAAGGTTCAAGTTGAGGTCGAAAGCAGTAGTAGAATACCGTTCGAACCATAACCTACGATTGATTGCAGAGGGACTGGATGCAGCATTCGAATCATCGCACCGCAGCGCTCATTGCGTCGAAGCCGGCTCGTATCATCACGAGCGCCGTGCTCGCCGTTGCGCTGACGGCCACGCCGATGCTCTCCCCCGTTGCGGCGTATGCCGCCTCGCAGGCAACGCAGGACCAGCTTTCCGCAGCCCAGCAGAAGATCGAAGCCGCCACGAGCGCCTACAACGACGCCCGCATCAAACTCGATGACCTGCAAAAGCAGATTGACTCCAATGAGGCAAGCATCGAGGAAATCGAGGCTAAGCTTCCCGAGCAGCAGGCCAAGGCAAGCTCCGCCATGCGCGATCTGTATAAGTATCAGAAGGGCACCAACCCCATCGTGAGCTTCCTGGTCAACGCGCAGAGCCTGGGTGAGTTCATCACGACCTGCAAATACACCAACCAGATCACGAGCTCGAGCGTCGACGAGATCGAACAGCTCAATAACATGCAAACCGAACTCGAACAGAACAAGGCTGAGCTCCAGCAGGCCAAGTCTCAGCTTGAGGCAGAGCAGAAAAACGCCGAGGATGCGCTGGCGCAGGCCCAGCAGCTCCGCAGCGAGGCACAGGCAAAAGCCGAGCAGGAAAATGCCGCCGAGCTTGCCAAGCTTGAGGCCGATAAGGCCGCTGCCGCTGAGAAGCTCTCGGGCGAGGGCGTGAGCGGCAGCAATTCCAGCAGCCAGGCCACTAACACCAACACCACCATCGACACCACGGTGAACAACGCCAATACCGGTAGCTCCGATTACGATTCGTTCATTAATGAGTGGACAGGCCGCATCGACAATTATCTCGCCGGCTCCCCCATGGCAGGCCAGGGCTATAACTTTGCCGTCGCCGCTTGGAATACCGGTGTCGACCCCCGTTGGTCCCCCGCCATCGCCTGCATCGAGAGCACCAAGGGTGCTTATTGCGCCAATTCTTTCAACGCCTGGGGCTGGAGTGCACGTGGCGGCGGTTGGCGCAGCTTTGGCAGCTGGAGCGAGGGCATCTCCGCTCACGTTGCCTATCTGGGCGCCAACTACGGCTCCACCCTTACCCCGGCAGCAGCCAAAAAGTACTGCCCGCCCACGTGGCAGGACTGGTACAACAAAGTCGCCGCTCAGATGAACCGCATCTAAGTGCAACTGCAAAGGGCCTCAATGGGGCCCTTTTCTTTTAGGTAGCGGAGGTATCGACGACGCCGGTCGCATTGGCAACCGCGACTATGACGATCATGCATAGGAGCAGCGCACCCAATGCCTTGAGCCAGAGTTTCGCGAGTTTCTTGCCGCGATAGCTGTCGAGCAGCGCGAATCGCCGACGAAGACGGCGCTTATCGAGCAGCGCAAAATGCATAAGCACCATAAGGCCATCGACAAAGAAAAAATACTCGATTATGAGAAGCCACGTCGGGTAGCTTTGGTTTGCTCCGGTGGGGTGAAAGACGGCAAAGTGACTTCCGGCAAAGAACACAAGCAGCGAGAAGCAGACGAGCGTATTCCAAATGCGCCCCAGAGACTCCGAAACGCGAGAGAGCAGGCCGCATGCAGCGGAGGCGGCAGGCCTAGGAAGCCCTGTGGGGTTCTGGATCCCTTGGGGCGTCAACGCCGTCTCCGAGGCCGGAGTACGGACAGGCGCGGGCGCAGGAGGCCGCACGGGACGACTCAGATCGTATGCCGCGCGCGTCGCCCGTCCCAACGCTTCCGCACTCGCAAAACGTTTGGCCGGGTCGAGTGCCATCGACATGCAGACGGCATCGGCAAGTGGAGTGGGAATGCCGCGCGCCTCGCATTGCTCGCGCATGTCGAGCCCTGGTTTAGGGTCAACTCCCGTCAAGCAGAAGAACAACAGGGCGCCCAGCGCGTACACGTCGCTGCGCACACTCGTCTGCCCAAACCCATACTGCTCGGGCGGCGCATAGGGTCGCGTGCCAAACTTGACGGTGTCGGCATCGGCGCCATCGCGCCATACGCGCGCGATCCCCAGGTCGATAATCACCAGCGATGAAAATGTCAGGCCGTCATCAGGCGTATAGTTGGCACCTGTCACGATGATATTCGACGGCTTGAGGTCGCGATGGATCACCGGCGCCAACGTCTCCCCCGCCATTGCAAAACCGGCGTGGAGCTCGCCCACGGCATCGCATAGGGCAGGATGCAATTCACGCGCATAATCGGGGGTGGCTCCCAGATGGTCCACCAGCGCCCCGAGTGTCTCCCCTTCGATGTATTCCATAACCACGTTGAGCTCGTCGCCCACACGACGACAATCGACGATTCTGGGCAGGTGCTCAAAACGCCTGCCTGCCCGCTGAGCGGCAAACAGACGCTCGTATGCCCCGCCGATTTGAGCCGAAGCATCGATGCGTTTACGGACAAAGGGACCGAGCGAACCACCGCCGGTTCCTTCAAAGTACACGAGCTCGGTTGTTTCAACGGACGAGCGCTTAAGTACTCGCTCCACGCGATAGCTGTCGTCGCGATCGAGCGACGCCAGGCGCTCGGCAAGCGCTGCGGTCAGCTCGTCATCGGAATATGTTGGGGTCTGAGTATCCATAGGCTCCATCATAGCGCAGGGCGCAGACACCTCATGGCATCCGCGCCCCGTTCGCTTGCATCGTTGTTCGGCAGCTCCGCCGGCCCGGATATCAGCCGCTAACTCACCGTCTCCTCGCCAAAGCGATACAGCTCCTCGTTGACCTTTTGGAGGCTGCAACCGCGATCGATGCAAAAGATGATAATCGCATCGCGGCGGTCCTTGCAGTTAAGGACGCTTACCCCGGCAGCCGTCAGCGCACGGTTGGTCTCTTTGAGCGTCAGCGCCATCGCAAAGGCAATCTGCAGCACCTTATTGCGACTCGGATGACGCGCCCCGGTAAAAATCTGATAGCCAAAGGTCTCATTGAGATCGGCCATACGAACCACGCGTGAGCGCTCCAAGCCCTTTTCCTGCAGTAGCTGCTTCAGGTAGTTCGAAAGCGACGGGGCGACAAAGTCGTGTTCTTTGATATAGCCATCGATGTTCGGCGCGTCGAGAAGCTCATTGAGTAACTCGTCAGTCAGCTTTTTATCGGGCATACGACCTCACCTCCCATACGGCGCAACGGTAGCGACATGCTAGGCCAACACCCAGCTTGCAGTGGCAGACTTATCAAACATGTTGGCAAAATACAGTGCCTTCTTGATATCGCCATCAAAGTAGATATTGCCCGCCACAGAGCCACCAGCGGCAAGAGTACCAGACTGCAGCTCATCGGAGCCCTCGCTGTAGTAACCCTGATTCTGCTGAGCGCCGTTGGCGTCCTCGCCCTTCCAGTCGTAGATGTTGTAATCTGCGCCCTCATCACCATTGTTGACGTACGTGACGTGAATGCCCGTCATGGTCGAACCGTCATAATTTGTGAGGCCGGGCTGGACGGAATCGACAACGACGGAAAGACCGGCAGCCGTGGTCACCGTCGCACCAACCGCCAGGTCAGTCGTAGACTGCTCTTCCTTCTTCGCCTCTTCCTTCTTGTCGCCATCGCCAGCGTCCTCGGTGACGGTCGCCTTATCGCTACCACAACCGGTAAGAAGACCGGCAGTCCCCAAGGCGACGGTGGCGAATGCGCCCAGTGCAGCGCGACGGCTCAGCAGCACTTCGTTTTCAAGCTTTTTCATCATGCATCCTTCCTACAATCCGGCTACCGTGCCGGCACACAGCACATCGTAGGAAGGATTAAACTTGAATTCATTAGCTGAGAGCTAAGGCTGCGGTAAACGGCCAATGCAGTTATCCAAACGCCGAGCAAACGCACTTTGCGCGACCGTCTGCCGGCAGCGCATCAACCCACCGTGACGGATTCCCCGGTAAAGGTACTGACCATCAACAGGACAAAGAACACCAGGTAGCTGACACTCAGCGGGTACGCAATGACCAGGAATACAACCCAGCCGACATTGGTTTTACCGCCGGCACGGCGTCGCTCGCGATTGCGGCAGAGCCAAATCGTCACGCCGATGGCAGTGATAAACAGTACGAGTGCCGCCGCAGCCAGCCCAGCAAGCGCAAACATCACGCCAATGCTCACAGCAATAACCGGAAGCAACAACAAGCCGCATCCACACCCACCGGGACTATAAACGGCAGACTGTCGGCGTCGTTCCATCGTCACTCCAACCTCAATATCTTTGAGCACTACAACGCAGCGGCCTGCTGGACAGGAACGATCTTATTCAGCTCCGGTTCGATCCGCCTTTTCTCGGCCTCAAGGTCAAACGCCACCTGAGCGCGCAGCCAATAACCATCCGTCAGGCCAAAATAACGGCAAAGACGGAGGTCGGTGTCGGCCGTCACGCGACGTTTTCCCAAGACAATCTGCCCGATACGCTGAGCCGGAATCCCGGTCTCTTTCGCAAGGCGATATTGAGAAATGCCCATGGGAACAAGAAACTCCTCTTTGAGAAGCTCACCAGGGGTCACCGGCGACAGCAAATCGGCCGAGGTCTCATCACTTGTGATAATCGACGATTTCGACATTCCAAGCCATCTCCTGTCTCCACTCAAAACAGACCCGATAGCGCTCATTACGATGCAATCATAGTATCGCCTTACGTTAATAACGTCAAACGTTTCTATAGACTTACATCTCTATTATAGCGTACATTTGTTCGTATTTTCTAGAGCAGGTATCCTTCGCCAATTAACCAAGCAGAAGCAATCGTTTGTAGACATCGAGGCCTTTGAGCAGAATTTCCTCGTCAAAGAGCATGGTATCGGTATGCAGAGCGCTCGTGGCATAGGCGGGACAGCCATCCGGATCACTCGGGTTTTCTTGACCCTCCGGCACGCCCGTGCCCAGCAAGAAGAACACGCCCGGCAGATGGCGCTGATAGAACGCGAAATCCTCGGCGATTAGCAGCGGCTCGTCCACAAGTTGCAACTCGGACAAGGCAGGCGCAATGCAGGCAAACAACTCAGGGTCGTTATCGACCGGTGGATAGCCCTCGGCAAAGTCAAGATCATACGTGCAGCCCGTTGCGGTGCACGCCTCGTCGAGCACACGGCGTACGCCTTCGCGCGCACGGTCGAACATGTCGTCCGTAAACACACGTAGGCTGCCGGCAACATGGGCCTCCCCCGCCACCGCGTTGCAAACGGTGCCAGCCTGCAGCAGGCCAAACTTGCCGATACAGGGCTCGTCGGTGCCCAGCTCGTCCATCAGCTCGCGCTCGGCAACCAAAAACTTAGCTGCCGCCAACGCGGCATCGTGCGACTCCCCAACCGGCACACCATAGGTCTTAGCAATGTGGATGCTCGTACCGTGAATATGGATATGCGTCTCGCTCGAACGCGCCAGCAGCGGACCGGAACAACTCGCCAACGTGCCGGCAGGCAGATCGGGCCACACATGGAAGCCAAAAATGCGGTCGGCCCCATAGCGCTCGAACACACCACTCTCGCATACCGTCTTGGCACCACCGGTCGTTTCCTCGGCCGGCTGGAACACAAAAAGAACGTTGCGCCTAATGGCGCCCGGCTGTTCGCGAATCGTACGGTCGACATACGTCGCGGCGGCAAGCGCCATGGCCATGTGTCCGTCATGTCCGCAAGCGTGCATCTTGCCGGGATGGGTCGAGGCAAAGGCTGCTCCCGTCGCCTCCGCGATGGGCAGCGCATCCATATCGGCGCGAATCGCCGTGGCATGCGCGGCATCAACGCCGGCGTCGAAGAAAGCACAGACGCAGCTGGGGCACGGATGGGTCACTTCGCAGGTGAGCGGTGCCAGCACGCCCTCGATATAGGCAATGGTTTGCGGAAGATCGAAATCGAGCTCCGGAATGCGATGGAGATCGCGGCGATAGCGACGGAGTTCTTGGAGCTCGGTCATAGAGGATCCCTTCGTGAGGCACATCTGTTGCAACTTATTGTGATACAGGATTGCAGCGCACATGTTTCCAGCATATCCCTGCATTTTTTAAACGTTATATACGAATACTCTTGTTTGGTAAAGTGCAACGTGATAGGGTCTTTACCACTTGATAGAGGCGCGGGCACGAAGAGCCGCGGGCGAGCCGGCAGGCTTTGACCCCGTGGGGAGGCGAAACCCGCCGAACTGGGTTTTTCGGGCACGAATAACCTGGTGGGCCTGTGGGAAACACCCACAGGACTGTCTGCAGCAATGCGGGAGCGCTATCCGGACATTGGGTCCACGCTATGCGGATTCGATGCGCAGATGGCGCCGTCTGGATAGCGAGGTTTACGGGACATGGCATTGACCCCCAACGAGGCATATGCGGCCAAGCAGCCGTTTGTGGACAAGGAGACACTCGAGCATATCGTCGAGCAGTTCCCCACGCCGTTTCATCTATACGACGAGGCGGGCATCCGCCGCAACATGCAAGAAGTGCGCGACGCCTTCGCATGGAACCCGGGCTTTAAGGAATACTTTGCCGTCAAGGCAAACCCCAACCCGGCGCTCATCTCCATTCTCAACGAATACGGCTGCGGCTGCGATTGCTCGAGCTATACCGAGCTCATGATCGCCCGCTCGCTGGGTATCACGGGACACGACATCATGTTCTCGTCCAACGACACGCCGGCTGCCGACTTTGAGCTCGCCGACAAGTTGGGTGCCATCGTCAACTTTGACGACATCAGCCACATCGAGTTCTTTGAGCGCGTTGCGGGGCCCATCCCCAAGACGGTCAGCTGCCGCTTTAATCCAGGCGGTCTGTTCCAGCTCTCCAACGGCATCATGGACAACCCCGGCGACTCCAAATACGGCATGACCACCGAGCAGCTCTTCGAGGCGTTCCGCATGCTCAAGGCCAAGGGCGCCGAGGACTTTGGCATCCACGCATTCCTTGCCAGCAACACCGTCACCAACGACTACTACCCCAAGCTCGCGCGCATCCTCTTTGAGCTTGCCGTGCGCCTGGAGCGCGAGACCGGCGCACACGTCGCCTTCATCAACCTGTCCGGCGGCGTCGGCATCCCCTACCTGCCCGAGCAGCAGGCCAACGACATCCACGTCATCGGCGAGGGGGTGCACGCGGCCCACGACGAGATCCTGGTTCCTGCCGGCATGGGCGATGTGGCCATTTGCACCGAGATGGGCCGCTTTATGATGGGGCCCTACGGCTGCCTGGTCACCAAGGCCATCCACGAGAAGCAGATCTACAAGGACTATATCGGCGTGGACGCAAGCGCCGTCGATCTGATTCGTCCTGCCATGTATGGCGCTTACCACCACATTACGGTGATGGGCCAGCCGGGTGGCGACGACAAGACCACAGCGCCCGTCACGGACACCTATGACATCACGGGCAATCTGTGCGAGAACAACGACAAGTTCGCCATCGATCGCGAGCTGCCGCATATCGACATGGGCGACCTGCTTGTGATCCACGATACCGGCGCGCATGGCTACTCCATGGGCTACAACTACAATGGACGCCTGCGCTCCGCCGAGGTCCTGTTGCGCCCCGATGGCTCGGCCGACCTCATCCGCCGCGCCGAGCGCCCGGGCGATTACTTTGCCACGCTCGACGTGCTGCCGAGCGGCCGAGAGCTGCTGGCCAAGTCGCGCGCCGAAAGTGCCCGCCGTCGCGCCCAAGACGAGCGCCTGGCAGTCGCCGCCCAATGGAACAAACGCATCCAGATCGCGGACGCGAAGGAGAAGAACATGGACATCCGCAATCTCGAGGGCTCAATCGTCGCCCTCGTCACGCCGTTTAAAAAGGATGGCAGTGTCGACTTTGACGCACTCGAGCGCCTTATCGATTTCCACCTGCAAAACGGCACCGACGCCATCCTCACCCTGGGCACCACCGGCGAGAGCGCCACGATGACCGACGACGAGGACAACTCCGTCGTCGCCGCCGTGGTCAAGCATGTTGCAGGACGCGTCCCCGTCATTGCCGGCTCGGGCTCCAACTCCACGCAGACCATGCTCACCAAGTCGCTTACTTACCAGGGCTTGGGAGCCGACGGCCTGCTGCTCATCACCCCCTACTACAACAAGTCCAACGAAGAGGGTATCTATCAGCACTTTAAGACCGTCGCCGATGCCGTGGACATCCCCTGCATCCTGTACAACATCCCCGGCCGCTGTGGCTGCGGCATCAGCGAGCGCAACGTAGAACGCCTGGCCGCACACCCCAACATCATGGGTATTAAGGAGGCCTCGGGCAACGTCGCCTACGCGGCCAAGATCGCCCACCTGTTGTCAGACGACTTCCGCATGTACTCGGGCGAGGACGCGCTTACCGTACCGCTCATGAGCCTGGGCGCCTCGGGCACCATCAGCGTGTGGGCAGACGTTCAGCCGCAGCTCGTGCACGACATGTGCCGCGCCTATCTGGACGGTGACGTGGAGCGCGCCCGCGATATCCAGATTGCCGGCCAGCCGCTCATCAATGCCCTCTTTAGCGAGGTCAACCCCATCCCCGTCAAGGAAGCGCTCGCCCAGATGGGCATGATCGAGGCAAACTACCGTATGCCGCTGTGCCCCATGGCAGACGACACGCGAGCCGCACTTACCGATGCTCTGAAGGGAGCTGGTCTGCTTGATTAAGACCGTCATTATGGGAACGGGCCGCATGGGCTCGCTCATCCGCACCACCGCCGAGGGCGTTGTCGACGCCGGCGGGCAGCCCGTTTTTGATATCGTCGCCCAGATCGGTTTTGATCTGTCCGAGCTCGAGAGCGCCCCGGCGGCCGACGTTATCATCGACTTCTCGAACGTCGTGACCTTCGATGCCGTCGTCGCCTATGTCGAGCGCACGGGCGCCGCGTTGGTCTCGGGCACCACGGGCTATACGCCCGAGCAGATGGACCGTCTGCGTGAGCTGGGCCAGAACACCCGCGTTATGCACTCGGGCAATTACTCCATCGGCATCGCAGCCCTGCGTCATCTAGTGGCCCAGGCCACGCGCGAGCTGCCCGGCTTTGACTGCGAGATTGCCGAGACGCACCACAACCAAAAGGTCGACGCCCCCAGCGGCACCGCCAAGCTGCTACTCGACGCCGTAGTCGAGGCCGAACCCGAGACAGGCTACCACCCCGTCTACGGACGCGAGGGCATGTGCGGCGCTCGCGATCCCAAGGAAATCGGTATGCACTCGCTGCGCGGCGGCACCGTCGCCGGTGTGCACGAGGTGAGCTTCTTTGGCCAGGACGAGGAGGTCACGCTCACACACCGCGCCACGAGCCGCCAGATCTTCGTCAACGGCGCCCTGGCTGCCGCCCAGAAGCTCGTCACCCGCGACCCCGGCTTCTACACCTTCGATCAGGTCATGTTTGCCTAACCAGGTATCAACCGAATCCATCCAAAGGAGAGATAGCGAATGAGCAACGCAGCCGAGATGGATGCCCAGGAGATTATCAATTACATCGCCACCGCGCCTAAAAAGACGCCTGTCAAGCTGTATGTGCGCGAGAAACCCGGCATGAAGGTTGCCTGGGGCGACGCACATGTCTACGGCGGCCGTCGCGGCAAGACCGTCTTTGGCGACTGGGACGAGCTCAAAGCCATCCTGGACGCCAACGCCGATTCCATCGATTACTACGACGTCGAGAATGACTGCCGCAACTCCGCCGTCCCCATGCTCGACCTTAAGGGCATCAACGCCCGCATCGAGCCGGGCGCGATCATCCGCGACCGCGTCGAGATTGGCGACCGTGCCGTCATCATGATGGGCGCCATCATCAACATCGGCTCCGTTATCGGCGAGGGTTCCATGATCGATATGGGCGCCGTGCTGGGCGGTCGCGCCACCGTGGGCAAGAACTGCCACATCGGCGCCGGCACCGTGCTGGCAGGCGTCGTGGAGCCCGCCAGCGCCACGCCCGTCATCATCGAGGACGACGTTATGATTGGCGCCAACGCCGTGGTCCTGGAGGGCGTGCGCGTGGGCAGGGGCGCTGTTGTTGCCGCCGGCGCCGTGTGCGTCGAGGACGTCCCCGCCGGTGCCGTCGTGGCCGGTGTCCCCGCCCGCGTCATCAAGATGCGCGACGAGAAGACCGACAGCAAGACCGGCCTCGAGGAAGGTCTGCGCCAGCTGTAGAGTTACGCGGTTTTCACCAAACCGCGTAACTAGCCGACGCTGCAAACGCCCCTAGGCGAGCAATCTGACGTTCAATCGTCGGTCGCGTACCGAAGTACGCTTCCCTCCTCTTTCACGTCACCTTGCTCGCCTAGGGGCGTTTTCGCTGGCGTATGCTCAACCTGCAACGTAATTCAGCCCCAAGCAACAAAGGCCGAAGTCCCGAAGGGCTTCGACCTTTATTTTTCAGCAGCGTCCAGCGCAGCTTATCGATTCTCAATTGACCCGATGTTTTTGAGCTCGATGGAAATGAGGCCGTTGGGCTCGTTGACGAACTCAATGTACTCGGAGTTCGAACCCATCTCGGCCGGGAAGCTGATCTCGATACCCGTGTCGGTACGGATCTTATGATTGCGCACCGCCGCGCGTTCGACCTGCTTGCGCTCCACGGGTACACGCTCAGGCACCTTCTCCTCGGTCAGTGCCGCGCGCACGCTCTCCTTGATGACCGGCTCGTCCTCAAAGACCTCATCGACGATATCCCAAGGCGGCAGCTCCTCGTCATCCTCAACCTTCTCGGCAACGGCAGCCTTAACCTTAGCGAGCGCTACGGCCGTATTGGCACCGTGCTCCTCGGCGACTTCCTCGACCACACGCGTCACGGTGTCGATGACTTCCTTGCCCGACACGCCCGTGTCGCACTGCAGCAGGCCATCAGGGATAAGCATACGGTCCTCGCCGGCAATCTTGCGCTTCTTGTCCACGTAGCCGATCTCCATGGTGCTCGCGCGCACGATGGCATAGCTTGGCACCTTTTGCGAGGGGTTTGGCAGAATGGCGTAGTGGCGCGCGATGTCGTTGCGCACCTCCCCCTCCTCGCGGCCCACTTCGTGCATAAAAGCCTGCTTGGAGCCCAGCAGCATCACGGCAAACCAGCGGGCATCCTCATCGTCATCAAAATCAGCCACCAGCACGTCGGTGGACTCGGCTTTCTCGGCTTTGGTGAGCTCGGAAGAGATAAACTCCGCAATCTGCTGCGACAGGTCCACAAACTCGCGCTCGCCAAAGAAATAGCCCTTGAGCTCGCCGCCAAACGCAGAGTTCTCGGCAAACGTGGCACGTTTATTGTCGGCCGAGGTGCGGGCGCGGCGCAGATGCGTGGTTACGAAATTGCGCACGGTACGACTCTCGATATCAAGCTCGCGCTGGCTCATAACGTTGACGGCAGAGTCAAAGTCCAGGATATGCAGAATAACATGATTGATTTTCATATACGGCATTCCGTTCTAGATCGAATTGAGCACGAACCAGTATAGCGGTCGAGCCTGCCCCAAGCGTATCGAAGATTGGTGCAAACAAACCTGTCCCCAATGCATAAAAAGGCGCCCGGGTCACATGGATCCGGGCGCCTTCATTGTAGCCTGTTGCTCAAACGAGCCGAATTTAGCAGGAGAAGTCAACGCTGTCGATGATGTCCTTGAGGGCCTTGGCAGAGACGGTGAGCTCATGCTGCTCGTCATCGTTCAGCGGCACGGGGACGCGGCAGACAACGCCGTCGCGGCCAACGACGGTCGGCATGGAGATGGCAAGATCGGACAGGCCATACTCGCCCACCATGAGCGAAGAGACGGGCAGAACGGTCTGCTCATCGCGCATAACGGCGGTGCAGATGCGCTTGACGGCCATGGCGACGCCATAGTAGGTGGCGTGCTTCTTCTCGATGATGGTGTAGGCGGAGTTCTTGACGTCCTCGGCGATGCGCTTCTCGGCAGCCTCATGCTCCAGGTGGCCGTGAAGCTCACAGAAGGTGTTCAGCGGAACACCGGCAACCTGAGCGCTGGACCAAGCGACAAACTCGGAGTCGCCGTGCTCGCCCATGACATAGGCCTGGACATCGCGCGGGTCAACCTCGACGTGGGCACCAAGCATCTGCTGCAGGCGACCGGTGTCGAGCACGGTGCCGGAACCGATGACGTGGCCCTCGGGCAGGCCGGACATCTTGATGGCGGCGTAGGTCAGAACATCGACCGGGTTGGAGACGATGAGCAGAATGCCGTCGAAGCCGGACTTCTTAATCTCGGGGATAATGGACTTAAAGATGCTGACGTTCTTGTTGACCAGGTCCAGGCGGGTCTCACCGGGCTTCTGGGCAGCGCCAGCAGTGACGACGATCATGGCGGCGTCGGCGACATCGGAATAATCGCCGGCGTAGATCTTCATCGGCTCGGCAAACGTCATGCCGTGCGCGATATCCAGGGCCTCACCCTCGGCGCGGTTCTTGTCCACGTCGATGAGGACCATCTCGGAGAACAGACCGCTCTGCATCAGTGCGAACGCCGAAGACGAACCGACGAAACCGCACCCGACAATAGCGACCTTCTTCTCGTTAACCATTAGAAACTCCCATCTCTCTCCACAAACAAGCCGCCCGGGAACGACCCGAGCGGCTTGCCGTGATCCCAATACATCCAATCGGGACTTTGATTATGCTCCTATTCGCAGCCAAAAATCGACCGTTTACCGAAATTGTTTGCAGAATTCGTAAAATAACTGCACGAAATCGGTTTCGAGCTATTGACGAGCCGAAATAGCTTTCTAATACAGGCCCGCCTCGCGAATGGCCTCGACAGCCAAAGCGATCTGGTCGGGCGGCAAGACCAGCGCCATGCGCACGTGCCCCTCACCCGAAGGACCAAAGCTCGCGCCCGGCGTCACCACAACGCCGGCCTTCTCCATGAGCTCCTCGCAAAACGCCATGGAATCGGTGCGGCCACCGGGAAGCTTGGCCCACACAAACATAGAGCCATGCGCGTTGGGGCGCTCCCAGCCCAGGCCCTCAAGACCGTCGCACAGGGCATCGCGGCGCTCCTGGTACTTCAGACGCTGCGCCTCGACCTCATCGCGCGGACCGTTCAGGCAGGCGATGGCGGCCTTCTGGATCGGGAAGAACATGCCAAAGTCGATCTGGCCGCGCAGCTTGGCAAAGGCCGAGACCACATCCTCGCGACCGACCAAAAAGCCGATGCGGGCACCGGTGACGTTAAACGACTTGGAGAGCGAGAAGAACTCCACGCCCACCTCAAGCGCACCGGGATACTGCAAGAAGCTGCCGCCCGGCTCGCCGTCGAACACGATGTCGGAGTATGCGTTGTCGTGAACGATGAGCAGGTCGTGCTCGCGGGCGAAAGTGATGATCTCCTCGTAGATCTCGGGCGTGCCCACCGAGCCGACCGGGTTCGCAGGCAGCGACACGATCATATACTTGGCACGATCGGCGACCTCGGGGTCGATGCCCGCCACATAGGGCAGGTAATTGTGCTCGGCGACCAGTGGATAGTACTCGAGCTTGGCGTCGGCGATCTTGGCGCCCGCCTCAAAGACCGGATAGCACGGATCGGGAACCAGAATGGTATCACCCGGATCGAGCAGGGCCAGGCCCAAATGGCCCACGCCCTCCTGCGTGCCGTTGCACGACTGCACCATAGACGGCGTAATGCCCGAAACGCCAAAGCGGCGCTCGTAGTAATCGCACACGGCCTGCTTAAGCTCGGGCAGATCGCGCAGGGCATACTTCCACATCTCGGGATCTTGGGCCGCCTGCGTGAGCGCCTCGACCACGTGGTCGTACGGCTTAAAGTCGGGCGTGCCCACGCTCATGTTGTAAATGGTCTTGCCCTGAGCCTTCAGCGCGAGAAGCTTGTTGTTGAGCGAGGCGAAGACCTCCGCGCCAAAGCGGTCGAGACGCTGCGATGCCTGCATGGTGCCACCTTTCGATATGAAAAACGCGGCGCTCCGACAAGAGCGCCGCGCGATACGGGCCATCAGATTGCAAAAGTGTAACGCTTACAACCCCCGTATTGGTTCAATTTAGCCAACCTTAGTCAACTGGATTGAGCGCGTCGATCTGCGCAAGCCACAGACGCGAGCTAGCGTCACTCGGCATACGCCAATCGCCGCGCGGGCTGAGCGTCACCGAGCCCACCTTGGGACCATCGGGCAGACAGCTGCGCTTAAACTGCTGGGCAAAGAAGCGACGGTAGAACGTACGTAGCCACGTGTGGACGGTCTTGGCGTCGTAGACGCCCTCGAAGCTCTTGAGAGCCATGCGGTAGATCTTGCCCGGCTCAAAGCCAAAACGCAGCAGGTAGTAGAGGAAGTAGTCGTGCAACTCGTACGGTCCCACCAAATCCTCGGTCTTCTGCGCAATCTCGCCGTCGCCCGTGGGCGGCAGAAGCTCGGGGGACACCGGCGTATCGAGGATATCGAGCAAGACCTCGGCAATGCGCCCGCCAAAGACATCGGCGGCATAGCGTACCAGATGGCGCACAAGCGTCTTGGGCACGCTCGCGTTGACGGCGTACATGCTCATGTGGTCGCCGTTATAGGTAGCCCAGCCGAGCGCCAGCTCCGACAGGTCGCCCGTGCCAATGACAAAACCGCCAGCCTGGTTGGCCAAATCCATCAGAATCTGCGTACGCTCGCGCGCCTGGCTGTTCTCGTAGGTCACGTCCTGCACGGTCGGATCATGCTCGATATCCTTAAAGTGCTGCTCCACGGCAGCATGGATCGAGACCTCGCGAAAGCTCACGCCTAGGTCGCGAGCGAGCGACTCGGCATTGGACTTGGTGCGGTGCGTCGTGCCAAAGCCGGGCATGGACACGGCTGTGATACCAGTGCGCGGCAGCCCCAGCGCATCGAAGGCACGCACGGTCACAAGCAGTGCCAGCGTGGAATCGAGACCGCCCGAAAGGCCGATAACGGCCGCCTTGGTGCCCGTATGGGCAAGGCGGGTCTTGAGGCCCGCGGTCTGCAGGTCGAGGATGGTCTCGCAGCGCTCAGCCAGGTCACCATGGTCGGCCGGCACAAAGGGCGCGCGCGGGAAAACGCGGTCGATATCGCAGGCATCGCGCAGGACAGGTTCTTCGGCCAGCACGCCCTCAAACGAAAACTCAACGGTCGTGGCCTCCGGCGCATCGTCGGTGCGCGCCCACGTCGTCGAGCGACGGCGCTCGGCAACCAGGCGGTCAAGGTCAACGTCGGCGATGGCCATATCGCAGGTAAGCAGTTTGGTGGCGGCGAGCTTGGAGCCATTTTCGTAGATAAGGTTCTCGCCCGCAAAGACCATGTCGGTCGTGGACTCGCCCTCGCTCGCGTCCGCGTAGGCATAGGCGCAGTACAGGCGTGCGCTCTGGTTAGAGATGAGGCTGCGGCGATAGTCTGCCTTACCGATGATTTCGTCCGAAGCCGACGGGTTGAGAATCACCGTCGCACCGGCAAGCGCCATCTCGGTCGAAGGCGGCGCCGGCACCCACAGGTCCTCACAGACCTCAACGCCCAGCACCATATCCTCGGCACCCTCATCACAGCAACGGTAGATAAGCCCCGAGCCCAGCGGAACCGGACCCTGACCGGCAAATTCAACCCACACGGGATCCGCAGGCGCCGGAGCAAACCAGCGACGCTCATAGAACTCGCCATAGTTGGGCAGATACTTCTTGGCCGTGAGGCCCAAAAGCTCGCCCGCGCAGCACACGGCGGCGCAGTTGTAGATATTCTCGGCAACTGCAACGGGAAGACCAATGGTAAAGACAACCGGCAACTCACGAGTCTCGTCGAGGATATGCACCAGAGCAGCCTCGCAGGCATGCAGCAGCGTGCGGTTATGGAACAGGTCGGCCGCGGTATAGCCGGTCAGGTTAAGCTCGGGCAGCACCAGCGCGCGAACGCCGCGCTCGGTAGCCTCGCGAACAGCCGCCAGCGCAACCTCGGCATTGCCCTCGACATCGGCCACGCGAATCCGCGGCGAGGCCGCCGCCACACGCAAAAAGCCATCAGACTGAGAAAGGTGAAGATTCATAAGAATGCTCCCGTGCGTAGACGCCATTCACAACAATTAGCAAGTCCTATTGTAGTTCAACCGCCGGGTGTAACCGCATCCCACCAACTTGGTGAGCAATTGATGAGTTGATGGTATCTGTTAAATGTCACGTACGATTCACATCTGGTGGGTACCCTGATGGCTACACGAAACGAAGCAGATTTACACCGGGAGGACCCCGTATGACAACCAAGTACACCGACGCACCGCGCACGCGCGTCATGACGCCAGCATCGCTCAACAACGGCGTGCACGAGAACCATTCCATCGGACAGACCATGGCCATCGCGCCCAAAAAGGGCCTGTTCGACGACATTTCCATTCCCCAGATCATCGCCGGCGCCGCAGCTGCCGCCACGAGCGTCGCGCTTGCCTCCAAGATTGGTATCGCTGGTTCAGTAATTGGTGCCGCCGTGAGCTCGGTTATCACCGTTGTGTCCTCGCAGGTCTACCGCCACTTTATCTCTGCCAGCGCCGAAGCCCTCAAAGGTACGCACGCCGCCGTCGACTACCCCGCCGGCGCCTATGAGCCCGTTGAGTTTAATGCCGAGGAGCACCTGGGCGGCGCCGCGACTACGCAGGAGATGCGCCAGATTGCGGGGCGCGCGACCACGGCGCGCGTTGCTCCCGACAGCCTGCGCGCCAAGGCGGCGGCAGAGCGCAGTCAGACGCAAAAGAAGGTCATCGTCTTCTCGATCGCCATCGCCATTGTCGCGGTCATCGCCTGCGCCGGCGCCATCCTTATCACCACCGCCGGTGAGGGTCTGGGTGAGCGCCCCGAGCCAATCCTTTCGTCGCATACGACCGAGCACGACGCGGATAGCTCAGGTCAATCGCAAAGCCAGCAGGACGACCCGCAGGGCACCTCCGCATCCACTGACTCGTCATCGAACACCCCCAATCAATCGAAGGACGTCGATTCCTCTGCGAATAACAGCGACACGCAATCCGGCACGACCGACTCAAGCCAAACGACCGACGGCTCTCAACCGAGCACGGGCGACCAGACGAGCGGCAATACATCGGGCACGGGATCTACCGACAACAGCAGCACTAACAGCTCGGGCGGAACCGCGTCCGGCACGGCATCTGACAGCTCGAGCCAAGGCACGACGTCGGGCAACTAAGCGCGTTTGCCTCTCATAGATAACCGACCTGCATAACGGGCGCGAACCGGCAACGGTCGCGCCCGTTTGCCTTGGGCGACGAGATGGCAAGCCCCGTGCGATGGTAAGATGCTTTGGTGTGTAAAGAGGAGATTTGCCATGAGCAAGACAATAGTTAGGCCCACGCTTTCGCTGGGCAACCACATCTATCTGTATCGCCTGCTGCGCGATGCAATCGGATGCGGCAAGCAAACGTTTATGACGCAGGTCGAGGAGGCACTCGCCGCTGGTGACATGGCCGCTTATGACCTGGGCTTCGAGTCCACGCGCGAGCTGCTCGAGGAGCTCGACGACTGCATTAAGCTGACCGTCTTTAAGGGCGGTCGTCTGTATGCCACTGTCATCGCCAACGAGGCCTGGGATGCCGCCCTTGCCAAGGGCGAGGACAAGCCCAAGGCAGTCAAGGGAGCCAAGCAGTCCTACAAAAAGAAAAAGCGCGGCGAGAAGGACCTCAAGGCCGTGCGTCCCAAGCACGTTAAGCGTCCCGAGCCAGAAACCATGGTTGAAGCCGTGCCGGAACCCGAGCCCGAGGCAGAGATCGAAGTCGCTATTGAGGTAACGGCAGAAGCCGAAACCGAAATCACCGCCACGACCGATCCCGAAGTCATATCCGAGCAGGAAGCCACTGCGGAGCTCAACGAAGCTCCCAAGTCGACAACCGAAGAAGCCGCTGACCAGCCCGAGACGTCTGCGTTCCAAAACAGCGATGTCTTTGGCGACGAGGCCGAGGACGATCAGCCCGACGAGCCCGCCGATCAAGGCGCTACTGAGTCGACGCCGGAGCCCGAGACGCCGCAGCCCGCCATCTCGCTCACGGTCGTCTATGACCCCGAGAACGCCAACGCCGGCATCACCACCATGGCATCCACGCCCATCGAGGCAAAGTCGAGCGTCGAGAACGAGAACGCAGCGCAGGTTAAGGTTGAAACCGCAGCTGTAGACGCGCCCGTCACCGAGGAGCCCGCAGATTCCACGATCAAGCCGGAAGCGACGCTGGAGCCCGCACCCTTCATCGAATCCGTGCCCGCCTCTGCTTGCGACCAAATTCCCTCACCGGCACCGGCTTCGGTACCCGTAGCGGCCCCAGCCCCCGCACCTGCAGCGCCCGCCATCCCCGAGGACTTCCCCATCGATTTCGCAACCGAAGTCTTCTGCCCCGGTCCGCTTCTGCACCAGTTGTCGACCTATCTCCCCTACGGCGCCGACACCCTCGGCATTGTCGGCGAGTACTACTGGATCGCCCGCGAGCGCGGTACCATCGAGGCCGCGCGAAACCGCGCAATCTTCCCCCTGCGCTACACGCAGGCCGGCGAGCGCCACGAAGTCACCGTGCGCATCCGCCGCAACACCACCGGCGGTCTCGGAGCCGCCTGGGCCATCGACAAGGTCGAAGCCCCGGTCGAGTAAAAAACGGCCTCGGATAGCCAATTGACCATCCGAGGCCGTTTGAATTCAGGCCTTTTAGTTGTCATCGGTGCATATAGACACCAGAGAAGCAAGCTCATCCTCAAGTTGCGGAGCAAAGTATCTAAAAGAAACCTGCGCTCCAGTCGGTATCGACTCAATCATATTCGCAGCATTATCTGAAACTCGGTACGATGCAGTTTCACCTGTCTTCAAATCCTCTATTGAGCAGACAGCGTCTTCAGCATCAATCGACCTAAGCACGCCTTTTCCTTGTAACATCACATCGGCATGCCCGCCAGCTATTTCTAATGAACCTGAGTCTGTCGCAGTCACTTCTCCGGAACCTCCGCGCGATATCTCTTCCTTTGTTGAACAGCCCACCAATGAAGCCATCAGCACCAAAGACAGAGCTAGACGAATCGCCCTACTTCGAAAAAGTCGTTCCATAAGTCCACGCATAATAGCTCTGATCATACTTCAGGAAGGATAAAGATGAATTCCAGCCGTCCGCTATGCCAATCATCTGCCTTGTCTCTCCAGTTTTCTTACCAGTAAGTGTGGCGTAAGCCTCCGCTGTTACAGAATGGGCTGATCCGTTGTACAAACTCGCATGTAAAACATTCGGTCTATTAGAGTTAATCTCATTTTGAATGCTCGCGATAGCCGGAGAGGAGACAGTGCGGGCGATAAGAGTACTTCCTCTGCTTGCGCAGTAATTTGTAAACCCCGTTGCACAGGTTGATATCGGCGTTCCACCCAAAACAACGCCGGGAACAGTCTGTTCTTCATCGGAAAGAGCATGGGTATTGGTGTAATTCCATATCTGCATATATTGCGAAGGGTCGCTATATAAATTGGCAATGCCATACAGTTCCGCAACGTTCGAAAAAGCTGTCACCATACAAGCAAAGTGGGCGGTAAGCCTCTTAATCTCGCTTTCATCATATGACATAAACTGAGAAATGGAACGAAATCCAGATACTGTGTAATCCTGCATTTGAGTTGCGTAAATTACAACATCGTTCCAGCTTGAAGGTTTATTCGATAAAACGACAGGCCGTCCTTCTATGGAAACAGCCGGGATTGTTCTTCCGCAATTTGTTGTTATTGAACCGTCCAAAGATTGCACGCCGAATTCGAATGGATTGATCATTACGACTGGGTTATTGAACGAATAAGACTCGACACCAAGATCTCCTCCCCGATCCATAGGGCTGACTAAGCCGTCTCCAAAACGATATCCCGTAAGTATTTCATCATCTGAAGCATCTAAAACCAAATAGCCCGCGGCTCTATTGGATGTCACAACCGGAACAATGTAACCAAGCGGGGACCCATCAACATCTACAAAAGGAATAGGGTCAGAAGGCGTATACGAATAGCCGAGGAGTCCCTTTATATATTTATCGGCAAGCTCTTGCGCAATTTCAGAAGTAAATTGTATCTGCTCACCATCAATATTGCCCGTCGAAGCAAAAACCTCTTTCGGACGTGCGGCTAAGGCGACAATTGAAGACGCGACAAGTTGCAGAAAACGACGACGCGAAAGCATATGTTCTTCTTTCTTGAGAAGCGACTTATAAGGTACTCCTATTCTATAATCTTTTTTGTAACGTTACAGTACTGGTTATATTTCAATTCGATTTGCTTATGTCCTTGCAACCCAATGCGTCTTTACGTTTTAAACGGAATTAGAAAATCACTCATAGCAAAAACGGGCTTTAATCCCAAAGAGATGACTTTGATTATGAATCAAACCAGCAGCCAGGGCATAGCTGCAGTGCAATTGCTACAAGAAAGGCCGCCCTTGGTGGCGGCCTTTCTACTTGCTACTAGTCACGCGTCAGCTTGCGGTGGATACGATGCGGCTGGGCTGCGTCCTCGCCCAGGCGCTCGATACGGTTGGCCTGATAGGCCTCAAAGTTGCCCTCAAACCAATACCAGTTGCCCGGGTTCTCGTCGGTGCCTTCCCACGCCAGGATGTGCGTGGCAACGCGGTCCAGGAACATACGGTCGTGACTAATGACCACCGAGCAGCCCGGGAACTCGAGCAGAGCCGCCTCGAGCGAGGACAGCGTCTCGACGTCGAGGTCGTTTGTGGGCTCGTCGAGGAGCAGTAGGTTGCCGCCCTGCTTGAGCGTGAGCGCCAGGTTCAGACGGTTGCGCTCGCCACCGGAAAGTACGCCAGCGCGCTTCTGCTGGTCCTGGCCCTTAAAGCCAAAGCTCGCCACGTACGCGCGGCTCGGAACCTCGGTCTCGCCGACCATCATGTGGTCCAGGCCATCCGAGACGACCTCCCACAGGTTCTTATCGGGGTCGATGCCGGAACGGTTCTGGTCGACGTAAGAAATCTTGACGGTCTCGCCCACCTCGAGCTCGCCCGAAGTCAGCGGCTCCAGGCCCACGATGGTCTTGAACAGCGTGGTCTTGCCCACACCGTTGGGGCCGATGACGCCCACGATGCCGTTGCGCGGCAGGGTGAACGAAAGGTCATCGATGAGCACACGGCCATCGAACTCCTTGTGCAGGTGATGGGCCTCGAGCACCTTGTTGCCCAGACGCGGGCCCACAGGGATGCGGATGTCGGTCCAGTCGAGTTTCTGGCTTGCGCGGGCCTCGGCCTCCATCTCCTCATAGCGAGCCAAACGGGCCTTGTTCTTGGCCTGACGAGCCTTGGGCGAGCTGCGCACCCACTCGAGCTCGGCCTCCATGCGCTTGGCGAGCTTGGCGTCACGGTTGCCCTGCGCCTCGATGCGGGCGGCCTTGGTCTCCAGATACGTGGAGTAGTTGCCCTTGTAGGGATAAAGGTGACCGCGGTCGACCTCGCAGATCCACTCGGCAACATTATCCAGGAAGTAGCGATCGTGCGTGACGGCAAGCACGGCACCCTGGTAGTTGTGCAGGAAATGCTCGAGCCACAGGATCGACTCGGCGTCCAGGTGGTTTGTGGGCTCGTCGAGCAGCAGCAGGTCGGGAGCCTCGAGCAACAGCTTGCACAGGGCCACGCGACGGCGCTCGCCGCCGGAAAGCACGTTAACCGGCATGTCGGAATCGGGCAGCTGCAGGGCGTCCATGGCCTGACCGAGCTTGGAATCGATATCCCAGCCGTCGGCGGCGTCGATCTCGTCCTGGAGCTTGCCCATCTCGGCCATGAGGGCATCCATGTCGCAGTCCGGGTCGCACATCTCCTCGCCGATTTTGTTGAAGCGATCGACCTTGGCGATCATGTCGCCAAATGCCATGCGCACGTTCTCGATGACGGTCTTGTCGTCGTCGAGCGGCGGCTCCTGCTGCAGGATGCCCACGGTGTAGC
>CATYJA010000004.1:0-51282 GCA_958407545.1 uncultured Collinsella sp. | reverse complement strand
TGTGCCATGTGGTTGCTTTCTCTCGCCGTTTGTCCGCCAACTATTATGGCGTAGCAGCGGCGCGGGGTGCCAGCGCGCGAGAAAATGCAGGAAATGGGCGTTCTGCCCAGCCGTTTGGTGCAGTTGCCAGCTAAGTGAGTAGACTTTTTGCAATATCGCGAGCACATGGCTTTTGCGCAAGAGCTCTACCTGCGGTTTTAGTTTTCGTTATGCGGGTTGTGCTTGGCTATTGCAAAAAAGTCTACTCACTTAGGTTTGAGGGTCGTTCGCTGACGCCTATTTTCACTTGTTTGCCGACGCCGCGACCATCAGAAGCCCCTAGGACTCCTGCGGCAGGCGCTTCTTGCCTTTGCGGGCGCGGTTTCTAAAGTTCTCGACGGCCTCTTCCATGCCCAGAGGTACATAGGTGAGCGCATCGAGGTTTTCGGGCAGGTAGCAGGCAAGGCTTTGCTCCTGCGCGCGGCCCGCCGCGAGCTGTTCATCGCTGGGCTGCGCTCCAGGTGTGGCGCGAATGCCATAGACGGCGGCACCCATCTCGCGCGTGCGGCGCTCGTACTCGGTCTCGGGATGCTCGGGATGGTCGCGGCGTACGTCGTCACTTACCCAAAGCGTGTCGTAGCCGGCCGCGGCAAACTGTCCCAGGGCGTAATCGCGCAATGGTTTGCTATCGGTGCGCAGCGTGACGGTGGCGTTGGCTGCAAAGAGCGGGCGGTAGAGCATCAAATGGTCGACATGGACGAGTCGTTTTTTGGCGTACTTGGCCTTGGGCTGCGGCGTGGGAAAGTTGATGGTGATGGCATCGAGCTCGCCTGCGGCAAATAGCTGTGGCAGCGATGCGGCGCCTCGGGGCAGGACGAGTGCGTTGGATAGCTCCTGCTCGCAGATTTTCTGCGCGGCATAGGCAATGCAGATGGGCTCCTGGTCCATGCCGATAAAGAGGGTGTTTGGCTCGTGGCCCGCGCGCTCTACAAGGTACGTTCCCTTGCCACAGCCAAGATCCAGGTGAAGGTGCTCGAAGGGCTTGCTGCCTGCGGGCGCACAGGCCTTGCGCCAATCTCCGGCATAAGCCTCGGGGTTTGTCTCAATCGCATCGGCGTAGCGCTCCAGGCGCTCCTCGAGCACAAAGTTCTTAGGCGTGCGAACGTGGACGGCTCCCATGAGGCTCCTTGGTCATAAATGCGAAACGCATGGCCGCGCGTTCCGTCAATGGGTTGAAAAAGGGTGGGCATAGTTTGCCCGAAAGATGCGATGCGGCTCGACGGCGAGTCGTCGGTGCCTACAGGCGCTTGAGGATCACGTAGCGGTTGAGCTCGCCGCTGCGACCGTCGGCGTGGAAACGCTCAAGTTCGCGCACGGGGACCTCGCCGCTCTTGTAGAACGTACGGACGCCGCGCACCAGGTCGGTGATCTGCTGATCGTCAAAGTGATGGCAATAGCGGTAGGCGTGGCGGTCGTTTTGCCAGCCAATAAGGTGGTCGCCGGCTTCAAACTGCGCGGAATCATAACCCTCAAACGGCGGGGTGAGCTCGGCGCGGGCTTCGGCGCGAACGGCCTTGCGCGCCATGCGCTCGTCGTTCATAAACTCCCAAAAGCTGATGGCGATGATGCCGCCCGGGCGCGTCTGGCGCACCAAGGCGTCGAGCACGCGTACGCGGTACTCGCACGACGGCACGTGGTGCATAAAGCCAAAGCAGACCGAGATGTCGGCGAGCGGGGCATCGAAAAGCACGTCGGGCGTCTCGGCGGGGTTGAGCTTCATGAGGGCGTCGAGCACGTCGAGCTCCTGGAAGTGCAGGTTGGGAATGCGCAGGGCGTGGCCATGTGCATCGATAGCCAAATCTTGACACGAGTCGACACCATAGAACTCAAACGGGCAGCTGGCATCTGCCGAGGGGTTTGCGCCGTCGACGCCCTTGGCGGCAAGTGCGCCGCCGGCGGCAAAGTTCTCGAATCGCATATTGCCGCAGGCAAGATCGAAGACGCGGACGGGATGCTCGATCGTGGCGGCGTTGAGCTGCCCGAGCGCGATGTCCATGGTGCGCACCCAGCCGGGCCACGGGGCCTGGCGCGTATCGGAAAAGGAAGCGGAGTGCTCGCGATAGAACGTATTGTTGAGCTGGATGAGCGATGAGGCGAAATCGCGGTTCACGGCGCGGAACTCCCTCCGTTGGCGGTGCGGAATAAACAGTACGACCATACTACCGTTAACGCCGCAACGGGGACAACCGAGCCGTGGGTCATTGCTTTGTTTGGACACATTTCCGCAGCTCATATGTGCCCGCAACCGCCGGTTGTCAAAAATCTCACTAGAATAGGTGGCATGCTTTTGGCGGTGGCGGATAGATTTTTAACTGTGCAAGGCGCCTTAAGAACAAAAACGGTCCGGCGGCACGGCTGGCATCACATAGGAGGAACCATGAATGTAGAAACTGCGCAGCGGCTCGCCGACCTTCGTCGCAGCAAGGGTTTTAGCCAAGAAGGGCTGGCGCGAAAGCTAGGGCTGTCGCGCCAGGCGGTCAGTAAATGGGAGCGTGCGGAGAGCTCGCCCGATACCGAGAACCTGATCTCGCTCGCCAAGCTCTATGGCGTGAGCCTGGACGAGCTGCTCAATCCGAGCGATGAGATTGAGGACGATATCGAGTTTGAGAATGAGGACCGCGCTCGTCAGCGCGAGGCCGAGGCGGCAGAGCGCGCACGCACCCATGAGGCGGCGGCACAAGCTACCGAGGCGGCAACACAGGCGAGTGACGCCGCCGCCAAGGCGGCGCAAGCGGCAAGCTGGAGTGCACAGGCCGCTAATGCCGCTACGGCGCAGGCGACGAGTGGCGGCGCAGTTGGCTCGACTCCGGTGAAGGGCCCGTTCCAGTCGTTCCCGTATTGGGCCGTGTGTTGGCTGCTGTTCTTTTTGCTGATGTTCCTGTTTGGTGCCGGCCCCTTTGCTGCGCTGATCTTCTTTACGATTCCCATCTATCACTGGGTGGCGCGTGCGCTCGATGGCGATTGGGCGCGCGGAGATATTCAGGTTGGTTCGGCGCCGGTGGTCGCTAGGGCTCAGGATGTTTCCGCTCCGGTTGATACTGACGTGGCTACCGTGACTACCGCTGACCCGATCGCCAAAGAGGGTGATGAATGATGAAGCTTTCGCATGAATCCAAGGTACGCTTGGGCGTTGGCATCGGAGCGTTTGTGCTCATCATCGGGCTTGTCTTTGGCGTTTCGCGGACATTGATTCATTTTGATGGCCCGTGGGATCTCGACGATGTTGTATCCGGCTTGTCTGGTATGGACGATGCGCTTGACGAGGACGATCTTTTGGATAGCGGTAACTATTCCGCTCGGCCTCAACAGCTTTCGAGCGAAACGTTTGATGCCGACGCGTTCACATCGCTTGATTTGGACGTGACGTCGGGCACGGTCGAGGTCAAACACGTTTCCGGCGGGCCAGTGCGCGTAATTGAAAGCGGTCGCGTGGCAACGGGGACCGTTGCCTTCGATGCGGCAACCCAGAACCTGGCCGAAATCAAGGGTTCTACGCTCAAGATTCGCCAGTTCGATTGCGATGACGAGCGCGCCATTGACCGCACGGTTACCGTCGAACTGCCGCGCGATGTTGCCGATAACATGGTGGGCATCACAGCGAATGTGGGATCGGGTGATCTGACGGTCGCGGGCATTGCGTGTCATGACCTCAACCTGACTTTGGACTCGGGAGACGTCGAGTTTACGGGTACCGTGACCGATACCCTGAATGCCGAGGTCGGTTCGGGCGATGTGACGTTCGAGCTCTACCAGGCCCCCGCGAAGTCGATGGACGTGAGCGTGGGCTCGGGCGATGTGGAGATGACGGTTCCGAACTCGACGGGCTTTAAGGCGAGCCTCACCTTGGGCAGCGGCGACTTCGAGAGCGATTTCCTTCCGCTTGGCTACGACGGCGAGACCGTTTTGAATCTTGAATTCGATAACGGCGATAAGTCTGCCACGTATCGTTTTGAGGTCGGTTCGGGCGACATGTCGTTTGATTCGGAGTAGTGAGGCAGACGAAAGCCTAGGCGAAGATATAGACGCGCTGTTTGGCAAAGGCGTCGAAGCCGAGATTGGCTTCGGCGCCTTTGCCTTTACAATGGGGGCATGGAACAGATTATCTTGAACATACTCGAGGCTCTGCGTCGCGGCGAGACCGTGGATGACAAAGCGCTCGTCAAACTGATACATGCCGAGGCGCGCCGTGAGGGTGCCGACAAACGCGATTTGGCCAAGCGCCGTCTGCTGCCGTTCTACCAGCGGGTTAAACGTGAGGAGCCGGCTCGTTGGGCTGGGTGGAATGTCGATGCCGAGCTGGAGCGTCAACTGCTGAAGGTGCTGCGTATGAAGCCTCGTCGCACGGCTTCGGGCGTGGCAACCATTACCGTCATCACCAAGCCGTGGCCGTGCTCGGGCGATTGCCTGTTTTGCCCCAACGACCTGCGCATGCCCAAAAGCTATTTACATGCCGAGCCGGCGTGTGCCCGTGCAGAGCAAAACTGCTTCGATCCATATCTGCAGGTGAGCGCCCGTTTGACCGCGCTTTCGCAGATGGGTCATGCGACCGATAAGATCGAGCTCATTGTGCTTGGCGGTACCTGGAGCGACTATCCGCAAGGGTATCAGATGTGGTTTATGTCGGAGCTCTTCCGCGCGCTCAATGACGATGCCGTGGCCGGCGTGGCGGCCAACCCCATGTTGGCGCGTCCGGGCATCAGCCGTGCCGAGGCAGGGCGCCTGCTCGATGACGCTCCCGCCGATGCCCTGCCGCCGGTGGTAACAGAGCGCCGCGAGCGCTATCGGGCTGCCGGCATTGCGACAGACGAGGTCGAGCTTGCTGCCGGCGTTGCCGACGAGCAGGGGCGTGTGGATGCTTCCGTGGGCGGCTACAACCGCGCAGTGCGTCGCCTGTACGGCCCTGGTACGCCGTGGGGCGAGGTCGCCGAGTGGCAGATGGCAACGATGGAGGAGCTTGAGCACCAGCAGCGCACCAACGAGACGGCGAAGCATCGCGTGGTGGGGCTTGTTATCGAGACGCGCCCCGATGCAGTAACGCCGCAGGCCCTCACGCTTATCCGCCGCCTGGGCTGCACCAAGATTCAGATGGGTATTCAGAGTCTCGACCAACATTTGCTCGATATCAACGAGCGTCGCATTTCGGTGGCGCAGATTGAGCGGGCGTTTTCGCTTGCGCGCTTGTTTGGCTTTAAGATCCACGCGCACTTTATGCTCAACTTGTTGGGCGCCACACCCGAGGGGGACAAGCGCGACTACGAGCGCTTTATGACCGAGGGCGCTTTTATGCCCGACGAGGTCAAGGTCTACCCGTGCGCGCTCATCGAGGGCTCGCGTCTGGTGGGCCGCTATGAGCGCGGCGAGTGGCGCCCCTATACCGAGGAAGAGCTGCTCGATGTGTTGGCCGACGACATCGTGGTGACGCCGGCGTTCTGTCGCATCAGCCGTATGATTCGTGACTTTAGCTCCGACGACATTATGGTGGGCAACAAGAAGCCCAACCTACGCCAGCTCGTTGAGAACCGCCTGGCTGCTCGGGGTGACGGTACGACAGTGCGTGAGATTCGCTATCGCGAGATCAGCACGGCGGGCGCCGACTTGGATGAGCTATCTCTTGATGAGGAAGTGGCGTACGAGACGCCGGTGACCTACGAGCGCTTTTTGCAGTGGGTGACGCCGCAGGGCAAGATCGCGGGCTTTTTGCGGTTGTCGCTGCCCGACCATTCGTTTGTTGCCGCGCATGCGGACGAGTTGCCGACGACGCCGGACGAGGCGATGATTCGCGAGGTACACGTGTATGGCATGGCGGCACGCGTGGGGGATCAAGGCCAGGCGGCGCAGCATCACGGGTTGGGGCGTTTGCTCGTAGAGCGTGCGTGCGAGATTGCCCGGGATGTGGGTTATGCACGTATCAACGTGATCAGCGCGATTGGCACACGCGAGTACTATCGCCATCTTGGATTTTATGACCACGGACTCTATCTGCAAAAGGAGCTCTAGATGAACAAGCCAAGTGTTTCTGCTGGCGTCGTTGCCGGCGTTGCCCTGGGAGCTGCGGCGCTTGGTGCGGCTGCCGTCGCTGTTCGCGCTGCCTGTCTGCAGGTTGCGCGAACCCGCAATGGGTTGGCGCGTGTGAAGCGCGTGCACGATGAGAGCGGCGACGAGATTCGCGTGTTAGTGCAAGGCGGCGTCTACCAAAGCGCAAGTTACGTTGGCGAGCGTTGGGCGGAGCCCGTCTTTGCGTACTATCGCGCGTTTGACGACGTGTTTGAGGCCGAGGGCGCAATGCGTGACGCTTATGGTCACGGTATCAACTGCATGCTTATGCTGGGCGGTGGCGGGTTTGCCTATCCTAAGTTCGCTCTGATGTCGCACGAGAGCTTGCGCATGGACGTCATCGAGTATGACGGAGAGATTACGCGCCTGGCGCGTCGCTGGTTCTACCTAGATGAGCTGGAGCGCGCGGCGGGCGATCGCCTGCGGGTGATAACCGCCGAGGCTCGTTCATATTTGGGCATTACGAGCGTTGGCCATCGTCGCTACGACGTCGTTGTGAGCGACTGCTTTGGCGGTGCCGAGCCTGTGCGCGAGCTGGCGACCGTTGAGGCGTTGCGTCTAGTGCGGGGCAGCCTGAATGCCGGCGGCATCTACGTTGCCAATATCGTGAGCGCAAACGAGGGGAGCGATGCGACGTTCCTGCGCGATTGCGTTGCCACGGCACTCGAGGTGTTCGCTCGCGCCTGGGTGGTGCCTTGTGGCGATACGGAGTTCGGCGGCGAGGAGAATTATCTACTCATCGCCAGCGACGGCGACTACGCCTTTGCCGAAGCTGTGCCCTTCGACACCGACTTCCTCGGCACCGTCCTTCACGACAAGTAAGTCTCCCCGTCCCAAAAAGACTGGTCTTAGGCGTGGTCGCGCCAGCTGCGGACACGCTGCTTCATGCCTTCGATGTCGAGCACACCTTCGGCGAAGCCTTTGCGCACGAGCTCTTCGGGAACAAACTCGTCGTACCGATCAAAGTAAGGTACCTCGCCGGGATAGACGAGCTCGATGGGGTCGAAGTCCTTTTCGGCCTCGGCTGCGAGCACCTCAAAGAACGTCTCCTTGTCGGCCTTCATCTTGAACTGCATAAAGTATGGACGCGACGGATCGAGCCCGCGAAGGCCCAGCTTTGCGGCGCATTTAATCTTAAGCAAGCGCTCGAGCGCCAAAAAGGCGTAGCTGCCCAGCCAGGGGAAGAGCACCCAGGTGTCGCCGCCCAGGTTAATGAGCGTCTTGGCCCCCGCGCCCGAAATCTCGGCCGTATGGCGAGCCTGTGCAAGACGTGCCCGTGCGTTGCCCATGAGATACGGATATGCCGCATGCTCGTTGAGCGCTTTGCGCATGCGCTCGAGTACATGCGTATTGATGTCTCCGGGGCAGTCGCCAAAGTAGGCCGGCACCCGGCCCTTGACCTGCGTGGCAAAGACAGTGTGGCGCTTCCAGTCCACTTCCTCGACAATCCAGCAGTGTCCGGCGATGGCGATGCGCTCACCGGGCGGGGGCGGATTGACGATCGTGCCCAGCTCGGCCGACTCGCTGCGAACGGTGAACTCCTCGTTTTCCTGGAACACGGCGTAGAACTTAAAGTTGTTGATGATGCGCTCGCCCGCGAGACCCACGATCAGCCCGCCGCCCTCGGTGACCTGGATGTGGTCGATCTTGATGAGGTGGCGCAGCAGTACGCGATAGTCATCGGCTGAGACGCGGTGGAAATAACTGAGCGTGAGCACGCGTTGGGCAAGTTCGGCCGGCGTGAGCTCGCCGGTGCTGGCGAGGGTCGACATAGTCTGGTGATAGAGCAGGCTGTAGGGGAGTCGATCGAGCTCGGGCGGCTCGACCCACTTTTCCTCGCGATAGAGTTGTACGAGCGCGATACCCTGCAGGAGCTTCCAGGGAATGGTTTCGGGCATCATCGTGCGCGGCTCGGGTTCTTCCTCGCGCATGACAAACCACATCTCGGGCGGAAGGTCGCGGCGTCCCGTGCGCCCCATGCGCTGCAAAAAGGAGCTGACGGTAAACGGCGCGTCAATCTGGAAGGCGCGCTCCAGGCGGCCGATATCGATACCGAGCTCCAGCGTAGAGGTGGTGACGGTTGTCTGCGTCTGCTCCTCGTCGCGCATGAGCTCCTCGGCCGTCTCGCGTAGCGATGCCGAAAGGTTGCCGTGATGGATTAGAAAGCGGTCGGGCTCGTGTCGACTTTCGCAGTAGCTGCGCAGCATGGAGCACACGGCCTCTGCCTCCTCGCGCGAGTTGGCAAAGACCAGGCACTTGCGGCCGCGCGTATGCTCAAAGATATAGCCCATACCGGGGTCGGCGTTGTCGGGCGCCGTGTCGGTGGGGTTGAGAAGCGCCTGCTCGGTCGCTCGTGGGATGTCGACTTCGCCCTCGGGGGCCGAGGAAGTGCGACGGTCTTTGGGAGCGGCCTTGCCCCGTGCCCGCTCACGACGTTGACGGCGCTCCTCTTGTGTGAGCTGCCCGCTGTGACGCATGTCTTGGGCGCCGGCGGGCAGTGCCGTGGGCGCCACCGCCTCGATGCGCTCGCATGCGAGCACTTCGGCTTCCTGCGGACCTGTACTCGCGAATCCTCGCTGCTGCGCCTGGGGACCCGAGTTGTAGAAGTGCTCCATGGAGATGCGCCACACGCGGCGCGGCTCCTCAAAACGTGGGATGACGCAGTTGCGTCCCGTCCCCTGCGACAGGAAGGCGCCCGTGCGCTCGGGGTCGCCGATGGTTGCCGACAGACCGATGCGGCGGGGCTGCACGCCTGCCATGCGCGAGAGCCGCTCGATAAGGCAGAGCGTCTGCCCGCCGCGGTCGCCGCGCATGAGCGAATGGACTTCGTCGATAACCACATAGCGCAGGTCGCAGAACATACGAGGGATCGCCATGTGCTTATGGATCAGGAGCGCCTCGAGTGACTCGGGCGTAATCTGCAAGATGCCGCTCGGCTTTTTGATGAGTTTGGCCTTGTGTGACTGCGAGACATCGCCATGCCAGTGCCAGACGGGGATATCGGCTTCTTCGCATAGGTCGTTGAGGCGGACGAATTGGTCGTTGATGAGCGCCTTGAGGGGGCCGATGTAGAGGGCGCCCACGCTTGCGGGCGGGTTCTCCCAAAACTCGGTCAGGATGGGAAAGAAGGCTGCCTCGGTTTTGCCGGAAGCCGTGGATGCCGTCAGGAGCACATTGTCCTGCGTATTAAAGATGGCATCTGCCGCTGCAACCTGAATGGAGCGCAGGCTCTCCCAATCGTGGGAGTAGATGAAGTCTTGGATAAACGGGGCGTAGCGGTCAAAGGCGTTCACGAGGCCTCCTTTCAAAAGCGAATCTCTCAACGTGGCGAGCAGTGGCTTGCTGCATTACTGCTTCAACGTTCGCCCAGATAAAACCTACCAAAATAAACCTGTCCCTTTTTGGCAGGTTAGATGGTGAATTCGGCGAAGTTGCGGTCGCCGTCTGCGGTTCCGGTGTCGCCTGTTGTGGCTGGCGGCGCCAGCGTGACGCCGCCGACGCTTTGCAGCAACTCAGCCACGTTTGCATCGGGATTCTGACACAGGATATCGAGCAGCTCGATAAAGTCACGGATGACCTCACGCGGCGTCAAGTGCGTATCGGCTCCCACGCGGCCAAACTCAATCTTGAGGAAGTCCACCAAGTCGTTCTCGGTAAGCGTGGGCGTCCAGCCAAAGTAGCCGGCGTGAATTTGCATGAGTTTTTCGATTAGCACCAGCAACTCCTCATAGGTGAGTGGCTGCAGGCGGATGATGGGCGCGAGCATGTCCTTAAGATCCTCGCGTGCAAAGCGGCCTTGAGCGAGTCGGCTACGCAGGGCCTCGTAGGAGAACACGCCACGGCGGCGGTCTTCGATGGAGGTTGGCGTGCCGCCCATGATTATGCCCAGGTACTGCGCCTTACCCTGGAGCGTGTCGTTGTACATGGTCAGGATCTTCTCGTAGTTGTATTGGCGTGTGATGGCGTTGGGAATCTTATACAGATTCACGAGCTCGTCGATGAGCACCAGCATGCCCTTGTAGCCGCTGCAGACCAAAAAGCGCGCAATGAGCTTAACGTAGTCGTACCAGTCGTCATCGCTGATGATGGTCGAGGAGCCCAGCTCGGCGCGTGCCTCACTCTTGGTGCGGTACTCGCCACGAATCCATTTGGTCACGCGGCTCATAGCTTCTTCGTCGCCCTCGGATACGGCCGCGCGGTAGCGGCGGAGCATACGGGCGAAGTCGAAGCCGTGGACCATTTCCTCGAGCGGAGCCAGTTGGGCATTGACGGCAGACTCATCGGCATCGGCACACGAGGCGACCCAGCGATCCAGGATAAGGTTGAGCGCACCGCCCTCGGGGCGCGTTTTAGTCGATATGTTGCGGATGAGCTCACGGTAGGTGGCAAGGCCCTGTCCCTGGCCGCCCTGCAGGCGGCGCTCAGGGGATAGGTCGGCATCGGCGACGACGAATCCCTCGCCCATGGCGTGCGTGCGGATGGTCTGGAGCAAAAAGCTCTTGCCGGCGCCGTAACGACCGACTAAAAAACGGAAGCTCGCGCCACCGTCGGAGATGAGACTCAGATCGGTGAGCAGGGCGCGAATCTCGACCTCGCGTCCCACGGTGATATAGGGAAGGCCGATGCGCGGGACCACGCCGCCCTTGAGCGAGTTTAGGATAACGGCGGCGACGCGCTTGGGCACGCGGGGTGCTGCGGATGCGGTATCACTCATGGTCTAGGTATCCTCTCACGTCTGCTTCGTAGTCCTCAATAATCTGCGGCCCTGCCGCGCTAAATTCAATTACGGTGTCGCCCACCAGGTCAAAGAGCGTCTCGTTGATGGTATCGACGAGCATGTCCTCGCTCTGCCCCGATTGCACTACCGCCGATTCCGCCTGTACTGCGTTGTGCTCGAGCAGCGCGCGGAGATAGGCGTCTGCGGCGGGCGCGAGTTCGTTCGTGGCGTCAGCGGGCACTGCGGCTGCGAACGCTGACGTTGGCGCGAGAAGCGGTGCCACGACACCAAACTGTTCAGTGGATATGGTCGGCTCGTCGGTCAAGTCCTGCCGAATGGGTGCCACGACCGCCTCGACAATCGCGTCGGCTACGGGCCCGGCTTCCGGTTGCCCTGAGTCCGCTGCCTCGGCTTCTGCGGACGCGCCGTCCTCGCGTTCCTCGTCGATCAAAAGCGCTTCGCGCGTTTGCGCAGCGGCGCTCCGAATGTGCCCCAGCTGACTCAGATCGATATCGATCTTGACGGGCTGGTGTGCGGCGTCCCACGAAAGCCATGCCACAATCTCGTCATCGATAATCTTGGCCAGATATTTGGGGACCTTTTCTTCCTTAAGGGGATGGGCGGGGTCCAGCGCCAGGCGCAGGCGTTGGTCGCAGGCGCGCATCATTTCACCGAGCTTGCTGCTCTTTTGCCTACTACCGTGGATACGCATGCATTCCCAAAAGCCGTTTTGGCAACGGTAGATATGGATGGGATCCAGGCGGTATTCGCAGTCCTCGTGGCGCTCGGGCGCAAAGAATACGGCCGAGGCAAACATGGTGTAGGGCATGGCCGTCTCCTCCCCAAATAAGCTCGCCACGATGCCGGTCTTTCGGTGCGTGTCATAGTAGCGCGCCATACGGACATACACGGCGCACGCCACGTGGCGCAGATCGCGGTGGTGGCTGCGGTCGAGCCGCGAGTTACTTAGGTTGTACGTGGAGAGGGCGTTGATGGCGGCCATGAGTCGCTCCTCGCGCACCTCATCGGGCGGAAGGAGGAGCGTGGGCTCGGAGGTTTTGCGACGCTTAGGGGTCTGGCCGGACGGTGCCGGCGCTGGCACAAGGTCTCGTGCCGCGTGCCGCAGCTCGATAAGGGCATTATCGAACATGACGGTTTTAGAGTCACGAAGCAGCTTGGGGTCGAGCGCGTGGAACACGGCGTAATCCTGCAGCCACACGCGCGCAAACCGGTCGATGCCGGGCTCAAAGGCGCGGTAGGCATCCCAAAAGGCCTTGATCTTGTTAAAACCTTCGAGCGGATTATCTACGCCAATGCCGCAAATCAGCTCATAGAGATACAGAAAGGCAAAGGATGTAGACGTTTCCTCGACGGTTCCGCGGCGCACTTGGGCACGCCAGGTAAAGTAGCCGCGCAACTGTCGATCGCTCATGGCATTGTAGGTGGGAAAGTACGACTTAAAGGTGCCGTTGTAGGGGCAGTCGTCCTCAAAGTCGGCCATCAGCAGGCCTTGGCGGTAGAAAAGCTCGGCTTCCGAAAGCCAGCGACCCGCGCCGCCTTTGGGGTCATCCTGCCAGCGCGATATCTCGCGCATCTTGCGGTATTGGTCGGGGAGGAAATTCTGCATCTGTCGGCCGGTTTTGAGAATCGGCTCGTCTGCGTAGATTTCGTTTGAGAAGCGGGCGGACTGATGGGTCCGGGCCTCGGCCATAATGCGCTCGATGAGCATCTTGATGTCCTGGTCGGCCACCGCTTCTCCTCTCCTAACGCAGCTTCGGTGACCTCATATCATAGCACAGCATCAAACAGGTGTTCGAGATACTGCTGCGTAGATAGATTTAGAACAGGAGGGCGTAGATGACGGCGATGACGACGGAGGGGAGCATATTGGCCGTGCGGAAGGTCTGAGGACGGATGAGGTTGACGCCGACGCAGAAGATGAGCATGGAGCCTACGAGCGAAAGGCTGTCGAGGGCTGCCGTAGTCATGATGGGGGAGAGTGCGCCGGCAAACAGCGTGATCGTCCCCTGGAACACGGCGACGGGCAGGGCGGAGAAAATGCAGCCGCGGCCGAGCGAGGCCGTCATGGTGCAGACGATGATGCAGTCTAGCGCTCCCTTGAGGGCGAGCGTGGACCAGTCGCCGAGCAAGCCGTCTTGGATTGATCCCACGATAGCCATGGCACCGATGCAGACGGTCAACGATGTCGAGACAAAGGCGTTGGTGAACTCGTTATCGCCCTCACTGCCGGTCTTGCGCTTGAGCCATTCGCCAAGGTTCTCGATGGCGGCTTCCAAGTTGACGGCCTCGCCGATGAGCGAACCGAGCGCAAATGAGACGATGAGCATGGTGGTGCCGGTGGTCGCTAGCGCCTTCCCATCGATAAGGAGCATCTTTTGCATGGTGCCGCCAAGGCCGATAAACAGGACGCACAGCCCCGATGCTTTCATGAGCGTGTCTTGGATGCGCGGTGTAATGAAGCGGCCGCCCGCTAATCCCAAAAGACCGCCCGCAACTAAAAGCACAACGTTGATGATTGTTCCCAAGCCCGGCATGAGCCCTCCTGTATTGATGCCAACGTGGCAATCGTAGCAGAACGAAATGCGAGGCACATCGCGACCCATCTAATACGTTATATAAGTGGTATTAGGAATGATGCGCAGCATTCAAGCCTCAGGTGGTTGTCGGGACATAGGGATAGTATTCAAAGCGCAGTGTCATAAGCCGCTGTGGGGATTCAATAGCCGCGGCAATGATATTGGCATCGCGGGCACGATCAAACCCTTCGAGTTCGATCTGATACGAGACGTCTTGCATAATGTCCAGACGTCGCCAGGCTAGGAGTGTGTCACCATCGAATTCTAAGGTCTTGCCTCCGTCTGGAGCAACGGCGTATAAACGCAGCTTGGCGGTGGTTGCAGGGTCGACAACCGTGACCTTTTTAATTTCGTTTCGAGTATTCTTGGCGCCCAACAAGGTGAGCAGTGTTGGGGCCACGACCTCGCCCGATGGCAAAAAGACGACTTCGATGGATTCAGGAAATGCGATGATGGCTGACTTGCGGACGGGCTGATTGGCGGCGGCAACTTCGATGTTCGCAGCGTCGATGACCTCTGTGTGGTCGAGCGCGGCAAGCACGCAGCAGTTACCTTCATCGATCTCTTGAGGATCAGCAAGCCCCAGACTGTCCGCGAGCTCGGGATCGTTTGGATCGGCAGCGGGCTCATTCGGCGCTTCGAAAGAAGCTGGGACGCTGTTTGTCGGCGACGGCGTGTCGCCCGCACCTGCTTCTTTATCCGCGCTCTCTTCTTGTATGGTTACGTTGATGGGTTCGTCGTTTGGGGGGAGCGTCTTGGCGTCAAGCGCGGAGGGGAGAATTCCGATGGCTCCGGATCCGTTCCACTCCATTTCGAGAAGCGCCGGGTCGGCAAGAATGCGTTGCCTGCTTTGCGCGTGGGCATCGATTTCAATAGGGCCTGCCTCTATCCCTCGTGTAAGGCTGAGTGATCCGGCTGGCTTCTCGAAATGAGCGTCTGTGTCTTTGGTGCTGACGGCGTAGAACAGCAGGGACGCTTCTCCCGCCGCGATGGCATCGGTACCGGCTTTGGTCAGCCGCAACGATGCCGTGAATGAGAGGGTGGGCTGCGCATCGTCTGCATTCGCGGCGGCGCAGCCCAGACATATACCGCCTCCTTTCTCGAAAAACGTACCGTCGAAGGCGACCTTCGCTCCGTTCGCCGAGTCATCGACCGAAGCGATGTCGATGCGCAGCTCTAAATTGCATGGATCGCCATCTGCATCGAGCACAACCGAGCGCCACGTGCAGACGGCGCACCCCGCCTGGGAGCCGTTTGCCTTGTTCGAACGCTTGATATCCACGACTATCGAGCCGTCCGTATTACGACGAAGGCATCCCGAGGTTGAGATCGCGGCCTGTGCGATCGAAAAACGCTTGCACGCAATGGCGCTCGACGGATTTGGTGCGGAACTTAGGGCTGCTGGTAAGGAGTCTGCCATGACGGGAGTCGCCCAAGCGGCGACAGGCGTTCCGGTTGCGAGCGCGCCGCAGAGTGCGACGACGGGCAAAAGGTTCTTCGATGCCATGGGGTCTCCTTAGCTAATTTAGTGCGGCCTGTCCGTGTTTTGTTTCTGGCTGCGTTTGATGTGCAGACCGAGGCCGGCGGTTCCCGCGCCTGCTGCTGTGGCGCCTGCTGCCAAGAGCCATCGTCTGTCGCCTGTCTGCGCCAACGGTTCCTCGCGGTCGCCGCGGTCGAGCTCCGAGAGGTCGACCGTCACTTGCGTGGCGGCCTGCGCCTGTTCTTGCTGAGCAAAGGCCATGGCTGGCCCAAACGCTAGGATGCTGACGGCGGCGGCCAGGGCGACGGCCTTATGCCGTGTGCGCACCGGGCTCGACCGTCCAGGTGATCGTTGCAACCTGATCGCCTTCGCCGGTTACGCGGAAGATGTCGCGCGTGACGCGGGCGACGTTTCCGCTTGTCTTGAGCTTAATTTTGTCCGTGCCACCGGCAATGCCCTGGTAGCCCATGTCGAAGGCTGCATTCTTGGAAAGATCGAGGCCCGTCCCCTGCATTGCGGCGCTGGCGTTCTGGAGCGCGCCGTCGGGGCCGACCTTAAAGTCGATGGAGTTCTGTGCGGTTCCGGTCTTGGCGTCGGCAGCAATGGTCCAGGTGTTCATGGCATCGATCTTCATGTTGGTGACATGGATGCCGTAGGCCGAATGATTGTCGATGGTGGTCGCGTCTTCTGAGGGGCCCTGAAGCGTGCCGTCGGCCTTGGCGACGAAGGGAATAACCGTCGGAACTTTGAACTCAACGTTGTCGATCTCGGTCCTGACCATTACTTTCGTGGTTCCAACGCGCCCGGCTGCCATAGCTGGCGTCGGGGCGGCGCCCATTGCGAGCGCGAGCGCGAGCCCTGCGCCCACGACGAGCGCTCTGGCTCCGTTCATGTTCCTGGTGATGTCCATGGTCGTTCCTTTCTATTCGCCGCGGGCCGTCCCCGCGATGATTGGACGAATGCTGGTGAATTGCGTGCGGTGCCGCGTCGGCCGGAAAGCTAGTTCTCGGCTTGCTCAACCCGTACCTTGACACGTGTCGGATTGCCGTGGCTGTCGAGGGTCTTGGCATCGAGTGCCTGGATCTCGATGTACGCCTCGCCTTCTTTGATGTCGCCGGCGGGGCACGTCTCGATTGTCTTGCCGGTCTCGACCACACCGGATTCGTACATGGTCTCGTCGTTTTGGATGACGCGGAATCGCTGGGGAAATTTATTGTCTTGGACGTTTTGCACGTTGACGCGCAGCTTGCCGTCCTCCTGCAGCTGAGCGACCGGCGCGACCGAAATCGTCATCATGTTGTCGCGGACGATGGCGTCGAGCTCATCTTGGATTTCCTGACGCGTTTTGCCCTCGGCCGTCGTAACCGAAGCGCCCGCCTCGGGTACGGGCTGCGACTGCCAAGCGTATAGTCCGACGGCGACAAGGGCACAGACGATGGCCAAGCAGGCAACGATGAGCTTCTTGCGACGACCCAGGCCTGCAAAGCGGGGTGGCTTCTTCGCGCTCATGCGGCATCCTTGGCGGTATAGATGCGCGCAAAGGTGGACGGGTCCGCTCCAAAGAGCATGTGAAGCATCAGGCGGCGCGAGTAGACGAGCTCTTCGAAGTCGGGAGGGAGCTCGATGTCGTGGATATGCGCGATGTGGTGGGCGAGCGCCGAGAACGACTCGGGGTCGCAGATCACATCGGTGGTAACGTGGTAGACCGTCGTATCGGGGAATGCCTCTTCGTCGAAAGGCAGGAGATGGGGATCGTCGTCGACTTCGATGGCGATGCCGTACTGGGGCCAGTAATATGCCATGGGAACCTCCCTGCTTCTGGGCCAAAACTTCTATCGGTTTTGGCTGTCGACGCCGACCGTATCAGCCGCTACTTGACCAATTTCTGACCAAATGCTTGACGGATTGGCGTCTCCGCAGGTAAAAGGCGGCAAAAAATACTCCAACTTTTTTCAAGCGACAATCGCGCGGTCGGCGACGGCGGGGCCATATGTGTCAAAAGCATCGTCTGCCGAGGAAATCAAGCCGCTCGCCGAATTGCACGAACGTAAAAATCGCCAATTATGGAGACGGTCTCGAACACGTCGACGAAACTATGCGGTAACATCTCCCTGCAAACACTGTAGTTAGCTAAAGGGGGAGTTCGCGTGTCTGCAACCATCAAACCCTTCACCGACGAGTTCGAAGAGTATGGCCGCGATGAATCTCGCGCATCGGGCGAGGCCTCGAGCATCTCGTTTCCGACAACGGAAAACGAGGCCCGTGCCATTTTGGAAAAGCTCCATGTCGAGCGTGTTCCGGTAACGGTTCAGGGCGCCCGAACCGGCCTTGCCGCCGGCGCCGTGCCCCACGGCGGGCATATCCTCAATACTTCCCGTATGAATCGCTATTTGGGCCTTCGCCGCGATGAACAAGGCCAATTTCTGCTGCGCGTGGAGCCGGGTGTTGTGCTCTCGGAGCTGCGCAAGCAGCTGAGCAAGAAGGTGCTGCCGACCGCTGGTTGGGACCAGGCATCGCTTGAGGCCTACGAGGAGTTCCAAGAGGCTCCCGAGCAGTTTTTTCCCACCGATCCCACCGAGGCGTCTGCCTGTCTGGGCGGCATGGCGGCATGTAACGCCTCCGGTGCCCGCAGCTACGCCTACGGCCCCATGCGCCCACATATCACGGGACTCCACGTCGTGCTGGCTGATGGCGATTTGCTTGAGCTTCGGCGCGGCGAGGCTTTTGCCCAGGGCCGCCACCTGTCGCTCGTGACGGCAGCGGGCCGTACACTCGAGCTCGATCTTCCCGGCTATACCATGCCCAAGACAAAAAATGCTTCGGGCTATTTCGTTGCTGACGATATGGATGCCATCGATCTGTTTATCGGTGCGTGTGGCACAATCGGCGTCATCACCGAACTCGAGATTGCCCTGCAGGTGGCACCCGCGGTCGTTTGGGGCGTGAGCTGCTTCTTCGACAGCGAAGACAAGGCCGTGTCCTTCACCGATTCTGTGCGTCCCGTCCTGTCCCATGCGGCTGCCATCGAGTACTTCGATGCTGGCGCCCTGGATATTCTACGTCGCCAGCGCGAGCAGTCGACGGCGTTTGCCTCGCTGCCTGCGCTCGACAAAGACGCCAAGGTCTGTGTCTACGTGGAGCTCGACTGCGACGACGAAGCCCAGGCGACTGAGGAGCTGTATCACTTGGGGTGGGTACTGGAGCTTGCGGGCGGCAGCGACGATGCGACATGGGTCGCGCGCACCGAGGTCGATCGCGAGTGTCAGCGATTCTTCCGCCATGCGGTGCCCGAGAGCGTCAACATGCTCATCGACGAGCGCCGCCGCATGGATCCCACCATCACCAAACTGGGTTCGGACATGTCGGTGCCCAACGCGCACTTGGCCGATGTTATCGCCCTCTATCGCCGCACGCTGGCGGAAAGTGGGCTTGAATCTGCCGCCTGGGGGCATATCGGTAACAACCATCTGCATGTGAACATTCTGCCGCGCGATGCACAGGATTATCGCCGCGGTGGCGAGTTGTTTGCCCAGTGGGCTGCCGAGGTAACTGCTATGGGCGGCGCCGTCTCTGCCGAGCACGGCGTCGGCAAGATCAAGGCGGGCTTCTTGGAGACGATGTACGGTCACGAGGCCATGGTCGAGTCGGCGCGGCTCAAGCTCCAGCTCGATCCTGCCGGGCAGCTGGGTCGCGGTAACCTGTTTTCGGAGAAGCTCTTGGATGAGCTCGCCCAGAAAGGGGGCGCGTGAAGATGAGCGATTTCCATATGGTGGTGTGCGTCAAGGCCGTGCCGGGCAGCACCGAGGTCAAGATGGACCCCAAGACCAATACCATCGTGCGCGACGGCAAGCAGGCGGTCATTAATCCCTTTGATGCGAGCGCTTTGGAATGCGCGCTGGCGCTGAAGGACGACTTTATCGGCTTTGGCATGGACGTGCGCGTGACGGTGGTGTCGATGGGCATCCCCGCGACCGAATCGCTGCTGCGCGACTGCATCGCTCGAGGCGCCGACGACGCGCTGCTGCTGACCGACCGAGCCTTTGCGGGCGCCGATACCCTGGCAACCACCTATGCCCTCAAGTGCGGCATCGAAGCGCTCGACGAGGACTTCGACCTGCTCATCTGCGGCAAGATGGCGGTGGATGGCGATACGGCCCAGATTGGCCCCGAGCTTGCCGGCGCCTTTGAGATTCCCTGCGTGACCGATGTGAGCTGCGTGCAGAGCGCAGGTTTTACGACGTGCGGTGCGCTTTCGCTCGTTCACGGTTGCGATGCCGGCGAGGAGACGGTCTATCTTGAGATGCCGTGCGCGATGACGACTGCCAAGGAGATTGACCAGTTGCGTATGCCGAGTATTGCCGGTATTCGCGCGGCGGAGGAGGCGGACGTGCGCGTGGTCAGTGCCGCCGACGTGAACGCCGACCCCGCGCGTTGCGGTCTTGCCGGGTCGCCGACACAGGTCGTGCGCTCGTTTGTGCCCGACCGTGACCAAACGTGCGAGGCCGTTGAGGGGACGGCGTCCGAGCAGGCGGCAAAGCTTGCCAAGATTATCGAGGGGATGGCATAGATGAGCGGACTGATTATCGATAGCGAAGCCTGTATCGGCTGCGGTCGCTGCGTTCGCGCCTGTGCCTCGGGCGGCATCGTAGTGGAAGGCGAGCGACCCAGCCGATGCGCCCGCGTAACCGACGGCTGCATCCTATGCGGTGGGTGCGTCGACGCCTGCCCTGTCAACGCTATCTCGATCGAGCGTGACGAGGCCGCTGGTGCGGTGGACCTTGATGCATATCGAGACATTTGGGTATTCGCGCAGACCGACGAGCACGATACGGTGACTCCCGTTGCCTATGAGCTTATGGGCAAGGGTCGCGAGCTTGCCGATGCTCGCGACTGCCGTCTGGTGGCACTGATCGGTATGGGTCCCGAGGGTTCTCTCGGCGACCTGGAGCATCTGGTTTGCGCGGGCGCCGACGAAGTCCTGGCCTGTCGCGACGAGCGCCTGCGCCAAAACGATGCGGAGGTCTACGCCCGCTTGATCTGCGATTTGGTAGCCGAACGCAAACCCGAGGCCATCCTATACGGTGCGACCGCTTTTGGCCGCGAACTGGCACCCGGCGTTGCCGTGCGCTTGCAGACGGGCCTTACGGCTGACTGCACCGTACTTTCGATGGATACGGAGACGGGACTGCTGCAACAGACGCGTCCGGCGTTTGGCGGCAACCTGATGGCCACCATCGTCTGCCCCAATCATCGTCCCCAGATGGCAACGGTTCGTCCCGGCATCTTTAAGGCGCCCGACTTTGACTACGACCGCTCCGGCACGATCACCCAGATATCGCTTGCGGATGATGCTAAGGCTCGTGTCGAGATCTCGATTCCCGCCGAGGAGTGGAGGCAGCAGGCCTCGATCGCCGATGCCGAACGCTTGGTCGTGGTGGGCCGCGGCATTGGCTCCAAGAAGAATCTGCCCCTGATGCGAAGGCTCGCCGAGGCTCTGGGAGCCGAGCTTGGTTGCACGCGACCTGTCGTGGAGGCCGGCTGGTTGGAGTATCGCCATCAGATTGGCCAGACCGGCGTATCGGTTTCGCCCAAGCTTCTCGTGAGTATCGGTGTTTCGGGCGCCATCCAGCATCTTGCCGGCATCGGTGGGGCAGAGTGCATTATCGCCATCAACGAGGACCCGGATGCCCCCATCTTTGGTGCTGCCCAGTACAAGGTTGTCGGCGATGCCGTCGAGGTCGTCGAGGAACTGCTGGCCCAGCTTGAGCGCTAGGCGCGCGCCAGCCAGTCGCGCATCTCGTCCTTAAGGCGGCTCCAAGTCGCCTGCGTGGCGGGGTCGGTAAAGGGCCGCGTAATGCCAAAGGGCGCGTCGAGCAGGCGGTAGATATCGCCCTGTTCGCGCGCCAGCGCGCGGCTTGCTGGATAGACGAGCTCAAACATAAAGCAGATAAGCCCCACCAAGAAGTCGGCGGGCTCATTGCGCTCATCGCGTGCGACGCAGCGGTGCTCGTCAAAGGCGGCAAGTGTCGGCGACGAGAAACGGCTGCCGAGAAACGTCTTCTCGTCCACCTTGAGGATAGTGTCGACGGTGCTGTCGGCGATGGTGCGCATAATGTCGATCTTGTCACCATCGCGCACGATATCGCAGAAGCTCCGCGTGCGCACGTCGAGCTGCGCGGGTAGGCGGAAATCGCTGTGATAGGCAATGCTCGCTCGGATGAGCCCATCTTCTGCCGGGTCATCGATAAAGTCGCGGATGCTCGTTACGGCGGGTGCATCGGCGGGATTCTCGCCAAAGAGGACCTCGATGCCCAGCGCCGCATGGCTCATGCTCTCGGCGTCCTTAAAGGTGTCCCAGCGTCGCAGCTGCTCAAAGCGGCCCATATCGTGTAGCAGGCCGCAAAGCCATGCCAGGTCAATATCTTCTGACGACCAGCCCTGCTCGCGCGCTACGGCATCGCATGCCTCGGCCACGTGGTACGTATGCTTGATTTTGAGCGCGATGCGTGGGTTGGTGGCGTCGTAGGCATCGGTGTAGCTTTTGAAGGCCGCGCGCGCCCGGTCTCGATCGATAGCTGTCATAATGACTTCCTAAAAAGTTGTGTCTTTCGATCCGGTGGCAATTGTAGGTGAACTCGGTTGCTGTCGGATGATGATTCTGCCGTGTCGCTACATGCGGTTCAGAGACCTTGTCAGGATGAGAAGCGTATGGTGCTCAAAATCGTTAGAACCGTCTGGCCGGTGATGCTTACCTATGTTGCAATAGGCGCGCCGTGCGGAATGATCATGGGGCAGACGGGAATGGAGCCCTGGATGGTCTTTGCCCTGAGCAGCACGTTTGTGACGGGCAGCGGGCAGTTTATGATCTGCAACCTGTGGCTGGCGGGTGTGCCTGCAGCATCGATCGTCGCGAGCGTCGCCGCAATCTCCTCGCGCTTTGCGCTTTACTCGGCATCGATCGCACCGCATCTGAGGGGTGCCTCGAAGCGTCAGACGCTGGCTGTTGCCGCGACACTTACCGAGGAGGCATATGGCATCTCGCTTGCCAAGTTGGTTGAAGGGGAGGATTGGGGCCCGCGCGAGTCCTTTGTGCTCAACGTGATCCTTATCGCAACATGGGGCGTTTCGTGTACGATGGGCGCCATCGTCGGCGCCGTTGTCGATGTTCCCACCGCCATTGCAGCCTTTGTCTGCACCTCGCTCTTTATCTGCCTGCTCTTTTCGCAGCGGCTGTCGCGCGGCAACGTTGTCGCGGCGGTTTCGGGCGCGGTGTCCGTCGCCGTATGCAAGTTCTTGGGCCTCGCGAATATTGCCGTGCCGGCAAGCGTCGTGGCCGGCATTACCATTGCGTTGGCGTGCGATGCTGTATTTGACGGAAGAGGTGCCCGCGATGCCCGTTAACGAGTTCTTGGTTCTGTGCCTGTCGTCGTGGGCTGCTATCGCGTTCTTTCGCATCGCGCCGGCGTTCGCCTTGCGCGGGCGGACCCTGTCGCCCCGCATTACCGAGGCCCTGGGCTATATCCCGCCCGCTGCCTTTGCCGCGCTGGTCGCCAACGACTTGGTGAGCCCCGGCGCGTTCGACGCGGGACTCTGGCCTGCCTTGGTTCCCTGGATTGCGGCCGCCGGCGTCGTGGTCGTGGCGGTCAAGACAAAATCGATGCTGTGGTGCTGCGTCTCGGGTATCGTACTCTATATTGTCTTGAGCCTTATATAGGGGTGGCGTCGCGGGCGCCGAATCTCGTTCCATCCCAACTTGTCGGATTTTTCACCGAGCTGGTCTATTTCTTCTGGTACCATGGTCAAACTTTACTGTAGCAAAGCGTGACGTGGGCTTTTGTACCCCGTCAGCGGAAATGGGGGTTTCATGGCACAGGAAGCAACCGCCAACGAGCAAAAGAAATTCAAAGTACCGCGCATCCCGGGTGACATCATGATCTACCCGATGATCGTCGGCCTTTTGCTCAATACCTTCTGCCCGCAGGTTTTTGAGATCGGCGGCTTCTTTACGGCTGCCTGCCGCGGCGGCTCCAACACTATCGTTGCCGCGATCTTGCTGTTCGTGGGCGCCGGCATCAGCTTTAAGTCCACGCCGGGCGCCATCAAGACCGGCATCGTCGTGCTGATTCCCAAGCTGGTCGTCGCAGCGGCTCTCGGCCTAGGCGTGGCATATTTCTTTAACGACAACTTCCTGGGTCTGAGCTCCGTGTCTATCATCGGCGGCATTACGTTTTGCAACATGGCGCTCTATACGGGCATCATGGGCGAGTTCGGCGATGAGTCCGAGCAGGGCGCCGTCGGTATCCTGTTCTTTACGGCCGGCCCCGCCGTCACGATGATCATCCTTGGTGTTTCGGGTCTTGCCAACATCCCTGTCGGTACTATCATCGGCTCCATTTTGCCGCTCGTTATCGGCATGGTTCTGGGCAACCTGTTCCCGTTTATCAAGAACCTGCTGGTTCCCGGCGCCAATCCCGCGATCGCTGTAATTGGTTTTCAGCTCGGTGCGTCCATGAGCCTTTCGAGCTTCATCGCCGGTGGTATTTCCGGCATCTTGCTGGGCCTTGTCACGCTGTTTGTCGTCGGTCCCATCACCTTTGCGTTCGAGCGCCTGTGCGGTGGTAACGGCAAGGCTGCCGTGGCTTGTTCCACCATCGCCGGCACGGCTATGACCACGCCGGTTGCTCTCGCCGAGGTCGCGCCGCGCTACGCCGAGCTTGCGCCCACCGCGTACGCCCAGATCGCCACTGCCGTTATCATCACGGCAATCATGGCTCCGATTCTGACCGGCTGGGTCGACAAGAAGTTCTGCCAGGGCAAGGAGGACCTGTCGCCTGCCGGTGTCGAGGCCATCGAGGAGGCCGTCGCGACCGACATCGATGGCGAGTAACGGCCGTTACCGATAATTGATTCCGGCGTGCAATTCGCGCCGTCCGAGCGCCCGAACAGTAACTGTTTTGCAGTGATGTTCGGGCGCTTTGCTATGATTCCCTTTACCCCTGCGGAGTAAAGGGGTGTTTATTGCCCTGATTCGAATTGGGCGATTCTGACCATTCGGATATTGAAGGGATGGCGTCTAGTGGTTAAGGCACTCAAGATTGAGATATTCCTGCTATGCATGATTGTTCTTATCGGGCTTGCCGCGCGAAGTCGTCGCTCCTTGTTCTCGAGCACCCTGCAGCTATTGTTTAGCATGCTTGGCTACACCTCTGCCGCGTACATATTATTCGATATGATCTGGACGCTTTCGGATGGTGCGGACGGCACGTTGGGTATTGCTGCCAACTGGATTTCCAACGCGGTTTCGTTTTCGCTCTTTGCCATCGCGTGTCTCATTTGGTTTATCTATTCCGAGACGATGCAGGGCTCTCGCCTTGTGACCTCGCGCTATAGGGTGGTGCTTGTAACGTTGCCTACGGCTCTGGTGGTCGTGCTGGCTTTTACCAGTTACTGGACGCACGCCTTGTTCTATATCGATTCGCAGGGCGTGTATCGTCGCGGCTTTGCCTATATGATCCAGCCCATTGTCAGCTACTGTTACGTTATACATACGTCCCTGCATGCGTTTGTGCAATCTCGCAGGGTCGAGAGCCTGCAGACGAAGGCTATCTATCGAACCTTGGCATTTTTCGCCATTCCGGCCCTGGTGGGCGGTACCTTTCAGATCGTATACTCGGTGCCTGGCCTTTGTGTCGGCATAATGATTAGCATGTTGCTGCTCTACATTATCTGCCAGGAGCAACTCATCTCGACCGACCCGTTGACTGGCCTCAACAATCGCAACCGTTTTGAGACCTATATGCTGTCGCTCTTCTCAAATGTGGATCAGGCCGAAGATGTGTATCTGCTCATGATGGACGCCGACGGCTTTAAGCAGATTAACGATCGCTATGGGCATGTGGAGGGCGACCACGCTCTTCAGGTCATATCCGCTGCGCTCAAAGAAGTCTGCTCGGCGTCTGGTGGCTTTATTGCACGTTATGGTGGCGATGAGTTCGTGGTGCTCCAAAAGGCAGCAGCGGAACAGGACATCATAGATCTGTGTTCGGCGATTAACGACGAGCTCGCGCGCGCCGAGGTTCCGTATCTGTTGCGGATGTCCATCGGCTACGCACGGGTTGGTGATGGCGTCGATACCTGGCAAGACTTGCTTCGCGCTGCCGACGCGGAACTCTACCGCGTCAAGGCCGAGAAAAAGAAAGCCGGCGCCCAGATACGCTAGAAAAAAGGGCGCACGACCGTTGCGATGGTCGTGCGCCCTTTTTGCGTTTGCGGGGGCCACCGGCCATAACGCCCAGGCGCGGTGCGGCAAGACGAGCGTCTGCCGCCGCGGCTCGGTACGAAATCAACGAGAATCAGTGTGCTCCATTGAGCTAAAGTGTGCGAACGCCCTCTTTAAAAAGGTGAGCTCGCTAGGCTTTTTTGGGTTTGTTGACGATGATGATGCCGCCGCAGACCAACAGCAGGGCAACGATGACGGTAATGGGGCTCGTGCCAGCGCCCTCGCCGAGCAGCAGCGCGCTCAGCAGCACACCAAAGACGGGGTTCATAAACCCAAAGACCGAGACGCGGCTGACGGGGTTGACGGCAAGCAGGCGCGACCACAGCGAGTAGGCGACCGCGGAGATAAGCGCCATGTAGATGATGAGCGCGATGGCGGGGGCAATCGCCGTGGGGGAGAGCGCGCCACCCATCAAAAAGCCGATGGCGGTGAGGACCAGGCCGCCGACCAAGAACTGCCACCCGGCAAGCAAGACGCCGTCGTGCTCACGCGAGAAGATACCGATCAGGCAGGTCGAAAGGGCACCCGCGACGGTGGAGGCTAGGATAAAACCCTCGCCGTCGAGCGTAAAGCCAAAGGTGCCGTCCGCGCCCGAAAGGTTGACGAGCGCGACGCCGGCAAAGCCCAGTACGCAGCCGAGCACTTTGGCCGCATTGAGCTTCTCGGTGTGAAATGCCAGGGCGGCAAAGAGGATTGCGAGGAAGTTGGCGCTGGCCTCGATGATGGAGCTCGACATGGCGCTGGCGCGCGAGAGGCCCAGGTAGAAAAAGAAGTACTGCCCGATAGTCTGGAAGAGCGACAAGATGCAGATGGGCTTGATATCGCGCGCTTGCGGAACGAGCGGTCGGCGCTGGGCCACGCTCATGCCAACAATGACCAGCATGCCGGCAAGGGTGAAGCGCAGGCCCGCGAAGAGCAGCTGCGAGGCGCTGTCGTGCGCGGGAATACCAAAGAGGCCGTAGCCGATCTTGATGCAGGGGAAGGCGGAGCCCCAGAGCGCGCAGCAAACGAGACAGCCCAGGATGAGTCCGGGCAGGGTGGCGAGATACGGCTTGCGGCTTTCCATGATGTCCTTCTCCTATACGCGCAAAGCAAAAAAGAACCCGCCACCGGGGGTGCCGGTGGCGGGTGTTGTTACCCGAGGGGATTGTACCCGATGGAAACGTATTAAGCGAAGTAGGCTACGCCGCTCTCAAAGATCGGCATGAATTTGTCGCCGGGGACATGCTCGGGCACGTTGCAGTACAGGTTGTCGCCGCGACGCTCGGCATGGCCCATCTTGCCCAGGACACGGCCGTCGGGGCTCGTGATGCCCTCGATGGCGAGTGCGGAGCCGTTGGGGTTGACGGAAAGGTCCATGCTGGGTTTGCCGTTCTCGCCCACGTACTGCGTGGCGACCTGGCCGTTGGCGATCAGCTGGGCGAGCACTTCGTCATTGGCGACAAAGCGGCCCTCGCCGTGGCTGATGGCGACGGTATAGGGGTCGTCCAGGCTGCACTGCGACAGCCACGGGGACAAGTTGGACGAGATGCGGGTGCGCACCAGACGGCTCTGGTGGCGACCGATGGTGTTGAACGTCAACGTGGGCGCATCGGGCGTGGCGTCGACGATGTCGCCGTAGGGCACCAGGCCGAGCTTGATCAGGGCCTGGAAGCCGTTGCAGATGCCCAGCATCAGGCCATCGCGGGCCTTGAGCAGGTCGCGGACTGCCTCGGTGACCTCGGGAGCGCGGAAGAACGCCGTGATGAACTTGGCAGAGCCGTCGGGCTCGTCGCCGCCCGAGAAGCCGCCGGGGATCATAACGATCTGGCTTGCACGGATGCGGCGGGCAAGCTCGTGGGTGCTCTCGGCGACGGCCTCGGGCGTGAGGTTGTTGATCACGAAGGTGTCGGCCTCGGCACCGGCGGCACGGAAGGCGCGGGCGCTGTCGTACTCGCAGTTGTTGCCGGGGAACACGGGGATGATCACGCGCGGGCGGGCGATCTTGGCGCCGCCGTACACGTGGATATCCTTGGCGCGGAAGTCGATGGTCTCGACCTCGGGGGTCTCGCCGGCGCTGCGGTAGGCGAAGACGCCCTCGATGCCGCTCTCCCAGGCCTCCTGGAGCTCGGCGAGCTCGATGACCTCGGAGCCGGTGTCGATGACATAGCCCTCGACGGTGGTGCCCAGGGGCTCGACGACAACGCCGTCGGCGACCTCGGGCAGCTCGGCGTCCTCGGCGAGCTCGACGATAAAACTGCCGTAGAGCGGGGTGAAGAGGCTCTCCACGTCTACATCCTCGGCAAGCTCGATACCGATCTGGTTACCGACGCACATCTTAAAGAGGCTCTCGGCGCCGCAGCCGTAGCCGGGCGTGGATATGGCCAGGGCGTTGCCGGTAGCAGTGAGCGCCTCGACGGCGTCAAACGCGGCGAGCAACTGCTGGGCGTCGGGACGGTAGTCCTCGCCATAGGTGGCGGGGGCGATGCGGACGACGCGGTGCGTGAGGCCCTTGAACTCGGGCGAGACGGCGCGGGCGGCCTTGCCCACGGCGACGGCGAAGCTGATCAGGGTCGGCGGAACGTTGAGCTCGCCGGTCTCGTCCTCAAACGAACCGCTCATGGAGTCCTTGCCACCGATGGCGCCGGCACCCAGGTCGACTTGGGCCATGAGGGCGCCCAGGACGGCTGCCGTGGGCTTGCCCCAGCGCTCGGCCTCGGTGCGCAGACGCTCGAAGTACTCCTGGAAGGAGAGATAGGCGCGCTTGTGCTCAAAGCCGGCAGCCACGAGCTTGGCGATGGACTCGACCACGGACAGGTAGGCGCCCGCAAACTGGTCGGCCTCCATCAGATAGGGGTTGAAGCCCCATGCCATGGCACTCGCCGTGGTGGTCTCGCCGCCCACGGGGAACTTGGCGACCATGGCCGAGCTGGGGGTGAGCTGCGTCTTGCCGCCAAAGGGCATGAGCACGGTCGCGGCGCCGATGGTGGAGTCGAAGCGCTCGGAAAGGCCCTTGTTGGAAGCGACGTTGAGGTCGGTGACGAGCGAGGTCATGCGCTCGGCGAGCGTGGTGCCGGCCCAGCTGGGCTGCCACACGCTACGGGCGCACACGTGGGCGACCTGGTGCTTGGGTGCGCCGTTGGAGTTGAGGAACTCGCGGGACAGGTCGACGATAGCGACGCCGTTCCAGGCCATGCGCATGCGCGGCTCAGCGGTAACCTCGGCGATAACGGTCGCCTCCAGGTTCTCCTCGGCGGCGTAGCCCATGAACTCCTCGACGTCACCGTCGGCGACGGCGCAGGCCATGCGCTCCTGGGACTCAGAGATAGCGAGCTCGGTGCCGTCCAGGCCGTCGTACTTCTTGGTCACGGTGTCCAGGTCGACATACAGGCCGTCGGCAAGCTCGCCCACGGCGACCGAGACGCCGCCGGCGCCAAAGTCGTTGCAGCGCTTGATCAGACGGCAGGCATCGCCGCGGCGGAACAGACGCTGCAGCTTGCGCTCGACAGGGGCGTTGCCCTTCTGGACCTCGGCACCCGAGGTCTCGATGGACTCGGTGTTCTGGGTCTTGGAGGAGCCGGTGGCGCCACCGATGCCATCGCGGCCGGTGCGGCCGCCCAGCAGGATGATCTTGTCGGTGGGGGCGGGGCACTCGCGACGAACGTGGTTTGCCGGGGTAGCGCCCACGACGGCGCCAACCTCCATGCGCTTGGCGCCGTAACCGGGGTGATAGAGTTCGTTGACCTGACCGGTGGCAAGGCCGATCTGGTTGCCGTAGCTGGAGTAGCCGGCGGCGGCAGTGGTCACGAGCTTGCGCTGCGGCAGCTTGCCCTCGAGCGTCTCGGAAACCGGGACGGTGGGGTCACCGGCGCCGGTGACACGCATGGCCTGGTACACGTAGCTGCGGCCCGAGAGCGGGTCGCGGATGGCGCCGCCCACGCAGGTGGCGGCACCGCCGAAGGGCTCGATCTCGGTCGGGTGGTTGTGGGTCTCGTTCTTAAACAGGAACAGCCAGTCCTGGTCCTCGCCGTCGACATCGACCTTCACCTTGACGGTGCAGGCGTTGATCTCCTCGGACTCGTCGACATCGGTCATGACGCCGGTCTTCTTAAGGTACTTGGCGCCGATGGTGCCCATGTCCATGAGGCAGACGGGCTTGGCGTCGCGGCCGAGTTCGTGGCGCATCTCCATGTAGCGGTCGAAGGCTTGCTGCACCACGGCGTCGTCGATCGTCACGTCGTCCAGGACGGTGCCGAAGGTGGTGTGGCGGCAGTGGTCGGACCAGTAGGTGTCGATCACGCGGATCTCGGTGATGGTGGGGTCGCGGTCCTCATCGCGGAAGTACTGCTGGCAGAAGGCGATGTCTGCCTCGTCCATGGCAAGGCCGCGATCGGCGATAAAGGCGGCAAGGCCGGCCTCGTCGAGCTCGCGGAAGCCGTCGAGCACCTCGACGGGCTGGGGCTCGGGGGTCTCCATGTACAGCGTCTCGGGCAGGTCGAGCGAGGCGATGCGAGCCTCGACGGGGTTCACCACGTAGTGCTTGATGGCATCGATGGCGGCCTCGTCCAGAGCGCCCGAGATCATATAGACCTTGGCGGAGCGCACGGCGGGGCGCTCACCCTGGCTGATGAGCTGCACGCACTCGCTGGCGGAGTCGGCGCGCTGGTCAAACTGGCCAGGCAGGAACTCGACGGCAAAGACGGCGCCATCGCTTGCGGGGAGTTCGTCGTAGGTCACATCGACCTGGGGCTCGCTAAAGACGGTCGGCACGCAGGAGCGGAAAAGCTCCTCGTCGATGCCCTCGACGTCGTAGCGGTTGATGATCCTCAGGGCCTCGATGCCCTTGATGCCGAGAATTTCGGTCAGCTCGCCCTTGAGCTGCTGAGCCTCGACGTCGAACCCGGGTTTCTTCTCCACGTAGATACGAGAGACCATTGGTTCCTGCCTTCCTGATCGGTTGGGCGTACGGTACGGTATGCGGCAGCGGTCGGTTTGCGGGGTCTGCCCTGCGGTCGCCTTGAGCCACATGTTTGTAAACCTCACTATGATACGACAGCTCGCGGCGCGTTGAGGACGGCGAGGGTGCTACAGTGAAGCGCAAACAAGAGAAAGGCATCACATGGCATTCGTTTCGCTCGCCATCATCGCACTCGTGGCCTTTGCGAGTCCTTTTATCGCCTCGGCGATTCCCGGAAAACCCGTTCCCGAGACGGTCTTTTTGCTCGTGCTCGGCGCGGTGCTGGGACCCCATATGCTCGGCGTCATCCATGTAGATGCTGAGGTCTCGCTTGTGTCCGAGCTGGGCCTGGCCTTTTTGTTCCTGCTTGCCGGCTTTGAGATCGACCCCAAGAGCATCACGGGCGTCGAGGGGCGCTACGGCTTGGCGACGTGGGTCGTCACGTTTGGTATCGCCTGGCTTGCCGTGCGCTTTACCCCGTGGTTCTCAGTCAGTCATTTCGACGGTATCGCCGTGACGCTTGCCCTCACTTCGACGGCGCTCGGTACGCTCGTGCCCATTATGCGTGAGCGCTCGCTCACCGGCACGCGCGTGGGCGACTCGATTCTCGCGTATGGCACTTGGGGCGAGCTCGGTCCCGTGCTCGCCATGTCGGTGCTGTTGTCTGCCCGCACTGGCATCCAAACACTCGTTATCCTTGGCTTGTTTGCGGTGGTTTGCGTGTTGCTGGCCGTGGTCCCGAGCCGCTCCAAGCGCGTCGGCAGCCGCTTCTTTGCGTTTGTTGAGGAGCGCGCCGATACCACGTCGCAGACCTTCGTGCGCCTGACGGTGCTCATCCTGGTCACGCTCGTGGCATTCTCGGCTGTCTTTGATCTCGACATCGTGTTGGGTTCTTTTGCCGCCGGCTTTGTCCTGCGCTATATCATCCCCGAGGGCAACCATACGCTCGAGACCAAGCTCGACGGTCTGGCCTACGGTTTTTTGATTCCGGTGTTCTTTACCGTATCGGGCGCAAAGATCGATCTGACGGCCGTGGCGTCGCGCCCGGGTCTGCTCGTGGGCTTTATCGTGGCGTTGTTGATTATTCGTGCCGTGCCCATTCTTATTTCCATGAGCATTTGTCCTGCGACGCGCGATGTGTCGGCGTATGGTCGCATTACCGTGGCCCTGTACTGCACCACGGCGCTGCCGATCATCGTTGCCGTGACGAGCGTTGCCGTCAACGCGGGCGCGCTGTCGCAAGACGTCGCATCGGTTATGGTCGCCGCCGGCGCCATCACGGTGTTCTTGATGCCGCTGCTCGCGCAGCTCTTCTACCGCGTGGTCGATGCAGCGCCGGTCACCGCCGTGGCAGAGGTTGCCGAGCATCCATCCGATGCGCTCGACATCCTGCGCGCCCACCACGACCTAGCGAGCTTGCTCGCGCGCGAGCATGAGCTGCTGACTTCGCATGGCCATGGTCGCGTATTCGAGGGCCTGCCTACGCTCGATACGATTGCCGAGCGTCTTTCCGCCGAGGCGGCGAGCGGCCACATCGATGCCCGCATCGTGGACGCTGCGCACCTGCTTGCCGATAAGACCTATGGAGACGAGATCGACCCGTCCGAGCTGACTCCGCGCGAGCGTCGCCGCCTGGAGCGCGCCAAGCTCGCCGTGCGCGAATACCGCCGCCGCATGTTGGAGCTCTATGCGCGCGATGAAGCCCAGGACGACGACGGCAGGTAGCCAACGCCGTCGCGGAAAATGCATCCCAGAATCCGCGTCCAGTGTGGGACGCGCTTTCCGCGAGAGGCCCGTTACGGAAAGCGTGTCCCAGAATCCGCGCCCAGAATGGGACATAGTTTCTGAAAGAAGGCCCTGAGGGAAACTGCGCCCCGTTCTGAGCTGAAATACCGGGACGCAGCTTCCCCTGCAAGCAGAACAAGGCGCGCTGCCTGCGGTTGATGCAGACAGCGCGCCTTTTGCGTTGGGCCTCGTTGAGGTTCGAAGTAGTGGACTAGTTGGCCATGACGCCTTCGGTCCAAGCCTCAACGTCCTCGATGCGCAGGACGTTGGCGACCTCGGCCACACAGCCGACGCTGGCAAGCTCGGCCGCGGCAGCCTGGACGTCCTTCTCGAGCGCGCGATGCGTCAGGAAGATGACCGAGCAGGCATCGTTAACGCCCGACTTGCCGTCCTCGACCTGGTTGATGAGCGAGATCGAGATGTTGTGCTTGGCAAAGATGTCGACCGTCTCGGACAGGGCGCCCACGCGGTCGGCGGCCTTCAGACGCACATAGTACTTGGTCTGGAGTTCGTCCATGGGCTTAAAGGCGAGGTTGTGACCATAGGGCTCAATCTCGGGAAGCGGAGCCACGCCGCGGCTGATCTGCTCGGAGAGCGACAGGATATCGCCCACGACGGCGCTTGCGGTGGGGAAGGAGCCTGCGCCGGCACCGTAGAACATGGTTTCGCCCACGGCGTCACCCACCACGTAGACGGCGTTCATGGCGCCGTTGACCTTGGCGAGCATGTGGTCGGCGGGGATCAGCGTGGGATGCACGCGGACGTCGACGCCGGCGTCGGTGTTGCGGGCGATGCCGAGCAGCTTAATGGTGTAGCCGAGCTCACGGGCCTGGGCGATGTCCTCGGCACCGATGGTACGGATACCCTGCTGGTACACATCGTCGGTGGTAACGCGGGTGCCAAAGCCGATGGAAGCGAGGATTGCCGTCTTGCTGGCGGCGTCGAAGCCGTCGACGTCGGCGGACGGGTCGGCCTCGGCATAGCCCTTTGCCTGGGCGTCGGCGAGCACGTCGGCGTAATCGGCACCCTCGGCGTCCATGCGCGACAGGATGTAGTTGGTGGTGCCGTTGAGAATGCCAGCGATGGTCAGGATCTTGTTGCCCACCAGGTCGTGCTCAAGCGTGCTCACGATGGGGATGCCGCCGCCGCAACTGGCCTCGCACTTAATCTGCACGCCGCACGCGCGCGCCTTCTCGGCGAGCGTCTCGACGTGACGGCCCAGCAGGGCCTTGTTGGCAGAGACGACGTGCTTGCCGTTCTCGAAGGCGGTGGTGAAGATCTCGGTTGCGGGATGCTCACCGCCGATCAGCTCGACGACGATGTCGACGGCGGGGTCGGTGACGACGTCGTGCCAGTCGCTCGTAAAGGCCTCGCGCTCAATACCGGCGGCTTCGGCCTGCTCCCAGGCAAGCGCGCAGGCGCGGGCCAGCTTAAGGTCGATGCCGTAGGCGGCCAGGTACTCATCGTGGTGGCTCTTGATCAGACGGGCCACGCCGCCGCCGACGGTTCCCAGACCGATGAGGCCGACGTTCACGGTGCGCAGGGGTTCGCTCATAGATAGCTCCTTCGTGCATCTTATGGATGGATTAACCGCTTAAAGGTTGAGTGCATTCTAGCGTGAACCGAGGGCGCGTGCTCGCCAGGCAACAGGAGTCGCACAAAACGGCACCCCCGAAACGCTGCGGAAACATTGGAAACATGCTCGCTACAAACGGAACTCCGTAACAAACTGTCAACGTTTGCACCATAAGGTTTGCCCCGTACCGCAAGACGGCCGCACCGCGGCCAGCGAAAAGGGGGACACCATGTTTAGCATCAACAACGTACTTAACCGCAGGAGTTTCCTTGTCGGAGCCACGCTTATTTTTGCCCCGATCTATTACACCCCAGCGTCCGTTTTGCTCAAGAACGCCAAGGACATGAGCTACGACATGACACTAATGGGTGCCGACGGCATGGACAGCCTATGTGATCCAGGACGGCAAGTACATCGCTTCCTAAGTGCGCATAAAGCACGACCGGTGAGGCTGTTTTATTCAAGGCAGGTATACTTGTAACAGAACGGAAACATTACTTTTACATAATAAAGTGGCAATACTGCATAAAGTAATAGAAATACGCAGAATTATGGATAAATGGACAAAGCAAAAGAAAAGTTGAAATAATCGCCACTTTTCTTAACTAAAGCGTCTACTATTTTGCGAACGCCGAACACGGCGAAGGATGGCCTGTCGGGTAACCGAAACCCGACGAGATTTGAGAGGAGAGCCGCATGTCGAGCCTCACCGGTAAGTCATTGAACCCTGTTATGAATCGCAGGAGCGTTATCGCGAGCGCAGCAGGTCTGGGGGCGATGTCCATTCTAGCTGGCTGCTCCTCCAACGGCGGCGACAGCGGTTCCGCTTCGGGCGACGCTTCGTTTAAGATCGGCACCATCGGCCCGCTGACCGGCGCCAACGCGTCCTACGGCAAGTCCGTTACCCAGGGTGTCGAGCTTGGCTGCAAGGATTTCTCGACCAAGGAGCTGCCGCTTGCCAGCAAGGCCGAGGATGACCAGGCCGACGGCGAGAAGGCCGTCAACGCCTTCAATACCCTGCTCGACTGGGGCATGCAGGCCCTCGTCGGCCCGACCACCACGGGTGCGTCGGTTGCCGTTGCCGCCGAGTGCGGTAACGACCCCAAGACGTTCATGATCACCCCGTCCGCGTCCTCCGAGGACGTCACCGACGGCAAGGATTGCGTCTTCCAGGTTTGCTTCACCGACCCCAACCAGGGTGTCAACGCTGCCAAGTTCCTGGCGCAGAAGTATGCGGACGAGAAGTTCGTGCTGTTCTATAACTCCGGCGACGCCTATTCTTCGGGCATCGCAGATTCCTTTAAGGCCCAGGCCGCTGAGTCCAAGCTCGAGATTGTTGACGAGGAGACCTTTAAGGACGACTCCGCCACGAGCTTTACGAACCAGCTGACCAAGGCCAAGCAGGCCGGCGCCACCATGATCTTTGCGCCGATCTACTACACGCCGGCGTCCGTCTTGCTCAAGAACGCCAAGGACATGGGCTACGACGTCAAGATGATGGGCTGCGACGGCATGGACGGCATCCTGGGCGTTGAGGGCTTCGATACCTCTCTTGCCGAGGGTCTGCTGCTCATGACCCCGTTCTCCGCCGACGACGAGAAGAACGCCGACTTCGTCAACGCTTACAAGGATAAGTACGGCGATACCCCCGACCAGTTTGCCGCCGACGCCTACGACGGCGTGCACGCGGTGGCCGAGGCCCTCAAGGAGGCCGGTCTTGGTGTCGACGCCGACCCGACCGAGGCCGCCGAGAAGCTGTCCAAGGCTATGCTCAAGATTACCGTTGACGGTCTGACCGGCAAGCTCACCTGGAACGATAAGGGCCAGGTCCAGAAGGAGCCCACGGCGTACGTCATCACCGACGGCAAGTACGTACAGGCCTAATTGGCCGCCTTACATAGAGCGGTTTTTGATCCCAAGCAGGGGAGGTTTTGGCCTTCCCTGCTTGCTTGGTATCTAGGGACGATGTAACGTCCCTGTTTCATACATCAACTGGAAACCTATTCGAAAGGGGGATGTGGAACATGACGGTCTTTATCCAATACCTGGTCAACGGCCTGTCCATGGGCAGCGTCTATGCCATCATCGCGTTGGGCTACACCATGGTTTACGGTATCGCCAAGATGCTCAACTTCGCTCACGGCGACGTCATCATGGTCGGTGCCTATGTCTCGTTCTGCGCCACGTCGTATCTCGGCCTCCCGGGCTGGGCATCTGTAGTTCTCTCTTGTGTGGTCTGCACGGTTCTCGGCGTTCTCATCGAGGGTCTGGCCTATAAGCCGCTGCGCCAAGCAGGCCCGCTGGCCGTTCTGATCACGGCTATCGGCGTGTCTTACTTCCTGCAGAACGCCGCGCAGCTTCTGTGGGGCGCCACGCCCAAGAACTTCACTTCGCTCGTCACCTTCCAGGTGCCGGAGTTCTTGGCCAAGTTCAACGTAAGCGCCGTCTCGCTCGTCACCATCGTCGCCTGCCTGGTTATCATGGCCGGCCTGATGTTCTTTACAGGTAAGACCAAGATGGGCAAGGCCATGCGCGCCGTGTCCGAGGACAAGGCCGCCGCTCAGCTCATGGGCATCAACGTCAACCGCACCATCTCGATGACGTTTGCCATCGGCTCGGCGCTTGCCGCCATCGCCGGCGTGCTCCTGTGCTCCTACTCGCCGGTGCTGCAGCCCACGACGGGTGCCATGCCTGGCATCAAGGCCTTCGACGCCGCCGTCTTCGGCGGCATCGGCTCCATCCCCGGTGCCTTTGTCGGTGGCATTCTCATCGGCATCATCGAGGCGATGGCGCAGGCTTACATTTCCACGAGCCTTGCCAACTCCATCGTCTTTGGTGTTTTGATCATCGTCCTGCTCGTCAAGCCTGCCGGCCTCTTGGGCAAGTACGTCCCCGAGAAGGTGTAGGTGAGCGTTATGAAGTTTCTTAAAGACAAGCAGACGCGTCACGACTTTGTCACGTACGCCATGTGCATCGTGGCCTTCGCCATCGTGTTCTTTATGCAGTCTAACCACATGATTCCGCGCATGATCGCCGGTCAGCTGGTTCCCATCACGGCCTATATCGTCATGGCCATTTCCCTCAACCTCGTCGTCGGCATCGCGGGCGACTTGTCGCTGGGCCACGCGGGCTTTATGAGCGTCGGTGCCTACACGGGCATCGTCACCGCCGTCGCGCTGGAGAGCGCCGTTCCGTCCGATCCGATGCGTCTGATCATCAGCATTGTGGTCGGCGCTATCGCCGCTGCCATCTTGGGCTTCTTGATTGGTATCCCGGTCCTGCGCCTGAGCGGCGACTATCTGGCCATCGTGACCCTGGCTTTTGGCGAGATCATCAAAGAGATCGTCACCTGCCTCATTGTGGGCGTCGACTCCCGCGGCCTGCACGTGATTTTTAACATCACGGGCAACTCTACGATCGACGACCTGCACCTGCTCGAGGACGGCACCGCCATCATCAAGGGCGCCCAGGGCGCCTCGGGCGTGTCGACGTACTCGACCTTCCTCGCCGGTGCCATCCTGGTCATGGTCACACTCGTGATCGTGCTCAACCTGGTCCGCAGCCGTACCGGCCGTGCCATTATGGCCGTGCGCGATAACAAGATTGCAGCCGAGTCCGTAGGCATCTCCGTCACGGAGTACCGCATGATCGCCTTCGTGGTTTCCGCTGCCCTCGCCGGTGCTGCCGGAGCTCTCTTCGGCGGTAACTTCTCGCAGCTCTCCGCCACCAAGTTCGACTTCAACACGTCGATCCTCATTCTGGTGTTCGTGGTCCTGGGCGGCCTGGGCAACATGCGCGGTTCCGTCATCGCGGCGGCGTTGCTCACGGTGCTTCCCGAGCTGCTCCGTCAGTTCTCGGACTACCGCATGCTCATCTACGCCATCGTGTTGATCCTGGTCATGATCTTTACCAACAACCCGCAGCTCAAGGCGTTCTTCGGTCGCGTCAAGGACCGCTTTGCTTCCAAGAAGGAGGTGGCAGCCGATGCCCAGTAAATTTGAGTTCAACAAGGGCAAGATGGTCCCGTATCCTTCTGGCGCCATCGTTCCCGACCGTGACCTGGGCGAGCGCCCGGCACTCGAGTGCATCCACCTGGGCATTGAGTTCGGTGGCCTTAAGGCAGTCGATGACTTTAGCCTGACTATCGGCAAGACCGAGATCGCCGGTCTCATCGGCCCCAACGGTGCCGGCAAGACCACGGTCTTCAACCTGCTCACCAAGGTGTACCAGCCTACGCACGGCACCATCCTGCTCGATGGTGAGGACACCTCGGGCAAGTCGGTCTACCAGGTCAACCGCATGGGTATTGCCCGTACGTTCCAGAACATTCGCCTGTTCAACACCATGACGGTGGAGGACAACGTTAAGGTCGGCCTGCACAACCAGGAGCGCTACTCCGGCTTTGAGGGCGTGCTGCGCCTGCCGACGTATTGGAAGCACGAGAAGGCCGCCCACGAGCGCGCCATGGAGCTACTGTCCATTTTTGACATGGAGCACCTGGCAAACGAGCAGGCCGGATCGCTGCCTTACGGCGCTCAGCGTCGTCTGGAAATCGTCCGCGCGCTTGCCACCAACCCCAAGCTGCTGCTGCTCGACGAGCCTGCCGCCGGCATGAACCCGTCCGAGACCGCGGAGCTCATGGAGAACATCGTTAAGATTCGCGACACCTTCGGCATCGCCATCATGCTTATCGAGCACGACATGTCGCTCGTCATGAATATATGCGAGGGTATCTGCGTGCTTAACTTTGGCAAGGTCATCGCCAAGGGCACGGCCGAGGAGATCCAGAACAACGACGCCGTTATCGAGGCGTATCTGGGCAAGCAGGATAAGGGGGAGAACTAAATGGCAGAGCCGATGCTTTCCGTCTACAACATCAACGTCTGGTACGGCGCTATCCACGCCATCAAGGACATCTCCTTTAACGTCAACGAGGGCGAGATCGTGGCCCTGATCGGTGCGAACGGTGCCGGCAAGTCCACAACGCTCAAGACTGTCTCGGGCCTGCTGCGCTCCAAGACCGGCTCCATCAAGTTTATGGGCGAGGACATTACCCATACGCCTGCCGACAAGCTGGTGGGCAAGGGCCTGGCTCAGGTCCCCGAGGGCCGTCGTGCCTTTTTGCAGATGACGGTCGAGGAGAACTTGGAGATGGGCGCCTACACGCAGCCCAAGTCCACGGTGGCTCCGGGCCTGGAGCGCGTCTACGAGCAGTTCCCGCGCCTGAAGGAGCGTCGTCGCCAGGTCGCCGGCACCCTTTCGGGCGGCGAGCAGCAGATGCTCGTTATGGGGCGCGCCCTTATGAGTAACCCCAAACTGCTTATGCTCGACGAACCTTCCATGGGTCTGGCACCGATTCTGATCGAACAGATCTTCCAGATTGTCGAGGACCTGCACAAGGCCGGCACCACGGTGCTTCTGGTTGAGCAAAACGCGCAGATGGCGCTTTCCATCGCCACGCGCGGCTACGTGCTCGAGACCGGCAAGATCACCATGACCGGTACCGGCCAAGAGCTCCTGCACGACGATAACGTCCGCAAAGCCTACCTCGGAGGCTAACCCACCTAACAAAAGGGGCGCTGACTATCTCAGTCAGTGCCCCTTTTTAGTTGCGGTGAAATAGGGACTGAATACGGGCTCCAGAGGCCAAAAGAGTCCCTATTCCACCGCAACTTCATGGGGATGTGTGACAATGCCCGTCGGAAAACATCTGCTGTCTTTGGGGGTCTATCTATGCTGTATGAGTTTTGTGCCGAGAACTTTGAGCGGGTGCCGGCAGCTATCGATGCCGGTGCAAAGCGCATCGAGCTGTGCGATAACCTTGCCGTTGGTGGCACCACGCCTTCGGCCGGCGTTATCAGCGCTACGACCAACTATGCCCACGAGCACGATGCACGGGTGATGTGCATGATTCGCCCGCGTGGCGGCGACTTTCACTACAACCAGGACGAGTTGCGTATGATGGAGATGGACCTGGGCCTTGCCGTGAGCGCCGGCGTTGACGGCTTGGCCTTTGGCTGCTGCAAGCCCTGCGCTGGCGGATGGGCACTCGACGAGCTTACGTTGGGCGCCCTCGTGATGGCCGCGGGCTGCGCGACCGAGGAATGCAAGCGTGAACCCATCGACATCACCTTCCACATGGCGTTTGATCAGCTCTCGCCCGAGGCTCAGCTCGACGCGATTGACATACTCGCCGACTGCGGCATCACACGCATCCTGACGCATGGTGGCGCTGCCGGTACGCCGATCGAGGACAACTTCGAAAACCTGGCCCGCTTGATCGAGTATGCGGGCGACCGCTTGACCATCCTTCCCGGCGGCGGCATTTCCACGGTCAACCGCGATACCGTGGCGGCGGCACTGGGCGTCTCCGAGCTCCATGGCACCAAGATTGTGCCGCTGGAGGTGTAGCCCGTGGCACTTGTATTCGATGTCCAGCAGGCGAGCGGTAAGCCCGACGATAATCGTCGCCCTGGCACCGCGTGCCCCTTTTGCGACACGGAGGGGCTTGCCAACATCATCCAGCGCGATGGTGACTGCATCTGGCTCGAGAATAAGTTCAAGACATTGCGGGCCACACGTCAGACCGTATTGATCGAGTCTGCCAATCACGACGCCGACCTGGTGACCTATGAACCGGATGAGCTGCATCATGTGATGCGGTTTGCCCTGGGCTGTTGGCAGCAGATGATCGATTCCCAACAGTACTGCAGTGTGCTCATGTACAAGAACAAAGGCCCGCTTTCGGGCGGCAGCCTCGTCCATCCACACATGCAGATTGTGGGCTTGGAACAGGAGGACGGCTATGCGGCGCTGGCCTCAGCCAACTTTGAAGGCATCAGTGTCTGGCAACAGGGGAGAATCTCGGTCGACATCTCAACCGAACCGATCATGGGGTTCTTTGAGATCAACGTTTCAGCCCCGCAGGGAATCGCTGCCAGCGATGACACGAGAGACCAAGCCGAGGCGGATCTCTTCGCCGATGCGATCCAGGTAGCTCTGCGCTATATCCTGAACGAGCACCACGGTGGTCGCGCAGAGTCGTACAACCTGTTCTTCTATCACCTGGGCGGTCGGACCATTGCCAAGGCGCTGCCACGTTGGGTGGTTTCGCCCTACTTTGTCGGCTATCGTTTGGCCCAGGTCAATGCTGAGACAACGCTCGATATCGATGCTGAGCGCCTGCGTGCGCATCTGGAAACGCTCGTATAGCAAGACTAACACCCGCGTAATGCGGACAGTCTAGCGTGCCATGGCGTCGCGGCCGGCTTCGACGCGCTTGCGCTGGGCGGCGCGCTCCTCGCCGGTCAGACGCTCAAAGAGATGCCCGATAAGCGAGGCGAGTACCTGCTGAAACAGCGTTCCGCACATGACGGGAAACACGACTTCGCCCGGAAAGTACTGCGTGGCGATGACGGCGCCCGAAGAGATGTTACGCATGCCGCAGGTAAAGCACATGGTGGTCGTCTCGCTATATGGCAGATGCAGCGTATGGGCAACCAGAAAACCGAAGACAAAGCCACTGATGGCGAAGACCAAAATAAAGAGGGCGACTTCCAAGCGCACCGCGTTCATGTGCAGCACGTACTCGCTCATGGCGGTGGAGTTGGAGGCGATAACGCCCATCATCATGAATTTGCAGGCGGGCGAGAGCACGGGGGAGAGTTTTTCGTGCCCCCATCCGCGCGTGAGCTCGTTGATCACGATGCCGAGCACGGCGGGGATGGCGATCATAAAGGCCATGTCTTGCATCATGCTCGGCACATCGATCGAGACGGTGGCGCCCAGCAGGAGCTTGAGCGTGAGCGGAATCGTCACAGGGGAGATAACCGAGGACGTCAGGATGATGGTGAGCGCGAGCGGGCCGTTGCCGCCGAACATGCTAATCCACATAAAGGCAGTGACCGCCACGGGTACGCTGTACTCGAGCACGATGCCGCAGACAAGGTTGGGATTGGAGCCAAAGAATAACGATCCCATGGCATAGGCCGCGATGGGAATAAGCGCCGCCGAGACGAGCAGTGCCAAAATCAGGTGCAGGGGACGGCGGAACACCTCGGCTACCTGGTGGAAGGTGTTGCTGAGCGCACCCTGAAACGTCATAAAGGCGAAGAGGGCGGGAACAATGGGCTTGAGCACGCCAATCTGCTGGGGAAAGAGCACGCCGAGCGCCACGCAAATCGGAACGATGACCTGCATATGCCCCGCGAGGAACTTTCCCAGTCCAGTCCATTGCTTCATATGTCCCGTGACTCCCTTTATCCGCGAACTCGTTTGTATGGATATGCTAGACGTTCGTATGCGTCCGTGCGGCTGAAACGCTCGATTATTTCGAGGCTATTACCGGCATCGTTTACCGAAACCGCGGCGTGCTGCGGCGATTTGCGTCCGCGCCGCACGGTATAATAAATCCGTTCAACAGATCTGCCTGCCGAAGCGGGCATACACAGAGGACTCATCGCTATGAACCGTGAGAGGTATCGCGGCGACCTGCCCCTATCGGGGGTGGGTGCCTATGTCATCGCTTAAGACGACGCATCGCTGGGCGGTCGCTCAGCAAAACCCCGAGCTCGAAAAGGAGCTTTCGGCTGGTCTGGGCATTCCCGGGCTGGTGGCGCGCATTATGGTCGCGCACGGCATTGGCTCCATCAAAGAGGGCCAATTGTTTTTGACGCCTTCGCTCGATCGCGACTGGGCCGATCCACTCATTATCCCGGGCATGTCGGTCGTTGCCGACCGCGTCGAGCGTGCTATTCGCAACCACGAGCACATTGCAGTCTTTGGCGATTTTGACGTTGACGGTATTACGTCGACCTGCCTGTTGACCGAGGCGCTGCGCACGTTTGGCGCCGATGTCACGCCGTTTATTCCGCATCGCTTTGATGAGGGCTACGGTCTTTCGCGCGCGGCACTCGACCGCGTTAACGAGCTCGCTCGCCCCCAGCTGATCGTGACCGTCGATAACGGCATTGCCGCCAAGGAAGAGGTTTCCTATCTGGAGAGCCTGGGGATCGATTTGGTGGTCACGGACCATCACGAGCCCTCCGACCAGGTGCCGCAGGGTGTGCCCCTGACCGACCCCAAGCTCGAAGACGAGGGCCCCTCGCGTGAGCTTGCCGGTGCTGGTGTGGCGCTCAAGCTGGTGCAAGTCCTGGGTGAGCGCCTGGGCAAGCCGTCGTATTGGCGTTCGCTAATCGAGGTCGCGGCGCTGGGCACCGTGTCCGACATGATGCCGCTCACGCCCGAGAACCGCGCGCTGGTTGCCGAGGGCATCCAGCAGATGCGCGTAACCGCTCGCCCCGGCTATATCGCGCTTGCCGCGCTCGCCAAGGCGGACCTTTCGAGCATTACGGCGGATGGCCTGTCGTTCTCGCTCATTCCCCGCTTAAACGCTGCCGGTCGCATGGCTGATCCCAAGCTGGCGCTCGACCTGCTGCTTGCCCGCGATCCCATCGAAGCAAGCGCACTGGCGGCTGAGCTCGAGGAAATCAACCGCCAGCGCCGTGAGATCGAGGCGGAGCTCACGCGCGATGCCATGGCAAAGGTCGAGGAGACCTATGACGGCGGACGCGCGATCGTCGTGGGCGGCGAAGGCTGGCACGAGGGTGTCAAGGGCATCGTGGCAAGCCGTCTGACCAACCGCTATCACGTGCCGGCGCTGCTGTTCTCGATCGAGGACGGTATCGCGCGCGGTTCTGGTCGCTCGGTGGGCAAAGTTAACCTGTTTGACGCCGTCGAGCGCTGTTCCGACCTGCTGATTCGTCGCGGCGGACATGCCGGTGCGGTGGGTGTGACCATCGAGGCATCCAAGCTCGATGAATTCCGTCGTCGCCTTTCCGCCGTGTTGTCCGAGCTTCCCGCCGAGGACTTTGAAGACATCGACGAGGTTGCCGCCACGGTCGACCTTTCCGAGCTGAATATCGAGACTATAGAGCAGATTTCCCGTCTTGAGCCGTTTGGCCAGGGCAACAAGGTGCCGCTGCTGGCCGCCGAGGGCGTGACGATGTGCGATCGCGCCGTGGTGGGCAAAACCGGCGAGCACATGCGCTTTGTGGCGACCGATGGCGCCGCGAGTGTGCCGGCCATTATGTTCCGCGTGCCGCAGATCGATAGGCTCATCAATTGCGACAGCGCCGTCGACTTGGTGTTCGAGGCCGTGGCCGAGCATTGGCAGGGACGTGTGAAGCCAAAGCTCATGATCAAGGATGTTTTGGTCCGCGATACCACGGCGCCCAGCGTCGACGATCCGGCATGTGAACTTCGCCGCGGCGTGCAACCGGCGGATTCTGGCCTGCGCCTGGAGTCGCGTAAACGCGAGACGCTCGCCCAGCTTTCTTATACCGAGCTCACGCGCTCGCTTATCCATAGCTTTATCGGCTCGAACCAGCCGCACCGCGCGCAGGTCGAGGCGCTCGATGCCCTGGCCGATCACCAAAGTGTTCTGGCCGTTATGGGAACGGGGCGCGGCAAGTCGCTCATCTTCCATGTGCATGCCGCGCGTGAGGCGGTGCTTCGCGGACGTTCGAGCATCTTTGTCTATCCGCTGCGTGCGCTCGTTGCCGACCAGGCCTATCACCTCTCGTCGACGATGGCAGCGCTCGGTATTGGCGTTGGCGTGCTGACCGGCGAGACCGTGGAGGCCGCACGCGATGACGTGTTCGCCGGCCTAGCTTCGGGCCGCACCGGTATCGTGCTCACGACGCCCGAGTTCCTATCTATCCACCGTGACCGTTTCGCGCGTTCGGGCCGCATCGGCTTTGTCGTTATCGACGAGGCGCACCACGCCGGCCTTGCCAAGGGCGGCGACCGCAGCGCCTATCTCGACATGCCCGATATCCTCAAAGCACTGGGCGACCCGGTCGTTATGGCTGCGACGGCCACCGCGACGGCTCCGGTCGTGGCCGAGCTTGCCCGCATGCTGCCGATCACTCGCACGGTGGTCGACGAGACGGTGCGCGAGAACCTGCGGCTCGAGGACGACCGTGATCTTGCAAGTCGCGAGAACCGTTTGGTGTCGATTGTGGCGACGGGGGAAAAGACCGTCATCTACGTCAATTCGCGCGACCAGTCCGTGGCGCTCGCCAAGACGTTGCGCAAGCGTGTGCCCGATTGCGCAACCCATATCGCGTTCTATAACGCGGGGCTTGCGCGTTCCGATCGCCGTCGCGTGGAGGAAGCATTCCGAGACGGAAGCCTCAGCTGCATCGTTTCGACCTCCGCCTTTGGCGAGGGTGTCAACCTGCCCGATATCCGCCATGTCGTGCTCTACCACATGCCGTTTGGCGCCATCGAGTTCAACCAGATGAGCGGACGTGCCGGCCGCGATGGCCAGCCCGCCGTGATCCATCTGCTCTATTCGTCGCGCGACGCCCGCATTAACGAGCGCCTGCTCGACTGCTATGCGCCCGAGCGCGACGAGCTCGTCACGCTCTATCGCGCGCTGCAGACCATGTGGCGTTCCAACCGCGGCAAAACCGGGGACGATTCCTTTAGTGCGAGCGATATCGACATCGCGCAGATGTGCCTTGCCATCGATGCTCGCACGCCGGTCGACGAGCGTTCGGTGGAAAGCGGCCTGGGAATCTTCGAAGAGCTTGGTTTCTGTCGAGTTTCGGGGTTTGACGACACTCGTCGCATCGCGATGGCCGAAAACCCCGGCCGCGTGCAATTGAGCAGGTCAATTCGCTATTTGGAGGGCTTGCGCTCGCGCATGGAGTTTTCGGCTTTCCGGAGCTGGGCGCTCGATTCGTGCGCTTCTGATATGCTAGCCAAAGTTAACCGCCCGATCGTACCGCGGGCCTAGGGGAAGGGGACCTCGATGGATGCCGCAGCCCGTACCGCCCATGATTCCACCCTCCAGCCGTTTTCGGAGATGGAGCACTATAAGCATGCCGATGAGCTGCCGCCCGAGATTATGGCGGACAGCTACGACAAGCTGGAGCGCCTGTGCCTCAAATATATGAATGAGGACGACTTTTCTAAGGTTGAGCAGGCCTACTGCTTTGCCGCCGAGAAGCACTGCAACCAAAAGCGCCGCTCGGGCGAGATGTACATTAACCATCCCGTCGAGGTTGCCATCATTTTGGCCGATCTCAAGATGGACTGCGATGTGGTGTGCGCCGCGCTGCTGCACGATACCGTCGAGGATACCGAGACCTCGCTCACCGATGTTTCCGGCCTGTTTGGCGATACGGTGGCCGAGCTCGTCGATGGCGTGACCAAGCTCACCAACATCGAAGTCGACAGCATGGACGAGAAGCAGGCGCTCACGCTGCGCAAGATGTTCCTCGCCATGTCCAAGGACATCCGCGTCATCATCGTTAAACTTGCCGATCGTCTGCACAACATGCGAACGCTGGCAGCCCTGCGCGAGGATCGTCGCCTGTTTAAGGCTCGCGAGACCATGGACGTGTACGCGCCCTTGGCCGACCGCCTGGGCATGAGCTCTATTAAGTGGGAGCTCGAGGACCTGTCCTTCTTCTACCTGGAGCCCGATGCCTACCAGCGCATCGCGCGTATGGTAGCTGAGTCGCGCGAGGTCCGCGAACGCTACCTTGCCGAGACCATCAAGACGCTTACCGATGAGCTCAACCGCATTGGTCTGGAGGACTTCCAGATCAACGGTCGCTCCAAGCACTATTGGTCCATCTACCAAAAGATGAAGCGCAAGGGCAAGGAGTTCTCCGAGATCTACGACCTGGTGGCGCTGCGCGTTATTACCCATTCGGTGCGCGATTGCTACTCCACGCTCGGTGCGGTGCATACGCTGTGGCACCCCATGCCTGGTCGCTTTAAAGACTATATCGCCATGCCTAAGGTCAATAACTACCAGTCGCTCCACACGACGGTCATCGGCCCTACGGCTCGTCCGCTCGAGATTCAGATTCGAACCTACGAGATGCATGAGCAGGCCGAGTACGGCATTGCCGCCCACTGGCTATATAAGAAGTCGGGCGGATCGTCTGCTTCCAAGACCAATGACGCTCAACGTTTGGACGACCAGATCAACTGGCTCAAGCATTCGCTCGATTGGGCGGCTTCCGACGAGATCACCGATGCCAAGGAATACCTTCACTCGCTGAAGGTCGATCTGTTCGATCAGGAGATCTTTGTCTTCACGCCCAAAGGCGAGGTCATGGCGCTTCGTGCCGGCTCCACGCCGCTCGACTTTGCCTATGCCGTTCACACCGAGGTGGGAAACCATTGCGTCGGCGCCAAAATCAACGGTGCGGTGGCTCCGCTCACGCACGAGATTAAGACGGGTGACCGTGTCGAGATCCTGACCAACAAGAGTTCCAAGCCGTCGCGTGATTGGCTCAAGATCGTTAAGACACCTTCCGCCAAGTCAAAGATCCGCCGCTATTTTGCCGCTGCGACCAAGGACGACGACGCTGCTGCTGGTCGCGATATGCTGGCCAAGGACCTGCGTAAGCGTGGCTATGGCATTTCTACGCCGCGTTCGACGCGTGCGCTCAACGCCGTGGCGGAGCAGTTTAACTTCAAGCAGCTCGAGGACCTGTTTGCCGCCGTCGGCGCCGGCAAGGTTGCCCCGCGCGCTGTGGGCAATAAGGTCGAGCAAATCTTGGACCCCAAGCCCGAGGAACAGCTCACCAAGGCCGAGGCTATCGCCGAGGTCGTGAAGCAGCCCGCTCGCGGCTCCAACCGCAAGCCGCAAAAGCGCGGCAAGAGCGCCAGTAACGGCATTATCGTCAAGGGCGAGAGCAACAGCGGCCTGCTGGTCCGTCTGGCTCATTGCTGCAACCCCGTGACGGGCGACGACATCGTCGGCTTCATCACGCGTGGTCGTGGCGTTTCGGTGCATCGCGCCAACTGCCCTAACGTCAAGGGTCTTATGGAACATCCCGAGCGCATGATTGATGTGGAGTGGGACGGCGCTGCCGATACCCTCTTCCAGGTCGAGATCGTGGTCGAGTGCCTGGACCGCATGGGCCTGCTCAAGGATGTCACCATTGCCATTGGCGATGCGGGCGGCAACATCCTTTCTGCCGCCACGTCGACCAACCGCGAGGGTATTGCAACTCTGCGCTTTATGGTCGAGATCTCGGACGCGAGTGGTCTGGATCCGCTGCTGGCTTCCATCAGCAGTGTCGATTCGGTCTACGACGCTCGCCGTCTTATGCCCGGCGAGGGCGGAGCGCAACTCAAGCGCCGTGTGTAGGTGCGAGAGCCTCTCAGCATCATAGATATTGGTTACGTTCGAGGCATCGTTTGGTGCCTCGAACGTATTTTAGAAGGAGGGTATGCGCATGGGCGATATGACTTTGGACCTGACACCCCGAGGCGCGGCTTCGATTGAGGCGCTCGTCAACGGCCCGATTCAGACCAACAGCTACGCCGTGATTTCGAATGACGAGTGCTTAATCGTCGATCCGGCGTGGGAGGGCGAGCGTCTTGTGGAGCATATCCACACCGCGCATCCCGAGGTGCGCGTACTCGGCTCTGTCTGCACGCACGGTCATGCCGACCATGTTGGCGGGGTTGCCGGGGTTCGAGCTGTCGTTGGCGACAGCGCACTATATGAGTTGTGCGCTAAGGACGTGACGGTACCTCGCGCAAATATCGAGGAGCAGCGCGCCATGTGGGACATCGAGACGCCCGATCCGGGTGAGCCGACGCGCTTGCTTGCCGAGGGCGATACAATCGAGGTGGGCGACGTCTGCCTGCAGGTGATCGAGACGCCGGGGCATACGCCGGGCGGCATTGTCCTGTTCGCCGCGACCGAGCAGGGGAACATCGCCTTTGTGGGCGACACGCTTTTCCCGGGCAGCCACGGTCGTACCGATCTTTCCGGCGGTGACGAGGCGGCGATTATGCGCTCGCTTTCCAAACTTGCCAAGACGCTTCCGCCCGATACCGTTTGCTTGACGGGCCATGGCGATTCGACCACGATGGCGCGCGAACTTATGCAGAACCCGTTTATGCAGATGTAGGCTCGAAGCCGTCTTTCGAACCACGAAGACCACTCAATCGTCAAGCTATTTTCCCCAGTGGGTCGATTCTGTGGGGCAAACGGTCAAAATTTGTCCAATCGGATGGTATTCGTGAGCAAACGAACGTTTATGCTCGGGTATGTCGTGGTAAAATCTCAGGCGTTATCGGAGCAACCTTACAGGAGGTTTCTTTTATGCTCGTCAACGCAGCAGACATGCTCAAGAAGGCCGAGGCCGGCAAGTACGGTCTCGGTGCCTTCAACACCAACAACCTCGAGTGGACCCTGGCTATTCTCCAGGCCGCCGAGGAGGCCAAGTCTCCGCTGATCCTTCAGTGCACCGCTGGTGCCGCTAAGTGGATGGGCGGTTTCAAGGTCTGCGCCGACATGGTCAAGGCTGCCGTCGAGGCCACGGGCGTTACCGTTCCCGTCGCCCTTCACCTCGATCACGGTTCTTACGAGGACTGCTTCAAGTGCATCGAGGCCGGCTTTACGTCCATCATGTATGACGGCTCTCACGAGGAGACCTTCCAGCTTAACCTCGACCGCACCAAGGAGCTCGTTGAGCTTGCCCACTCCAAGGGCATGTCCATCGAGGCCGAGGTCGGCGGCATCGGCGGCACCGAGGACGGCGTGACCTCCAGCGGCGAGCTCGCTGATCCTGCTGAGTGCAAGCAGATTGCTGACCTGGGCGTCGACTTCCTCGCCTGCGGTATCGGCAACATCCACGGCGTGTACCCTGCCGACTGGGCTGGCCTTTCCTTCGAGCGCCTGGGCGAGATCAAGGCTCAGACCGGCGACCTGCCCCTCGTCCTGCACGGCGGCACCGGCATCCCCGAGGATCAGATCAAGAAGGCCATCTCCCTGGGTATCTCCAAGATCAACGTCAACACCGATCTGCAGCTCGTCTTCGCCAAGGGTGTTCGCGAGTACATCGAGGCCGGTAAGGATCAGCAGGGCAAGGGCTTTGACCCCCGCAAGCTCCTCAAGCCTGGTCGCGACAACATCGTTGCCCGCACCAAGGAGCTCATGGAGGAGTTTGGCTCCGTCAACAAGGCGTAAGCGTCGCTAAACTTCCCACCGGAAGCCCCGTCTCCCTACACTGTTTCCTTTGCGCTCACCTGGCTTCGCCAGAAGTCGCGCCAAGGAAACAGTTCCGGGAGACGGGGCTTCCTTCGTTTAACGCCGCAGGGTTACGAGTCTGAATTAAGGTGGCTACTGGCTTCGCCAGAAGTCGCGCGACGGAATCAGCTCCGGGTGAACGGGGCCTCCTTTGTTAACTCGCTACAGGGTTACTGGGCTGAATTCATTTTTTGACTACCGCTCGGCGGTGTTGATGGCTCCCTTGTTGGGGCTTTCTTTTTTATCTCGCTACAATGGACTTCAAGAGTTCTAATGACTTGGAGTTTGGCATGGCTGTTATTAATGTGCTGCCTTCGGATGGGAAGGTTATTGACGAGGGGCCGGTTGGTTGCTCTGTTGATGTTTGCAATGATGACTTCTGTTTTCTAGATATTGGCTTGCCACCCGAGATCCTGCGTTTAAAGGACGCGGGGTATCTTTCGCAGGCTATTGAGGCTTGCGACCGCCTACTTGCCCAAGATCCCGATCCCTCGCTTGCTGCCTGCGTTCGTGCCGAGCGGTATCGCATGCTTGAGACGTCGCTTCATTTTTCGGTGTCGCGCGATCGAGCTATTGCGATGATTCGCGAGGAGTGGCCTGAGTTTACCGAGGAGCAGTTTGACGATCTGATTGACCGTAAGCGTATTGACTGGCGCTTTATCGACGGCGAGCTGTTCGTTCTCGACAACTTCCTCGATTCGCTTCGCGTATATCCCAAAGAGGTCCCCGGCATGCGTCCCGATTCTACGGACGGAATAGCACTGCGCAACGAGATGCTCAAGGAGATGGAGTCGCAAAACGGATTGACTCGCGTTATTACGCTTCAGGCGTCCTTGTCTGTCCCCGGCGCTCTAGAGGGGGAGACCGTTTGCGCTTGGCTTCCCGTCGCGGCTGCCTGCCGTCAGCAGTCTCGGGTCGAGATTCTCGACATGACGCCGGAGGGTACTGTTGCTCCCGCGAACGCTTCGGCGCGTACCGCCTCGTGGTCTTCTTCGAGTGAGCGCTCATTCTCGGTGACCTATCGTTATCACATCGATGCCGCTTATCGCGATATCTATGGGGGTGCGCTTCCGGCGCATCCGTGTATGGACGCGCCGCTGTCCGAGGATATTTCCGAGGACCGTCCGCACATTGCATTCACGCCGTATCTGCAGCAGCTGACGGCCGGTGTTGCTGACGGACTCGAGGATCCGCTCGATCGCGCTCGTGCTATCTATGATTACCTGACACAGCATATCGACTATCGCTATCAGCCACCGTACCTGCTTTTGGGATCTATTGCCGACGACTGTGCGCATTCGCTCCGCGGCGATTGCGGCGTTATGGCGCTCACGTTTATCACCATGTGCCGCATCGCGGGGGTGCCTGCCCGTTGGCAGAGCGGCCTGTATGTTGCGCCCGATTCGGTGGGGCCGCACGATTGGGCTGAGTTCTATACGCCACAGACCGGTTGGCTTAACGCCGACGTATCGTTTGGTTCCTCGGCACGCAGGATGGGGGAGGAGTGGCGTCGTCGTCACTACTTTGGCAATCTCGACCCGTGGCGTATGGTGGCCAACAATCGATTCCAGGCAGAGTTTGAGCCCTCTTTCGACGGCATGCGCGAGGACCCTTACGATAACCAGATGGGTGAGGCTTCGGTCGACGGTCGCGGATGCCGTCAGCGCGAGATGCTCCGCACAGTCGAACTCATCGGGTTGATTTCCGATCTCAGCCGAACACATTGAGCTGATGGCTCGCTCCCGCA
>CATYJA010000003.1:0-54323 GCA_958407545.1 uncultured Collinsella sp. | reverse complement strand
TCCATCCGGTTCGACCGGGCCGCGCGGCAAGGAGATATATTGCCAGACCGGAGGGGCCCCGGGGGCGGGAATCTGGGCGTACACATTTCCTACACATCTTGTGATCCGACTAACGTTTGCCAGCCGTTACCTACCGCTCGCCGAGCATCTCTTTATATAAGGCAGTCTCATGGTTAAAGCGGATACGTCCCCCTAGCTAAAGCACAGCCAGCATCGAGCAACTCATCACGTTCTTCCACCGAGAACCCCTCGGCGTAGACGCGCACCACTGGTTCGGTCCCACTAGGACGGACCAGCAGCCACGTGTCATCCTCAAATGACAGACGCAAGCCGTCCATATGACTAACGTTTTGCGGCACCTTGCCACAAATCGACTTGGGGTTTACACCCGGCAGCAGGGTTCGTAACGTTTCGGCATCTTCGGCCTCAAGGCGCAAATCGCGTCGACCGTAACTCGTCTTACCAAAACTGTCCTCGAGTTGGTCGACCAGAACGCCCAAAGGCGCGTCCGTCTTTGCCATAAGCTCACACAGAATCAGACAGGCGAGGATTCCATCGCGCTCGGGCATATGCGCGGCGATGCCGATACCACCGGCTTCTTCGCCGCCCATGAGGACGCCGCCCTTCTTCATCTCCGCCGCTATATATTTGAAACCGACTGGTTTGACGGTCACGCGGCAGCCAAGCGCCTCGGCAATGCGACGCACGAGCGTCGAGCATGAAAGATTGACGACGACGCGCCCCCCCAAATTGCGAAATTGAACCAAGTCGCCCAAAACGAGCGCCATGATCTGATGCGGATGTATATATCTGCCGCGCTCGTCAACCGCGCCGATACGGTCGGCGTCGCCGTCGGTCACCAGGCCAGCGCAAGCTCCGTCCTCGATAACCGTGCGCTCGCAAGTGTCCACCCAAGGCTCAACGGGGTCGGGGCAGATATCTTCTTGATCAGACGCCTGCCCGGCGTGAATCTCGTGCACCTCAACGCCAAGCTCGCGCAGCAAGTCGGCTAGATAGCCCTGGGCTGCGCCGCCCATGGGATCGACAACCACGCGCAGGTGCGCGTCGCGGATGGCTTCGGCATCGACAAACGATGCCACCGCCTGCATATAGTCAGGAATGATATCCGCGGTGCGATATTGCCCCTCGATCCCCATTGGCTCGGGAGCCATGGTCTCTTCGAGCTCTTCGATGACATCCTGGTTGGCGGTCGAGCCGTCACCCATGCGAATCTTGAGGCACAGATAACCCTGCGGATGATGGGACCCCGTCACCATGAGCGCGCCGCACGCCTCACCGTCATAAGCCGCCGCCCACGTAAGGGCAGGGGTCGGAACAGGTCGCGAAGCGAGCACGGCGTCCAGCCCGTGCGCTGCTAGCACGCCCGCCGCAAGCTCAGCGAACTCGCTCGCCAGGGGCCGGGTGTCGAACCCTATATATACCGTTTTGCCCGGATTGGTCTTTTGCCACAACTCGCCGACGGCATCGGCGATACGGGCAACGTTATCGGCAGTGAAGTCCTCATCGACGCGAGCGCGCCAACCGTCAGTTCCAAAATGAATTATCGCGCACACGCGCAGACACCTCACAGTGTTTGGATCATGGTACGCGTGAAGTATACCCGCAACACGCACTCGGCAACCTGCCGGCACCAGCATTCACCATTTGGGCAAATGCTGCCGAGGACATGCAAGCAATAAAAAAACCGCCCCGTATGGAGCGGTTTTGCCCTTTATATATCGAGCGCCTCGGCCATCGCTGCCGTAGTGATTGCCGTGGTTCCACAGCAACTGCCCACCATTGCGGCGCCGGCATGTCTCCATTCGATGCATGCGCGCGCGAAAGCTTCGGGATTCTCGTGCCATACGGGGCCATCCTGAGTCTGGACCGGATCGCCTACGTTGGGACGCACCGTAACGGGAGTAGTCGCCGATGCAACCATCCTGGGCACCGCCGCATTCGCGGCCGCAAGCGAACAGCAATTAACACCAACCGAGTTTGCGCCGTGTTTTTCGGCGTACAAAACGGCTGCCTCGATGTTGAGGCCATCGCCCAACAGGTCGCCTTTATCGTCAACGACAAAACTCACCAGAACAGGCATGCCGTCGGCGGCATCTCGAGCGCCGGCAAGTATGGGCTGCAAATTACGGATAGACGTCACCGTCTCGATCAGCAGACCGTCAACGCCGGCATTGAGCAAGGCGTGCGCCTGTTCGCGCGCAATGCCTCGGATTTCACGATACTCGGCAGAGTCCTCGGCAAACCACTCAATACCGATCGGGCCCATCGAGCCTAGCAGCAGCTGAGGGTGCGCCTGGCGGGCATCGTCGACGGCCCCGCGATTGACCTCCGCCACGGACGGCGCAATCTGGTCGTGCTTGAGGGCATAGCTCGATGCCTGAAAGGTGTTGGTAATGAGCACCTGCGCGCCGGCGGCGACATACAAGCGATGGATACGAGAAACGGTCTGCGGCTCTGCCAGATTCCAAAACGCCGGTGGAATGTCGGCGGCATCGTACTCACTCAACAGAACACTGCCCATGGGGCCCTGCGCCAACAAGGTCTCGCTCGACAAGCGGCGCGTAAGTTCCTCGGCACCAAAGCGGTTGTAATAACTCGTATCCATATATATCCCGCTATTCCTCGACGCTGATTCCCTGCTTTTCGAGATAGGCGAGCCAGCGGCTCATCGTGTCCTCGGATAGCGCATGCTCCATCATGCAGGCCTCGGAATCGGCTCGCTCAAATTCGACACCGAGCTCCTGAACCAAAAACGTGCGGATGAGGCGATGACGGTACCAGATAGCCGTGCCAACCTCGCGGCCGCGATCGGTCAGGATCACCTTGCCGTAGTGCGATTGCTCGACAAGCTCGGATGCCTTGAGCGCCGAAACCGCTTTATTGACCGATGCCTTGGAGACGCCAAGGCGCTGCGCGATGTCGACCGATCGCACGCCGTTGGTTTCCCCCTCTTCGCTTTCAATGCGAACCATGCACTCCAAGTAGTCTTCGTTCGCCACCGTCAGATGTAGTTCGCGCGAGCTATTTGTCGTATCCATGATCTTCCGTCCCTTCTGCATTCAATGGCTGATTCTACCCCATCCAAGCGTCGTGGTATGCCGTGGCATACCGTGCTAGAGTTCTTGTTGCACACGACGACCAAGATTGGAGCGGTCTTTATGGAAAACACCACTACGAGCCCCGATGTCCTCGAGCGCTTTTTGCGCTACGTCCAGATCAACACGCAGTCCGAGGATGCAAACTGCGACCAGGTACCCTCGAGCGCCGTTCAGTTTGACCTTGCCAACGTGCTGGCTGAAGAGCTGCGCGAGCTTGGTGCGGAAGATGCCTACGTGACCGAGCACGCCTATGTCTGCGCGCATATCCCCGCAAGTGCGGGCGCTGAGGACAAGCCCGCCCTGGGCCTGATCGCCCATCTCGACACCACCGAAGTTGCACCGGGCGCCGGCGTGAAGCCGCACATCGTACACTACGAAGGCGGCGACCTGGTCTGCGGCACGGTTGACGGTAAGCCCGTTGCCATGAGTACCGCCAAGCTTCCCGCCCTGAACGACCTCGCGGGTGAGGACCTGATCTGCAGCGATGGCACCACGCTGCTGGGCGCGGACGACAAGGCAGGCGTCGCCGAGATCATGTCGCTTGTCGCGCGTATCGCTCAGGACCCTTCTCTGCCCCATCCCGCACTCGGCATTTGCTTCTGCCCTGACGAGGAAATCGGCCACGGAGCCGAGCTGTTGGATATCGCTACCTTTGGCTGCAAGTACGCCTACACGGTCGACGGCGGCCCCATCGGCGAGCTGGAGTGGGAGTGCTTTAACGCCGCCGAGGCGACCGTCCGCTTTGAGGGCCAGTCCATCCACCCGGGCGACGCTAAGGGCCGTATGGTCAACGCAGGCAATCTGTTCTGCGACTTCAACGCGTTGCTCCCCTACGTGCAGCGCCCGGAGTATACGGAAGGCTACGAGGGCTTTTATCACCTTGAGGGTGTATCTGCGACCGTCGATCACGCCACAGCGCGCTATATCATCCGCGACCATGACGCCGCCAAGTTCCAGCAGAAACTCGACCTTATTGATGCCGCCGCCTCGATGCTCAACCAGCGTCTGGGTGAGGAGCGCGTGACAGTCGAGATTAAGCAGCAGTATCGAAATATGGCCGAGATCGTTCGTGACTATCCCGAGCTTATTGATGTTGCCAAGGAAGCCTACCTTGCTTGCGGCGTTGAGCCCCAAGTGCTGCCGATTCGTGGCGGCACCGACGGCGCTCAGCTGTCGTTCCGCGGTCTGCCCTGCCCCAACCTTTCCACCGGCGGCTATTGCTACCACGGCGTCAACGAGTTCGTCCCGGTCAGTTCGCTCGTCAAGATGACCGACGTGCTCCAGGAGCTCGTCGCCCGCTTTGCATAAGCCTGGCTGCACAAGTCCAAAAGACGAATTGCCCCGTCCTCAACCAAGAACGGGGCGATTTTTTTACTGCAACGAGAATAGGTTGACGCACGCCAGCCTCTTAACGCAAGGAGTGTCCCAAACTGCCGGCACAAAAGGAACGTCCCCAAGTGCCAAGTGCATCAAGAGTGTCCCCTTTGACCAGTCGTTTAAGATCGTCCCCAATGACTACCCATGTGCCAAGTGTTACGCCGATGTTTTGGCACCGACAGCGAAAACCCGCCAGAGCGAGCAAGGTGCCTTGAAACGAGGCGGCATTGACCTTCTGGTCATGCCGCCGAAGTTGAAAGGCAGATTGCCGCTCTGGCGGGCTTGCAGCGTCGAGCGGTTACGCGGTTTGGTAAAACCGCGTAACTCTAGTAGTTGGCTTCGTAGCCGTTGCCGTCGCCGGTGGGCTCTTCGTAGTAGTCCGAATCGCTCGAATCGCCTGAGTCATCGGAATCGTCAGAGCTGACCGATGAAGTTGCGGTACCGTTTGCGTAATCGTCAGACGTGTTGTTGTTCAGGTCGCCGATCGTAGAGCTGGAACCTTCGGAAAGACCCATGGTGTTGGGACCCTTGGGATCCTTGCCGGCATCGACGCGCTCCATCATTTCCTTGAGCTCGTCCTCGTAGACAAAGACGTAGCTCACACCGTCGATCATGGTGCTGTCGTCGGCGTACGAGGGCAGGTTGGCCGAGTAGATACCGTCGACATCCATACCGCGCATGGCGTTGACCGTAGCCACGATATCCTGAACGCTCATATCGGTTACGAGCATATCGGACAGCGAATTAACCAGGCCAAAGATCTTCGTGGCATCGAAGTTATTGAGAATCTGGTTTGCAAGGGCGCCAAGCACCTGACGCTGGTGGCGCATGCGCGTGTAATCGCCGTCGGCATAGGTGTAGCGGCAGCGGGCATAGGTAAGGGCGGTGGCACCGTCCATATGCTGCTGGCCAGCGGTAATCTTAATATCCAGGTGCTCGGGGTCGTCAACATCATCGGTTGCGTTAATGTCGATACCGCCAACCGAATCAATCAGCGCCTGCATACCGTCGAAGCTGACCTCGGCATAGTGGGAAATCTGAACACCGCACAGCTCGTTGACCGCCTCGACCATGGCCTCGGCGCCGCCAACGGTATGGCAGGCGTTGATCTTCATGGTCTCGCCCTTGTACTCGACCTTGGTGTCGCGCGGAACGGAAATGAGCGTCGCCTGCTTTTGCGTGGGGTCGATGCGTGCCAGGATAATCGAGTCGGCACGATACGTATCCTCGCCCGGACGGCCGTCGGTGCCAAGAAGCAGCACGTAGAACGGATCCTTTGCCTCATCGGTGTCAACCAGAACCCGACGCAGATTATCGGTAATGACATTAGAATCGCCGAGCTTGCCCATAATGGTGGCAAACCACAGGCCTGCAGCGGTAGTGGCACTCAGCAGCACACCAAGCACGACAATGAGCGCGACGTGACGAATCGTGTGGCTACGACGACGTTGACGAGCGCGCTCGGAATAGCGAGCCACGTTATCGCGACTGTAGATCTTGGCCTGCGCACCAGTTGAGGGTCTTCGGGCGGTGGTATCCGCGAGGGGCTTTTTATTAAACATAGGCAACCTGTATTAGTAGATGACGGGATCGGGGACGGAAGCATGCTCGACATGCGCGCCGAGCGCCTGCAGCTTTTCGACAAACTGCTCGTAGCCGCGCTTGATGTGATGGATGGCCGAAACCTCGGTCGTCCCGTCGGCGATCAAGCCCGCTACGACGAGGGCCGCTCCGCCACGCAGATCGGGCGAGGTAACCTGTGCACCCGAGAAGCCCCTAACGCCATGAATCATGGCATGATGGCTCTCGATACGAATGTCGGCACCCATGCGCACCAGCTCAGAGGCAAACATAAAGCGATTCTCGAAGATATTTTCGGTAATAACGGAACTGCCGTCGGCAAGGGCGGAGAGCACCATAATCTGCGCCTGCATGTCGGTCGGGAAACCGGGGAACGGAAGCGTCTGGATGTCGACCGGCTTGATACGCTCGGCACGGTTCACATGGACGCCATCTTCGACGCGCTCGCAGTCGATACCCATGAACTCCATCTTCTTGAGCACCATGCCCAAGTGAATGGGGCAAAAACCCGTGACGTCGACACCGCGATCGTCGGCCATCAACGCACCGGCAACGATAAAGGTACCGGCCTCGATGCGGTCGCCCACCACGCGATGGGTAACGGGATGGAGCTCTTCCACGCCTTCGATAGTCACGACGGGCGTACCGGCGCCAACAATCTTGGCGCCCATCTCGTTGAGCATGTTAGCGAGATCGACGATCTCGGGCTCGCGGGCGGCATTATCGATAACCGTGGTGCCCTGTGCGCGCACAGAGGCCATGATGAGGTTCTCGGTCGCACCGACGCTGGCGAACTCGAGCGTGACGGTGGTACCGCGCAGACCTTGGGGCGCATTAGCGTTGATGTAACCGTGGGCGGTATCGAACTCAACGCCCAGGGCCTCAAGACCAAGAATGTGCATATCGATCTTGCGAGCACCCAGGTTGCAGCCGCCCGGCATGGCAATTTTGGCGCGATGGAAGCGGCCCAGCAGGGGTCCCATGACGGCGGTGGAAGCGCGCATCTTGGCAACGAGCTCGTAGGGGGCCTCCCATGAATCGACCTGAGAGGTATCAATCTCGAGCGTGTGTTCGTCGAGAACATCGATCGTAGCGCCCATGCCCTTGAGCACCTTGCCCATCACATGGACATCGGAAATATCGGGCACGTTCTGCAGCGTCGTCTTGCCCGGCGCCAGAAGCGTTGCCGCCATGAGTTTGAGCGCGGAGTTCTTGGCGCCCGAGACGGGCACGGAGCCTCCGATGGCGTGGCCACCCTCAACGCGGATAATATCCAAGGTCTACCCTTTCAAAAAGCATGCCCGGGATGGCTGGGCCATCCCGGGCATGATGTGTTCGCAAATGGTCGAACGCTAAATCGTTTGACTATTGGGCAAGCTTGAGCTTACACCATGCGATTTCATTATAGAGGTAGGCGCGGCGTGCATCATCCTCCGACAAATTACCCAGCTTCTCTTCAAAACCTTGAATATCAGCTTTAAGCTTGTCGGCATCGACGGTCGCCAAATCGCAAGCGCGCTCGGCGAGAACGGTCACGACATCGTCCGCAACCTGGGCATAGCCGCCGGCCACGGCAAACGTGTGGTCGACAGTGCCCATGGCCTTATCGGAAACGCGAACGTAACCGCGGTCGATCGTGCAGATCTCGCTGGAGTGAGCAGGCAGAACGCCAAACTCGCCATCCGTGGACGGAATCGACACAAACGCAGCGTCGCCCTCATAGGCGCAGCTCACGGGGCACACGATGCGGATACGCATAACCTACTTCTCCCCCATCTTGCGGGCGCGCTCGCGCACGTCCTCAATCGTGGAAGCATAGCGGAAAGCCTGCTCGGGCAGGTCATCGGCCTTGCCGTCGACAATCTCGGCGAAAGAGCGGACGGTATCCTCGACGCGGACGTAGACACCGGGGTTGCCGGTGAACTTCTCGGCGACGTGGAAGGACTGCGAGAGGAACTGCTGAATCTTACGGGCACGGTTGACCGTAAGGCGCTGCTCCTCGGACAGCTCGTCCATACCCAGAATGGCGATGATGTCCTGAAGGTCGGAGTACTCCTGCAGGAGCTCCTGGACCTTGACGGCGACACGGTAGTGCTCCTCGCCGACGATCGAGGGATCGAGAGCGTCAGAGGAAGACGCAAGCGGGTCGATAGCCGGGAACAGGCCGAGCGACGAAATGCTACGCGAAAGAACCGTGGTGGCATCGAGATGCGTAAACGTCGTGGCAGGCGCCGGGTCGGTCAGGTCGTCTGCGGGGACGTAGACAGCCTGGACGGAGGTAATGGAGCCCGTCTTGGTCGAGGTAATGCGCTCCTGGAGGTCGCCCATCTCGGTTGCCAGCGTGGGCTGGTAACCAACGGCGGACGGCATACGGCCCAGCAGTGCGGAAACCTCGGAACCTGCCTGGGAGAAGCGGAAGATGTTGTCGATGAACAGCAGAACGTCCTGGCCACGATCACGGAAATACTCAGCGGTGGTAAGGCCGGCCAGACCGATGCGCAGACGCGCTCCGGGCGGCTCGTTCATCTGGCCATAGACCAAGCAGGTCTTGTCGATAACGCCAGACTCGCTCATCTCGAGGAACAGGTCGGTGCCCTCGCGGGTACGCTCGCCGACGCCGGTGAACACCGAGGTGCCGCCGTGCTCCTGGGCGAGGTTGTTGATGAGCTCCTGAATCAGAACGGTCTTGCCGACGCCGGCGCCGCCGAACAAGCCTGTCTTGCCGCCACGGATGTAGGGCTCGAGCAGGTCGACGGCCTTGATGCCGGTCTCGAAGATCTCGGTCTTGGTGGTGAGCTCGTCGAAACGGGGCGCTGCATGGTGGATGGGGTAGAACTCCTCCACCTCGGGCATGGGCTTGCCGTCGACGGGCTTGCCCATGACGTTCCAAATGCGGCCGAGCGTCTTGGGACCAACGGGCATCTTCATGGGCTCACCGGTATCGGTGGCGATGAGGCCGCGCTGCAGGCCGTCGGTCGAGGACATGGCGACCGTGCGGACGACGCCGCCCGGAAGCTGGCTCTCGACCTCGAGGATCGTGCTCAGATGACCGATCGGGGTCTCGGCCTCGACCGTGAGCGCGTTGTAGATCGGGGGCACCGCGCCGTCAAACTTGACGTCGACGACAGGGCCGATGATTCGCACGATGCGACCATCACCGGCAGTCGTCTTCTTGGTGGCTTCCTCGACCGCAAGCTTTACGGTGTTATTAGCCATTACTGTTCCTCCAATGCTGAGGCTCCGCCGACGATCTCGTTAATCTCGGTCGTGATCGAAGCCTGGCGCACGCGACTATACGTGCGGGTAAGGGTCGAGATGATCGCGGTGGCGTTTTCCGTCGCGGAGTGCATGGCCTTGCGGCGTGCACCCTGCTCGGCAGCCGCCGAATCGATCAGGGCCTGGTAGATGACCGTCAGGATATAAGACGGCACAAGCTTGCCGAGAACATGCTCGGGAGAGGGCACGAACTCGAACGTGGACGAGATGCGCTTAGGGGCGTCGGTCTCGTTCTTACGCGGACCGTGGGCCATAGCGATCATCTCGGGGTCGAGCGGCAACAGATGCTCGACGCGAAGCTCCTGATCCACGCGGTTCTTGGCGTGGTGGTAGACAAGCTCGACACGGTCAAGCTCACCGGCACGATACGCATCGCAGATATGAGAGGAGATCATGCGGGCCTGATTGAAATCGGGCTCAGAGGAGTTGCCCTCAAAGTGCATGACAACATTTGCGCGGTCACGGAAATACGTGGCCGGCTTACGCCCGCACGCGATGATCTCGCATTCGATGCCGTCGTTCGCCCAAGAAGCGGCGAGCTTTTCGGCCGTGCGCTCCACCGTCGTATTGAAACCGCCGGCAAGGCCGCGGTCCGAGGCAATAACGACAATCAGGCCATGCTTGACGCTCTCATGCTTCTGCAGCATGGGATCGGTGCCCGAACAGGAGGCGTCGCCGGCGACCGTCAACATGACGTCGGTCAGCGCCTCCTTATAGGGCTCGGCCTGCTTGGAGCGATCGAGGGCACGACGAATCTTGGCCGTAGAGACCATCTCCATCGTGCGCGTGATCTGCTTGGTCGTGGTAACCGAGGAGATTCGCTTCTTAATGTCGCGAAGGTTGGCCATGGGGCTTAGTTCTCCTCTGATCCAGAAACATCCGAATGGTGCTTGGCCATGAACTGCTGCTTGAAGTCGCCGATGACGCGCAAGAGCTCAGCCTTGGTGTCATCATCGATCTTCTTGGCGCGAACCTTGTCGAGCAGCGAACCAAAGCCATTGTCCATGTACTCGATGAGCTCGGCACGGAAAGGCAGCACGTCGGCGATCTCCAGGTCATCCAGGAAGCCCTCGTTGCCAGCGAACAGCGTAACGATCTGCTCGCCAACCTCAAACGGCTTGTAACGCGGCTGCTTCAGGAGCTCGGTCATGCGAGCACCGTGGGTCAGCTGCTTCTGAGTAGCCTCGTCGAGGTCGGAGCCGAACTGCGTAAAGCCAGCGAGCTCCTGATAGGAAGCGAGGTCCAGACGGAGGTTGCCGGCGACCTGCTTCATGGCCTTGGTCTGCGCATCGCCACCGACGCGGGACACGGAGATACCCACGTCGACTGCCGGGCGCTGACCCTGGAAGAAGAGCTCGGACTGCAGGTAGATCTGACCATCGGTAATGGAAATAACGTTGGTCGGAATGTAGGCCGAGACGTCGCCGTCCTGGGTCTCGATGATCGGCAGTGCCGTCATGGAGCCGTAACCGTTCTTCTTGGACATCTTGACGGCACGCTCGAGCAGACGAGAGTGCAGGTAGAAGATGTCGCCAGGATAGGCCTCGCGTCCGGGCGGACGATGCAGCGTCAGCGACATCTGACGGTAGGCCACGGCCTGCTTGGACAGGTCGTCGTAGATGACGAGCACGTGGCCGCCGGGGTTGGTCTCGCTGGCGGGCTTACCGTCCTCGCCGTTGTACATGAAGAACTCGCCAATAGCGGCACCGGCCATAGGCGCGATGTACTGCATAGGGGCGGAATCGGCAGCGGTGGCCGAAACGATGATGGTGTAGTCGAGCGCACCGTGCTGAGCGAGGGTCTCGCGGATGTTGGCAACCGTGGAGGCCTTCTGGCCGATGGCGACATAGATGCAGACCATGCCCTTACCGCGCTGGTTGAGGATAGCGTCGATGGCGATGGCGGTCTTACCGGTCTTACGGTCGCCGATGATGAGCTCACGCTGACCGCGGCCAATAGGCACCATGGAGTCGATAGCGAGCAGACCGGTCTGAACCGGCTCGCACACCGGGGTACGATCGATGACGCCGGGAGCCTTGAACTCGATGGGGCGACGGTGCGTAGCGACGATGTCGCCCAGGCCGTCGATGGGCTGGCCGAGCGGATTGACGACGCGGCCGAGCATGGCACGGCTCACGGGGATATCCATAACGCGGCCAGTGGTGCGGCACTCGTCGCCTTCCTTGATGGAGTCGACGGCACCGAACAGAACGGCGCCGACCTCGTCACGGTCAAGGTTCTGGGCAAGGCCGAAGACGGTCTCACCGGTATCGGAGCTCTTGAACTCCAGAAGCTCGCCTGCCATGGCGCTCTTGAGGCCGGAGACGCGCGCGATGCCGTCGCCTACTTCGTCGACCGTTGAAACCTCATGCGTATCGACCGTCGCGGAGAGGCTCGTGAGCTGCTCCTGCAGTTTCTTGGCGATATCCTGGGCATTGAGGGTTTCGGACATTAGGCTTCACCTCCGTACGAATTAGCAGAGTTTGCGAGGGTCTCCTGCGCGATGCGCAGCTGCGTCTTGACGGAAATGTCACGACGCTCGCCGCGGGCCTCGAGCACCAGGCCGCCCACGATAGACGGGTCGACTTGCTCGATAAGGAATACCTTGCGGCCGAAGTCCTGCTCGCATTTCTTAGTGATGGTTTGACGCAGCTCGTCGTCGAGCGGAATCGCCGTGGTGACGGTCACGCCCACTACATCCTCGTCTTCCTCGGCAACATACTTAAAGGCAGCTGCCACCTTGGGAAGAAGGTCGAGCTGGTCGCGCTTGGACATGGTGTCGAGCACGGCGATGATCTCGGGGCTGGCAGAAGCCAAGCGCTCGATCATCTCGAGGTCCTCGAACACATGGTTCTCGGCCTTGGCGGCTTCCAAAAGGGAACGCGCGTAGGTCTCGAGCACCTTGTCCTGATAGCGGCTAGTCGGCATTCAGGCTACCTGCTTCCTGGATGTAGCGCTCGATGAGCTTCTTCTGCTCGGCATCGTCCTCGAGTGCCTCGCCCACGATCTTGGTGGCGACGGCAACGGACAGGTCGGCGATGGAGCTCGCGGCACCGGCGTAGATGGACTTGCGCTCGTCCTCGACGGTCGTATGGGCCTTGGCGATGATCTCCTCGGCCTCCTTGTGAGCAGCCTCGATGATACGGGCACGCTCGGACTCGGCGTCCTTACGGGCCTCGAGAACGATGTCGGCAGCCTGACGACGGGCGTCGGTGACGATCGAGTCGGACTCAGCGCGCTTGGCGATAGCCTCCTGCTTGGTCTTCTCGGCCTCGTCGAGGCTCTCCTCGATCTTCTTGCCGCGCTCCTCCATGGTTTTCATGATGCCCGGCAGGGCGACCTTGGCCAGCACGATCCAGATAATCAGGAAGGCGATAAGCGCCGGGATGAACTCCGCCATCTTAGGGATGAGGATGTCCGCACCGGCGGCGCCGTCCTCGGCGAACGCGGAAACCGGCATGAGCAGCGCGGCCGCGGACGCGGAGAGTGCGATCGCGCTCTTCTGGGATGAAAGATTCATACTTGACGCTCCGTGCTATTTAACGATCAGCGCGACAACGAAGCCGATCAGAGCCAGAGCCTCGCCGAAAGCGGAGCCCATGATGAAGACGGTGAACACGCGGCCCTGGACCTCAGGCTGACGGGCCATAGCACCCGTAGCACCCAGAGCAGACAGGCCGATAGCAAGACCAGCGCCGATAACACCGAGACCGTAACCGATAACTCCCACGATTCCTCCTTTGTCGTGCGTGTCTTATTTCACGCAGGATAACCTTTTTATAACTGCCGGGCTCCATGGGTACGGGCACCGGCGGTTTAACGAATTGCCTTACCTTTAAGGCGCGAACGGAAGACTACTCCTCCTCCGCGACCTCCTCTGCCTCGGAGACATACACGGCGGTAAGGACCGTGAAGACGTAAGCCTGGATGGCGCCGACCACAAGCTCGATCGCATAGATCAGGATGAGAATGGCAAGCCAGGCCAGCGAAGGCAGGGCGCCGACGGCGTGGGCCGCGGAAACCTGCTGAAGCAGCGGCTGCATGAACATGCTCGCCATGATGGCGAACGAGCCCATGACCACGTGTCCTGCGAACATGTTGCAGAACAGACGGACGGCGAGCGTGATGAGGCGCAGGAAGGTCGAGAAGAGCTCGACGACCCACACGAGCACGTTCATCGGGAAGCTCACGCCCTGCGGGGCGAGGCTCTTGATGTAGCCGATCACGCCGTGAGCCTTGCATCCGTAGTAGATGAAGTACACGAAGGCGAAGATGGCGAGCGCGGCGGTGGAGCCGATTGCACCGGTGCCGGGCTTCATTCCCGGGATCAGGCCGATCATGTTATTGATCAGGATGAACAGGAAAAGCGAGCACAGGAACGGGAAGTGCTTCTTCCAGTTCTCACCCACGACGCCCTTGCCGATATCGTTCTCGACGTACTCGATGATGTACTCGAAACCGTTGACGAAGAAGCCCTTGGGAACCAGGGTCTGCTTCTTCTTGAACACGGCCAGGACGATCAGGAGCACGATCGTGGAGACGATCAGCCAAAACGAGTACTGCGTGATGCCGCAGCTCAGATCGCCCACGACAGGGGTGGAGCTGAACTCGCTGACCAGATGATTAATCTCATCAGGCAGCTTTTCAAAAATTTCCACGACTTACCTTTCGACCTCATGAGGATCTCGCAGCGCCTTGACGACGCGAACCGTGCAGGCGGCCATAAAGGCTACGAAGCCGATCGCCTCGCCCAGGAGGAACATGCGAAATGCCTCTCCGAACAACACAAACACAACCAAGGTAAAGACGAGCAGGGCGATTGCCGAGACCGCCAGACTCACCATACCCTTGAGCATGTCCGCATTCTGCTTATCGTCAAGAACCGGCTTGAGCGTAAAGACAAAGGGAAGGAAGGCAATCGCGCCCGCGATGGCACCTGCAACGATAGCGAGCAGATCGGCTATCTGAAACACTGGCGTCCTCACTTTCCTTTTTAACGCCTCACAGAACAGTTCCCGCCAAACATTGGTGACTATTGTACGAGCCAATCGCTAAAGTACAACCGAAAAAGCATCGGTTAATACGCACCTGTTCGTTTTCTTAAGACCTTCTTTATGCCGCAGGTACGGTAATACGTTTTTCTCGAACCCTGCAGGGCAAAACGTCCGTTAACAGGAGTGCGCTCGGTCGTCTTTTGCTCGCCCGCGCGCACCATTTCTTCGTATTTTCGACGTTAGCCGGTATGGCCCAGAGATTACAGCGTGCCGTAGATGCGGTCGCCGGCGTCGCCCAGGCCGGGAACGATGTAGGCAGTTTCGTTGAGATGGTCGTCGATGGCGCAGGTATAGATATGCACATCAGGATCCTTCTCAGTCAGCGACTTGAGGCCCTCGGGGGCCGCGACGATGCACAGCATGCGGATGTCCTTGACACCGCGCTCGCGCAGGTAGCTGATGGCCATCTCGGCCGAACCGCCCGTGGCAAGCATGGGGTCGACGACCAGGCAGATGCGCTGGTCGATATCCTTGGGCATCTTGCAGTAATACTCGTGCGGCTCGTGGGTGACCTCGTCGCGCTCCATGCCGATGTGGCCCACGCGAGCGGAGGGCACCAGGTCGAGGATGCCGTCGACCATGCCAAGGCCCGCACGCAGGATGGGCACGATGGCGAGTTTCTTGCCGGCAAGCTGTTTGAACGTGGCGGTAGTGATGGGGGTCTCGACCTCGACGTCTTCCATGGGCAGGTCGCGCATGGCCTCGTAGCCGTCAAAAAGTGCGAGCTCGCGCACAAGCTGGCGGAACTGGTTGGTGCCGGTGTTTTTGTCGCGCAGGATCGACAGCTTGTGCTGGACGAGCGGGTGGTCGACAAGCGTCACACGGGACGCGTCGTAGGTGACGGTCATGGGTTGATTGCCCCTTTCGTTGCGGCCGCAAAACGACCTTGCTGACAAGGCGCGAAGCAATGTTGCCGCCGCACGCCATGCATTAGTTTAGCGGTTTGTTATATCGAGCAGCCCATCACAGCCCTACTGTGCGGTGCTGAGCGAGCGCCTGACTGCATCACGCCAGCCCGCAAGGTTTTGCTCGCGGCGCTCGGCGGACATGTGGGGAAGGAAGGTCCTAACGATCTGGGCATTTTGCTCCAGTTCTTCCAGGTCTTCCCAATAGCCGACGGCAAGACCCGCCAAGTACGCGGCACCGATTGCCGTGGTCTCCACCGTCTCGCATTGCAGCACGGGGATATCCAGCAGGTCGGCCTGGAATTGCATGATGAACTCGTTGCGCGAGGCACCGCCATCGACAGACAGGCGCTCGATCGAAAGCCCCACGTCCTGCTCCATGGCGCGCAGCACGTCGTAGCTCTGATATGCCATGGATTCGCAGGCGGCACGTACGATGGTCGCACGGCTCGAGGCGCCGGTCAGACCGCACACGATACCGCGGGCATGCGGGTCCCACCAGGGAGCGCCCAGACCCGCAAAGGCGGGAACGAAGTAGCAGCCCTCGTTGTCGTTGATCGAAGCGGCGAGTTGCGCGGACTCGCTCACACTCGAGATGATGCCCATGTTGTTGCGCAGCCAGTTCATGGTTGAGCCGGCGGCAAAGATAGAACCCTCGAGCGCATAGCTGATCTTGCCGTCCGCGGCGATACCGATCGTGGAGACCAGACCGTTCTTGGATTCGACGACCTCGTCGCCGGTGTTCATGAGCATAAAGCAACCCGTGCCATAGGTGTTTTTGGTCTGGCCGGGATGGAAGCAGCAGTGGCCGAACAGCGACGCCTGCTGATCGCCCGCCACGCCCATGATGGGCGGCATGTTGGTCATGATGTCGCTCGCGACGCGGCCGTAGTCGCCCGAGCTCCAACGAACCTCGGGCATCATGGAACGTGGAACGTCAAAGAGCGCCAGCAGGTCGTCGTCCCAATCGAGCGTATGGATATTAAAGAGCGCCGTGCGGCTGGCATTGGTGTAGTCGGTGGCAAAGACCTGACTGCCGGTGAGGTTGTAGATGAGCCAGGTGTCGATGGTGCCGAACATGAGGTCGCCCGCCGCCGCGCTCTCACGCGCACCGTCGACGTTGTCGAGGATCCACTGCACCTTGGAAGCCGAGAAATACGGATCGAGCGTGAGTCCCGTGCGGGAGCGCACCAGCTCTTCTGCGCCCCGCTCGACCAGCTCGTCGATCAGAGGTGCGGTGCGACGGCATTGCCACACGATGGCGTTATAGATGGGTTGGCCGCTTATGCGGTCCCACACCACCGTGGTCTCGCGCTGGTTGGAGATACCGATGGCGGCGATGCGGTCAGAATGGATGCCGCTCTTAAACTGGACCTCCATCATCACGCCGATCTGGCTGGCAAGCACCTCCATGGGGTCTTGCTCTATCCAACCGGGACGCGGGAAGCTGGTTTTGACGCTACGACGTGCCTGCGCGACGATGCAGCCGTACTCGTCGACGATGGTCGCAAGTACCGAGGTGGTGCCGCAGTCGAGCGCCATGATGTAGGAACCGCCAAAGTTAAACGAGGCATCTTCCATGCCCAGGCTGCCCAGATTCAACGACATCGCTTACACCTTTCTATTGCATCGGGTCGGACAGGACCCGTTCGATCTCTGATGCGGGAAGTGCGCCTTGGCGCAGGATCTGGAGCCCGCCGTGCTGGAACGACACGATGGTCGAGGCGTCGCGACACGGGGTCTCGCCGGCGTCGACGGCAACATCGACCCCCTCCAGGATGCGCTCCTCCACCGTGGCAAAACTTGCCGGCGCGGGCGCGCCATGCGTGTTGGCGCTGGTGCAGGCAAGAGGGCTACCGCAGGCGCGGATGAGCGCTTGCACCACGGGCGAGGCCGAAGCGCGAAGTGCCACGGTGTCGTCGGCAGCACGCATAAAGGTCGGCACGCAGGGGGCCGCCTTGACCACGATAGTCAGGGCTCCCGGCCAGCATCGTCGCGCAAGTACGCGGGCATCTTCCGGGATATCCACGCCATAGCGGTCGAGCGCCTCGACGCCATCGACCAGCCAGGCGACCGTTTGGGTGAGCTTGCGCTGCTTGAGGGTAAAGATGCGGCGGTAGCCAGTACCAAGCGCAGGGACCGCGGCGCCGTTAACGGTGGCATGCGGATCGCGCGGCCACAACAAGGATTCGCTTGTATCTTGGGGGACGGCATCGGAGAAGGCGTTGACTGCCACGGCGACACCGTAGACCGTCTCGGTCGGGATCAAGGCCAGGCCGCCGCGGCCGAGCACCTCGGCCGTGCGCTCGACGGCGAGCCGATGCGGCTCGCGCGTTCCCTCGTATACCCGATAGACCGTCTGCATGTGTATGCCAGCCCCTTACGCTCTGGTGAAAGTTTGTTTACTGAGGGGCATTCTCGCACGAAACGTTCAACCTATTTGGCCAGAGTGCATGTTGGTTTGGTGAGCGGCTCTAGTAGTCGGTGAAAGTCAGGGGGTTATTGGAAGGCTACAGACTTCTTTGGTCTTCCGGCGTGACGTTCTTGGGCGGCATAGCGCTCGATGCTGTCTATCGTTATCATCCGACGGCCATCGACGAGTTCAACATCGAGCTTTCCGGCTTTGACCAGCGCGGTAATCCGCGGAGCGGAGACTTTGAGGTCCAGCGCCGCGTCTTTAAATGTTCGGCACGCCGCTTCCCGAGCGTCCTCGTAGTCGATTTCGACTGAAAGGGCCACGACCTCGGCCGAGCGTTCGTACCCTGCCGGAGTCAAACCGTTGTTGAGGTCGTCGGCCAAAAACGCCATCAGCGCCTCGGTGGCATGGGCAATCGCTTCTTCGCGCGTATCGCCATCGGCAAAAGCGCCGGGAATCTGCGGGAAGCTGGCGCAGTACCCGTCGTCTTCTTTTATGAGAACGCAGTCATAGGTAAATCGCTGCCTCATTTTGCCTCCAACTACCATCCAGCTTGGCGACGAATACTTGCCCACGTGCCCTTCTTTGGTCGATCACCACCCGAGCCGTTCACGGTGACAACACGGTCACCAGAAACATACTTAGCATGACTACCGACTTGCGCGACCTTCACGAATCCATCGTGCTTGAGTAGGGCAATGATTTCCCGAAAGGTAGGAGGTTGCATGGGCCGACCTCTTTCAGCCGTCCTAATTATAAACTACTTTATAATTTTTGCTAACCAGTTAATAAATATTACTGGCGCTGCCTGGGCTCGGTGACGATGGCCCGGACGATGCGGGGGCGATCGGTGAGGTCGTGGACGATGCGCACGTCCGACAGACCCGCTTGACGGCAGAGCTCGGCCGCAGCGTCGAGCGCGCCCTCGTAGAGCTCGCAGGCAAAGAGGCCGCCGGCGCGTAGCATGTAGGGTGCCGCGTTGAGCAGACGGCGGAAGATATCGAGGCCGTCGGCACCACCCTCGAGCGCCAGATCGGGCTCAAAGTCCTTGACCTCGTGCGGCAGCGAGCGCATAACATCGGTGGGGATGTAGGGCGGGTTGGAGACGAGTACGTCAAAGGTGCCCCACTCTTCGCGGGGAATGGAACTCACCAGGTTGGTGAGGCTAAAGGCAACCTCATCTGCCGTGAGGCCGAGGGCGTCGCGGTTTTTGGTAGCAAGGTCGATGGCGCGCGGCTCGATATCGGTAGCAGTGCAGGTAACGTGGCCGCGGCGCTCCCAGGCAAGGGAGAGCGAAATGCAGCCCGTGCCGCAGCCGACCTCGAGAACGCGGGCAGTGCAGGGCTCGGTTGGGGCAGGCGCAGCGGCATCCTGAGCTAAAGCCGTCTCCTGGTCGGCACCCTCGATGGCGATGCCGTATTCGTCGAGCTCGGACTCGGCGGCTTCCGCGGCTTCGGCTTCTGCTGCCTGCGCGGCGGCTTCCTCGGCCTCGCGATCGGCCAGTTCCTCGGCATAGGCACGGCTGCCCAGTACGTCGCTGCCTAGCGCCGCCTCATCGGCAGCCGTCAGGTTAGCGGCACGGCGCTCGGCGGTCGCCCGTTCGTCTGCCAGCGCGGCCTCGGCCTTGCGAGCCTGCTCGACCTCATCGTTCCAAGGCAGCTCAACACGCTGACGGGCAGCAGCCTCGGGGCTCAGCACCTCGGCATCCAGATAATTGAGGACTTCCTCGACGAGCATCTCGGTTTCGGGGCGCGGAATGAGCACACCGGGGGCGCACGCGACGTCGATCATGCGAAACTGCGTGCTGCCCGTGATGTATTGCAGCGGTTCACCTTTAGCGCGACGAACGACGGCCGCATGCATGGTCTCGAGCTGGGCCGCGTTAAGCGTCTCGTCCATACGCATATATAGGTCAATGCGCGCCAGGCCCGTGGCGGTGCACAGCAGCCACTCGGCAGAAAGACGGGGGTGCTCCTCGCCGCGCTCGGCCAGGTACTCCTTGGTCCACTCGAGACAACGCTTGATGGTCCAAATCTCGTTTGCCATGGGGCCCTCCCCTCTTAAGCGCCGGACGGCGCGCGAATGTCGGAGCAGATTGTACGCGAGGCCAGCGCTTGGCAAGGGGCGATTGAAGGCGATTATCGAGAATCAGCCCAGAATTTTGCACCGGGCTCGCTCAAAGTGTTCATTCGTCGACGTCTAAATCTGCATCCGTCAAGTTTTTGGCAAGGTTGCCCCAAAACTGACCAATATCTAACCAAGAACTTGCCAAATCACTTGACGCGCGACGCTTCAAAAATCGCCCCGCGACTTCTTGAACGATTTTTCGAGCAATATTTTCAATTGCAGATGAAGGCTGCTGATTACTTTAAGCAGGTAGGCAGCTTAATTTCTAACAAAGCAGATTAAATAAACTTGAAAAGTAATTTACCCAACCTAGTCATTTAAGAACGTCCCCAATGACTACCCCGCATCCGGAGCAAGGCAACGCCGCAGGTAGAGGGCGGACAGCGAAAACGCCCCTAAGCGAGCAAGGTGACGTGAAAGAGGAGGGAAGCGTACTTCGGTACGCGACCGACGATTGAACGTCAGATTGCCGCTTAGGGGCGTTTGCAGCGTCGAGCAGTTACGGCGTTTGGTAAAACGCCGTAACTTAAACCGCCTGTGCCAGCTTCTCGGCACGCTCGGCGGCGGCGAGTGCCTCGATGACGGTGCCGAGCTGGTCGCCCAGAAGGACGCCGTTATAAGTGGAGTTGAAACCGATGCGGTGATCGGTCACGCGGTCCTGGGGCTGGTTGTAGGTGCGGATCTTCTCGGAACGGTTGCCGTGGCCAATCTGGCTCTGGCGCTCGGCACCGAGCTCTGCCTGCTGCTTCTCGAGCTCCATCTCGTACAGGCGGGCGCGCAGCATCTGCATGCAGACCTCGCGGTTCTGGATCTGGGAGCGCTGCTCCTGGGACTGCACCACGGTGTTAGTGGGCAGGTGGGTGATGCGCACGGCGGAGTAGGTGGTATTAACGCACTGACCGCCAGGTCCGGAGGCGCAGTAGGTGTCGATGCGCAGGTCGGATTGGTTGATCTGAACGTCGATCTCCTCGGCCTCGGGAAGTACGGCGACGGTAGCCGTGGAGGTCTGAATGCGGCCCTGGGACTCGGTCTTGGGAACGCGCTGGACGCGATGCACGCCGGACTCGAACTTCATGACGGAGTAGACGCGGTCGCCCTCGACCTTGAACTCGATGGACTTAAAGCCGCCGGCCTCGCTGGGGCTGGAATCGAGCACGGTGGTCTTCCAGCCGCGCGATTCGCAGAAGCGCTGGTACATCTTGTACAAGTCGCCGGCGAAGATGGCTGCCTCGTCGCCACCGGCGGCGGAGCGAATCTCGACGATGGTGTTCTTGTCGTCGTTGGGGTCACTCGGGATGAGCATGTACTTGATGTCTTCCTCGAGCTGGGGAAGCTTTTCCTCGTTCTCGGAGATGTCCATCTGGAGCATCTCCTTCTCATCGGCATCGGTGGTATCGTGGAGCATTTCCTTGGCAGCCTCGATGTCATCGAGCGCGCCGATGTACTCGCGCGAGGCGGCGATGAGGTCGGACTGGTGCGCGTACTCCTTGTTGAGACGCGTGAACTCCTTGATATCGGAGGCGACGGCCGGGTCGGAAAGCTTCTTCTCGAGCTCCTCGTAGGCCTTGATAATCTTTTCGAGCTTGTCGCGCATGACGGGACTCCTTTATATGCGTGAAGGTGAAAATCGGCAGAATTGATGGGGCGCGGGGCGCCGCTGCGGGGGTAAGTCCAGCTAGAGCATGTCGATCTTCAGATACATGCGCATCCCTTCGCGTATGGGGTACATAGTTGCGGTCTAACCCATATATGATAGCGTGCGCAGGCAAACCTGCATATAACCCGCACGGAATCCGACAAAGGGACAGTCCCTTTGTCGGATTCTAAAGCGTATGGATCAGGGCGACGAGGAAGCGGACACCCTGGAGGTAGGCGCGGCGGGTAATGCGCTCGTTGGTGCCGTGGACGCCGCGATCGCACTCGTCATCGTCGACCACAAAGGCCGAGAAGCGAATGCACTCGGAGCAAATGCGCTGGTAGTTGGCAGCGTCGGTCGCGCCGATCACGGTCGAGGGGACAATCGCCAACGGCTCGGATGATCCGTTTTCCTCCGTCCCCTTTGGATCACGGAAATAGCGGGCGGCGATGGAGCGAACCGCCTCGAGTCCCGGTCCGCCGATGCGCGGAGACGGCGAGGGTTCGGAGCTGCCGGGGCCGAGCTCGACCTCGACACGGTCGGCGAGCCCCGCCTCGGCAACGGCGACGCGGCAGCGGGCCACGACATCGGCCACGCTCGTGCCCTCGAGCATACGGAAATTGATATTGGCCCACATATCCTGCGGCATTACGTTGGCGCCGGTGCTGCCACCCTCGACCTGCGTGGGCGCGCAGGTGGTGGTCACGAGCGGATAGAGCTTCTTGCTGGCGAGGCAATCGCGGACAATGGCGCCCCCGTTGGCGGCAATTTCATCGGCCGTGTAAAGCCCCAGCTCGACGAGCTGTGCGGCAAGCAGGTCCGTGACGCGCGTCGGCCACTCGATATCGCAGATTGCGGTGATGGCACGGCTAAGCACCTCGAGCGACGTGCCGCCGTAGGGGTTGGAAGAATGTCCACCCGCGCTCTTTGTCTTGAGCACAATGTCGGCATAGCCCTTCTCCGCGAGGTCGGCGTGCATGAGCCAACCCTCGCCCGCGCTGTACTCGGCATCCGAAACGATGCGGTAGTCGCCCTCGTCGATCAGGAACTCGAGCTCAACACCGCGCTCCTCGAGCGCGCGGCCGATGGCGCCTGCGCCGCACTGCGTCGTCTCCTCGTCCTGGCCAAAGGCCAGGAGCAGCGTCCGCTCGTGCTGCCAACCGTGCGCCAGCGCATACTCGACAGCCTCGAGAATGCCTGCGACCTGGTCCTTCATGTCGATCGCTCCACGGCCCCAGATGTAGGTGTCGTCCACGTGCCCGCTAAAGGGGTCGTGCGTCCAGTCGGCCTCGGTACCCGGCACCACGGGAACCACGTCCATGTGGCCCATGAGCATAATGGGCTTGAGGTCAGGGTCGGAACCGCTAAGCGTCACCAATAGCGAATGGTCGATAAGGTCGACCTCGCCCGCCGCGAACACGCGCGGCCACGCCTGCTGCATATAGGCGCGCAGGTCGTCGAACGGCTGCCAGTCCACCGCCTCGGCATCCATACTCGAGATGGTCGGAAATGACAGCACGCGGCCCAAGCGCTCGCACGCGCCAGTTTCGTCCAAATCGGCAAAATCGTCCTCATGCGCAAAGAAGCGCCAAACCTCGGCCATGACATCCTTTCGATTGTGATGACGAGGGCCGCCCCACCGGAGCGGCCCTGCCACGCAAACATTTGCGGTCGGTTATTTGTCCTCGAGATAGCGCGAGAGGAACTCGCGGGTGCGCTGGTGTTTGGGGTTGCCAAAGAGCTCGGCCGGCGCGGCGTCCTCGAGCACCACGCCCTTATCCATAAAGACCACGCGGTCGGACACGGTTCGGGCAAAGGCCATCTCGTGCGTGACGACGACCATGGTCATGCCGTCGGCCGCGAGCTTGCGCATGACCTCGAGCACCTCGCCCACGATCTCGGGGTCGAGTGCCGAAGTCGGCTCGTCGAACAGCATGATCTGCGGATTCATGCACAGGGCGCGTGCGATGGCTACGCGCTGTTTTTGACCACCGGACAGGCGGCCCACGGCGGCGTGCGCGAACTTTTCGAGTCCCACGCTCGTCAGATGCTCCATCGCAATTTTTTCAGCCTCGGCCTTGCTCATCTTTTTGAGCATGACGGGCGCAAGCGTGCAGTTGTCGAGCACGTCCATGTTGTTGAACAGGTTAAAGCCCTGGAACACCATGCCGATGTCCTCGCGCAGCTTGTTGATGTTGCAGCGTTCGGCCGTGAGGTCCTGGCCGTGGAACCAGATGTGGCCCGCGTCCGGGGTCTCGAGCAGGTTGAGGCAGCGCAGGAAAGTCGACTTGCCCGAGCCCGAGGCGCCGATAATGGTGACGACCTCGCCGGGGTTAACGGACAGGTCGATGCCCTTGAGCACCTCGAGCGAGCCGAAGCTCTTGCGCAGGCCCTCGACGCGGATGAGCGGCTCATTGATCTGTGCGGCGGCCGCAACGCCGGTAATGGCGGTATCTGCCATGATGATTCTCCTCGTCTTAAGCCTAGTTAGAGCTGGGCAGCGTGGCAGGAGCCTCGGCGCCGAGCTTTTTGCCAAAGGCCTCGAGCAGGCGGCTCGCCACGAGCGTCAGGATCAGGTAGACCACGAGCGCCACGCAGTAGACCTCCATCTGGCGGTAGTACACGCCGGCGACCGTGGTAGTAGCGTACATAAGGTCGAACACGCCGATGACCGAAAGCACCGACGAATCCTTGATATTGATGATGAGCTCGTTGGTGAGTGCGGGGATCGCGTTTTTAATGCCCTGGGGGAACACGACCTTGCGCATGGCCTGCCACTGCGACAGACCCAACGAACGCGCCGCCTCGGCCTGGCCGGCGTCGATGGACTCGATGCCGCCGCGCAGGACCTCCATCATGTAGGCGGTGGAGTTAAGCGAGATGGTGACGAGGCCGGCGGTAAAGGTGCTCCAGATCTGGTTGGCCTGGGCGGTCTCGAAGCCCATGCCGCGCAGAACGGTAAAGCCCGCGTAATAGATAAGCAGGCCCTGGACCATCATGGGCGTGCCGCGCACGATGGTAGAGTAGACGGTCGCAAAGCCGCGGCCAATGCTCTTAAAGAAGCGCACCAGGTCGTTGTCCACGCGATCGAAGGTCTGAATACGCAGGAACACAAAGAGCAGCGCCAGGAAGAATGCGATGACGGTGCCGAAGGTGGCAAGCGCGATGGTGATCTCGATACCGCGGATAAAGAAGTCGCCGCTCTTGTAGGTCATGTAGACCAGGCTCGACAAAAAGTCGCTAGGGTTGGAATCCGAGACAATGCTCACCTGCACCAGGTCGATAAACGACATGACGCAGCGGTCCACGAAAAAGATCGCCGCGATGGCGACCACGACGTAGCTGCCCAGGCGCGCGCCGTGGCGGAAACGCTCGGATGCGAACGGCGACTTTTCGCGATAGTCATTCCAATGCATGAGTTTAGTGACAAGCGCCGCCGCCGACACGACAATCCAGGCCCAAAGAATCGCCCATAGGCAATCCTGGAAGATACCGGTGGGGGCTAAGAAGCTCAGCGGTGTGGGATTGCGCTGACTAAACGCCAGGCCGAGCGCCGCGATGACGCTCGTGCCCAGGTACACATAACGGTGGTCGGCCTTGATAAAGGAGGCCAGACGATTGACGGTTTTCATGCTGCCTCCCTATGCCGGCTGACGATCGAGGCACGCGTCCCACATCTGGTCGCGCTCCTCCTGGCTAATGCCCTTGAGCGTCTTATCGATGAGCTTAAGCAGCTTGTCCGAGCCCTTGCGGCAGCCGACGTTTGCCGTGACCTCCTGCTTAAAGCCCTCGCCCTCGGCAAATTGAATCGGCACGATACCCGGGTTTTGGGCCATATAGCCCTTCTCGTTCTCGGTATTGTAGGTCACGGCGTCGCAGGTGCCCTGCAGCAGGTTCGAAAACACCGTGGGGACCGAATCGACCGGGTTCTTGTGCACAACGCCCGGGATCTCGTCGATGACGGTATCGAGCATGGTGTCCTTTTGGCCGAGGACCGTTGCGCCGCTAAAGTCGCTGAGCTTGGTCGCATTTTGGTAGGGCGAGCCCTCTTTTACGAACAGGCCAAAGTAGCCGATGAAGTACGGGTCGGAAAAGCCGACGGACTCCTCGCGCTCGGGCGTGGCGCTCATACCGGCGATGATGAGGTCGATCTGGCCGTTGTTGAGCGAATCGATAAGGCCCGAGAAGCTCTGTTTGACGGCAACGGGCTCGCCGCCGAGGGCCTTGCAGACGATCTTGGCGATCTGCACGTCGTAACCATCGGCATAGGCGCCCTGCACGTTGTCGATGGGGATGGTGTACTCGCTGGCTTCGGAGACCTGCCAGTTGTACGGGGCGTAGGCCGCCTCCATGCCGATGCGGATCTTGTCCTTGCCGATCACGGAATCGGACAGGTCGTCGCGACCGCCGCCCGTCGTGGGCTGAACTACTTCCAGCGTGGAGGGGCGCTGGCAACCGGCAAGTGCGCCGGCGACGACAGAAGCGCTCGCAGCGAGAGCGCTACCCAAAAAGATGCGACGGCTGCATATCGGCTGTGGATGCGCGTCGCGTTGATGGGGAGAATGCATAATCTGCCTTCCCTGTTGAATCGTATGCTGACGACTTAACAGGATATACACCAGCGACCAGCAGCGCAGCACAAGCTCGAAAAATTAATAGACACACGGTAGTCATTGGGAACGTCGATGTTTTGGCAATGCCAGCGAGCGACGTCCAGAGCGAACAAGTGGCATGAAAAAGGCAAGGCATGACCAGAAGGTCTATGCCTTGCCTTATGAATGACAAATTATCGCTCTGGACGGCGCGCAGCATCGACCGAGCGGCGGAACCTCTAGAGCAGGGTGACGCTAAAGCTACGTTTATCGGTGGCGCCGGGAGCCAAGGTGATGGTGTTGACCTTGTGCTCAAAGACATCGTCCTCGGTGTCCATGGTGGTATGACCGGTCCAGGGCTCGAGCGCCACAAACGGAGCGTCGTTGGCGGCAGACCACACGCCAATGTACTTAAAGCCCTCAAAGTCGATCTTGACGCCGTGACCCGACTTGCGACCGCGCAGCGTGAGCGTGGAACCCGGGGTATCGGTGAACATGATGGCGTCGTTATCGAAGCTGCGGTGCGTGATGGGCAGCACGTCCGAGTTATCGGGAGCCTTGTAGCTACCCTCGAACGTCATAAGACCGTCGGGCGTGATGATGGGAGCCTCGTTCGTCCAAGCCTCAGTAAACGCCAGCTCGTAATCCTCGAACGCCTCGTCCCCGGCACCGGGGGCGGGCACGTTAAATGCGGGGTGGCCGCCCACCGAGAACGGCAGGTCCACGTCGCCGGTGTTGGTAACGGCAAAGGTCTGCGTGAGGGTGGCGTCTCCGGTCAAGGCATAGGTCATGTTGAGCTTAAAGTGGAACGGGAACGCCTTGAGCGACTCGGGCGTATCGGTGATCTCGTACGTTACCGAGGAGCCGTCCTCCGAAACCTCGACCAGCTTGTGCTCGACAATGCGCGCGAGTCCGTGGCGCGGCATCTCGCAGGTGCCGGCCGCAGACGTTGCCGTGTTATTGCGCAGCGAGCCCACAATGGGGAACAGGATGGGCGCGTGCTTGCCCCAAAAGGCGGGGTCGCCCTGCCACAGATACTCGTTGCCGTTGAGGGCAAGGCTCGTGAGCTGGGCGCCCATGGAATCGATGGCCGCGGTGAGGCCGCCGCGCTTGATGGTAGTGACGGTAGACATGCTACTTCCTCCAAAAGTAAACAATAGTGTCGAGGGCTATTGTCCCACTCTTGGCGGCGGGACGGGACGGCAGGCGATTATTGAGTAGCCATAGCGGAATGAGCGGCGAGCGCCTACTGGGTATCTACGTAAAGGTCGAACCCGCCCTGCGGTGTGGTGTCGACCGTGTCGGGCGCCTGTGAGTTAAAGTTCACGGGAACCATGCGCTTTGAGGCGCGGAAGCGCGTGCCGTCGGTGGCGACGGGCGGTTCATCGACCGTGAGCTCGTAGTCGCCAGGCTTGAGCTCGATGCCGTCACCAGCGGAATTGACGTATTGATACTCGTCAATCGTCTGCCCTTTGAGCGTGCGCCCCACGATGTGGATGAGCATTTGGCTGTCGCCGCGCGCGGTGTCCCACGTCGCGCCGTCCTTGACCTCGACCGACACATGCACCGAGCGCGTACGACCGAGCGATTGCTCGACAGACATCTCGACCTTGGCGGCGTCTTTTCGCTGTTGTTCGACATGACTCCAGACGTTTCCAATTACCGAGCATGCGATAACGCCGGCCATGAAGGCGATAAGGATGGGGCCAAGCGGAGAGCGACGTCCTGCATCTTCCTCGCGAGACAGATTGGGGCGACGTGTGGGTGCGGGCGCCTGAGCGCCCCGCGAGGGCACGTCGAGAATGCTGAAGGATGCCGTGCTGTCGGGATCGATGGTGTGACGCGGCTGTGGGGTCTTTGCCGGCGAGATGGACATGTCGGCTGGCTCGCCGAGCGTGGCCGTAGCGTCGGCCTTGGCCTCGTCTGCCTCGGCCTGGGCCCAAGCTTGTTCGAAGGTCAGGGGCTCGACGGGGTCGAGGGCGGCGTCCGAATCGGCGGCGACGTCGTTGCCGGTCTCGTCCTCGTCGCTCGACACGTCACGCGGCATGGACTCGTCCCACTCCTCGTCCGGAGCCTCACCCTCGCTATACCACCATTCAAAGTTATCGATATCCATACGGGGCGCCCCTTAGGCCTCGCAAATAAACACTTGTTAGCCTTATACCCGCAGATGGCGCTGGAGCTCGCACGGAATGCGATAAAGGGACTGCTCCTTTGTCGCATCGAAGTTGCGGTGGAATAGTTCCTGTTTGCACGCCCAATCGAGCTATTTAGGGACTATTTCACCGCAAGTTATTTGAGGGCGACGGGGATTTGGATACAGCAGAAGTCCTCTTGGTGAGACTCGTCGTAGCTCGTGGTGTCCAGGTAGCAAAAATCGAAAGCATTGCCGATGGGCTGGAGCGCGTGCCTGTCCATGCAGGCCACGATGGCGCGGATACCCTCGGGCTCGTACGGCATGCCCCAGCGACTCATGCACAGGTACGTGCCCTCAGGCAGCACCTCGACGCCAATCTCCGCCAGCTCGGCAGGATCGCTCGGCAGTATTTCCTCGGCACCACGCGGCAACACGGCAAAGGAACCGGCACCGGCGATGGGGTCGTCGGAATGCAGCGCCTCGCAACGCAGCATGGCGCCCCAACCGCGCATGGGGCGCGTACCCGTGAGCGCACGCATGCGCAGAATCGCGCGCATGAGCGTGGGGTGCAGCATCGAGCGGCCGCGCTCGATATCGCCCGGGAACTCCTCAAAGACCACGTAGCGGCGCTCGAACTGCTTGAGCTCCGGTTTGCCCTCGCGCTCGCGCCAATAGACCGCCTCGTCGTAAAAACTCAGGCGCTCCTGCACGCTCGCACGCTCGGCTTTGAGCCCGGCAATCTGCTCGTCGAGCGCCTGCACCCGCGAGCGCAGGTGGTCGGTCATCTCTCCAATGTCGAACGTCGAAGTCAGGCGATCGATCTCGTCGAGCTCCAGCCCCAGGTCGCGCAACATGCAGATCAGACGCATGAGCGGGATCTGCGTGGGCGAATAGAAACGGTAGCCTTTTTCGTTAACCACGGCGGGTTTAAACAGACCGATCTTGTCGTAGTAGATGAGCGTTTGGCGCGAAACGTTAAACAAGCTCGCCATCTCGCTAATCGCATACATACCCGTCTGCATAGGTCCTCCCGACACACCCTTTGACACGAAAAGCCCGCCGCCCACAGGGGCAGCGGGCTCAAACACTACTCGTATCCTACCCTAAAGATGCCTATGACCAGCGCTTATAGTTGGCGCACGACACGCCGACGGCCTCGAGTGCCTTGGCGGCGATGTGATGCACCGCCTCATCGAGCGTGGCGGGGCCGTTGTAAAACGTGAGCATGGGCGGCATGAGCATGACACCCGGCACGCGCGCCAGGCGTGCCATGTTGTCGACATGGATCGCACTGAAGGGCGTCTCGCGCACCATAAGCACCAGGCGGCGCTGCTCTTTCATCTGCACATCGGCCGCACGCAGCAACAGGTTTTCGCTGTAGCCGCTCGCGATGCCGGCGAGCGTCTTCATGGAGCAGGGAGCCACGATCATGCCGTCGACCGGATAGGTGCCGCTTGCGATGGCAGCGCCAATGTTCTTGTTGTCGTAGACCACATCGGCATAGCACGCAAACTCGTCGAGCGTCATGCCGAGCTCCTGCTCGATGGTGATCTCTCCCCCGCGCGTGACGACAAGCGCCGACTCAGCGCCGGCCTGGCGCAGGCATTTGAGGCATTCAAGGCCCAGTGCCGCACCGCTGGCGCCAGACACGCCAACGACAATGCGACGGGGACGAACAGAAGACTCAGGCATGACAACTCCTTAACTACTTGGTAGGGCTACTTACTAGAAGGCGAGCTCGGCGGCCCACTTGTCCTTGTCGATCTCCATGAACTGCGAGCGGATGAAGTTCTTCTTGAGGTTAAACGGAACCGTGCAGTCGAAGATGGCCTTGCAGGCGATACCGTGCTCGCGGATCGAAGGATCGAACGCGGGGTCGTTGGACGGATCGAGCACGTGGCAGTGGCAACCGGGGATGGTGATGAGGTCCACGTCGGCCTGGAAGCGCGTGGTCATGGCCCACATCACGTCGCTCATATCGAAGATGTCGACATCCTCGTCGACAAGGATGACGTGCTTGAGCTCGGAGAACGCCGAGAAGGCGAGCATGGCGGCGTTGCGCTGACGGCCCTCGTCATTTTTGCTCGACTTCTTGAACTGCATGATGGCAACGAACTTGCCGCCACCGCAGGGAGCGGCGTGAACGTTGAGCAGGCGGCCCGGGATAGCGGTCTCGACCATCTTGTAGATGGAGGCCTCGGTGGGGATACCGGCCATGGACACGTGCTCGTGCGAAGGGCCGATGCAGCTCTCCATAATGGGGTTGACGCGCGTGGTGACGGCGGTGATCTTGATCACCGGGCAGACCTTGGCGCCACCGGTGTAGCCGGGGAACTCGGGCATGGCGTAGCCGTGGCCGTTGACATCCTCGTTGATGGTCTCGTCGTGCATGAGGTAGCCCTCGAGCACGTACTCGGCATTGGCAATGCACTTCTGCGGAACGGTGACGCAGTCGGCAAGCTCGACGGCGCGGCCGCGCAGGGCGCCGGCGATCTGCAGCTCGTTGAAGCCGAGCGGCGTGGTGGGAGCCTCGAAGCCGCAGCACATGTACACGGCGGGGTCCAGGCCGATGGAGATGGAGATGGGCATATCCTCGCCGCGCTGGCAGTACTCGTCAAAGAACGCACCCAGGTGACGGCTGCCCGGGGTGATCCACATGGCGAGCTTGTCCTTGTCGACGCAGGAGAAGCGGTGGATGGTTACGTCGGACTGGGTGCCATCGGGGCTCGTGCCATAGGCGAGGCCCATGGTGATGTAGGGGCCGCCGTCAACGGGCGTGTTGGTGGGAGCGGGAACGATCTTGCGCAGGTCAAAGCCCTCGTCGGTCGCCTTGTACACGACCTCCTGGCAGTCGACGTGCTTGCCCTCGGCGATCTGCTCGGGGGCGATCAGGTTCTCGAAGCGCTTGCCGATCTCGAGGCCCAGGTGCTCCTCGTCCAGGTCGAGCAGGGCGGCAACGCGCTTGCGGCTGGCAAGCATACCGATGCAGACCTTGGCGTCGTCAAAGCCCTTGACGTTGTTGAAGACCATCGCCGGACCCTCTTTGGTCGGGCGCATGACGGTGCCGCCAGCACCGACGTGACGGTAGACGCCCGAGACCTCGGCATCGGGATCGACCTGGGTGTCGGTCTCGAGCAGCTGGCCCGGCATCTCACGCAAAAAGTCGAGCGCGGAACGCAGGTCGTGGATCTGGGAAGCATCGGTAGTGGACATGGCGTACTCCTTTCGGGAGAGTGTCCGGCGACGGGGTGCCGCCGGACGGGGTAACGTAATGGGGCCGCGGCGCTCACAAATGGAGCGCTCGACCACTCGAAGTTCAAGCGCTTGGCTGCTTACAGCCGGGGCGCTCGACCGCTTACATCAGGCCAAAGAGGTGGAACCAGGCGGCCTCGACCAGCACGACGACAAAGACGACCGCGGTGAGGGGGATGCCCATGCGCATAGCCTCTTTGGAGGTGTAGCCGCCGGCGTCCTTGCCTTCGCCGATAAGGATCGGCAGGTTATGGAACGGCAGGATGTAGTGGATGTTGATGGACGTGAAGACGATGAGCGCCACGGCGAGTGGGCTCACGCTGGAGCCGGCGGCAAAGCTGATAAATGCCGGCACGCACACGCCGAGCACGGCCATGACCGAGCCCATGAACATGTGGATGATCATGGAAAGCGCGGCGACGAGCAGGGCGAACAGGAAGATGTTCTCAGGCACGGAGCTGGGGAGCACGACGTCGGCGATCCAGGCGTTCATGCCGGTGGCACCGCCCACGGAGCCCACGGCCATGGCGGCCGTCAGGAACATGAGGGACTTGATGTCGACAGCGTTCCAGCTGGCGGGAGTGAGGACTTCGCCGATGATGGGCATGGCGAGAGCAACGCCAATGGCCAGGGTGACCCAGCCGATATAGTCGCCCGAGACGGTGAGCCACAGCGCGATGGCGATGACAAGCCACACGATGGTGCGGATCTCCTTGACGGAGAGCTTGCCGAGCGCGGCCTGCTTGGCCACGATCTGCTCGCGATCGTAGACGAGCTCCTTGCTGGGCTTAAAGAGGAAAAGGCCCAGGAACAGGGTGCACAGCAGCGCAACCAGCATAGGCACGCTCATGTACAGGAACCAGTCGACGAAGGACGGGCTCATGCCGCCGGCCTCGGCACTGTACTGCGCAACGAGCGGGTTAAGCGTGGAGTCGCCCGTCAGGAAGAACATGGAACCCGGGGCGGCAGCGGCAAACACGAGGAAGCCGAGCTTGCCCTTGTCGTCGTCACCGTAGCCGGCGGACTCGGCGATGACCGAGACGACGGCGAGGATGAGGAAGGCGCGGGGGAACGGATGCGGGATCAGCAGCGACAGCACAAAGGTGAGCGCGAAGATCGAGATGATGAGCGACTTGGCGTCGCGCACGAACTTGAGCATGAACGCGTAGGCGATGCGCTCGCCCAGGCCCGACTCCTTGACCGCGCTGGCGATGAGGTAGGCGCCGATGACGAGCCACATGGTGGCCTTGGTCCACGAGCTAAACGTGGAGGCGACCGTCGCCGAGATGCTCGCGGCGCCCGTGTCGTCCACGCACACCTTGAACAGGACGAGCAGTGCGCAGTAGAGCAGGCCCACAAAGCCCGGCTGTGCCACGCCGCATGCCCAGAACACCACCGTGGCGAGCGTCAGTGCCAGACAGGTCTGACCGCCGACCGTGAGCTCGACCGTCGAGCTCAGCTCCGCCAAAGGAAGAAACTTCACCAGCAAAAAGACAACGATACCCAGCACAAAGCCAATTTCGCGCTTGGTGATCTTAAACGCCTTCTTTTCCGCTTCCATCTCCCCACCTTTCTTGTTGGGGGCGCTCCGAATTCGCAGCCATGTTGCCGCTTAAAAAGGGGCGCCCGTTATCGGACACCCCTTACGTTGCGCTGTGTTGCGGCAATACAGTCAAGCGGATTTTTTGGATGAGAAGCGATTCCCTAGACAAAAACCGTCACAACATTCGACGCTTTTCCTCGTTTTCGAGATTTTCGCCGAATGTTGTGACGGTTTGGATGTGGCAAAGGGACTGTCTTTTTTACATAGCGAGGGCCGTGCGGATGAATGGGTCGCCGAGGGCCTCGCGGAGCCAGGGGGCCAGCTGCTCGGGGTGACCCTGCAGGTAGCCTTTGAGCTCGGACGGAGCCACGCGACGCACTTCCGAGATCTCCTCTTGGTTGATATGCAGCTCGCCCGGCTCAACATGGGCAAGGTAGACCTCGCACCATTCGCACTCGCAGCGACCGTCGCCGTGGTCCTCGCGGTACACCACGTGTCCGAGGTGCTTGAGCTGATCGGGCTCGCGCGTAATGCCGAGCTCTTCGTTGATGCGGCGCGCCATGGCGGCCGCGACGTCTTCCCCGGGGAGCGGATGGCCGGCGCAGCTATCGGCCAGCACCCCGCCCCACAGGCGCTTGAGCGGACTGCGGCGACAGAGCAGCAGGCGCGCGTCTTCGCCCCGGCCCTCGACCAAAAGCGTCAGAAATGCCTGATGCAGGATGCCCTCACCAGCATGGGCCTCGATGCGGTCGACGGGGCCAAGCGCCTCGCCGGTCGCAGCATCGACCGCCACGACCTCGGCGCCCGCACCGCCCTCATCCCAGCCGGCGCGCAGAATGCGGGCTGCGACTTCCTCGAGCGCGGCGATGAGCTCCTTGGTGGTGTCGAGCACGCGCTGCAGGTCGTCACCGCTCGCTTGTTCAACATGAAAACCCGTGCTTGCAACTACCGGCACGCCAAAGCGCGTGGCCAGCGCCGCCGCGATATCGTGCGCCGGGATCTCGTCTCGATGGCACGGAACGGCCAGGATGCTCACCGTTGCCGTACGGCCGGGCTCGGGGCGCGGAATGGCCTGCGCCGTGGCGCCCAGGTGCGCAAACTCCGGCGAGCAGGCGTACACCGCCATGCCTCGCGGCGTCACCGTCAGCTGGGCCTCGAGCGCAAACTTGCCCTCGCCCACTGCAACCTTTGTCGTGTGCATACCCATGGGATCTCCTGCCGCCCGCGATGTACCTGAGACCATCTTCGCCTGTATTGCGACTATACAGGCAAGCCCTCCATGTGACAAAGGGACTGCCCCTTTGTCACATTCTGTTAGAGTTGCAGGGATTGAATCCCGCTTATTCATGCGACATTGGAGTGACAACCTTGACCGCCGCAACCACGCCTAAAAGTAAGCCAACCGCCGCCGCGCTCTCCCCCGCGCGCACCAAGCTCTGCCTGGCGCTGCTCGTGCTGTTGGGATTCTCGCTCGGCTGCTCCGAGTTCGTGGTCATCGGCATCGAAAGCGACTTGGCAACGGAACTCGGCATATCACTTGCCACTGCGGGCCAGCTCATCAGCGTGTTTGCGCTCGTCTACGCTATCGCCACGCCGGTGCTTGCGCTCAGCACGGGGCGTTTTCGCCGCTACCAGCTGCTCGTGTGCTATAGCGTCGTCTTTGTGCTCGGCAACCTGGTCATGGCGTTGGCTCCCAACTTCCAGGTGCTGTTTATCTCACGCATTGTCCTGGGCTCTGTCTCGGGTGCGCTGCTCGCCGTGGGCGTGACGTACATCCCTGAGCTGCTATCCCCGCAGCAAACCTCACTTGCCATCTCGGTCGTGTACGGCGCGTTTTCCGTGGCGATGGTCTTTGTGACCTCGATTGGCAAGTTTGTGGCCGACACACTCGATTGGCACGTGGCCATGTACGGCACGCTGACCTTTGCCGTTTTGATCTGTAGCGCGCTCGTGGCGTTTATGCCTCGCGCCGGGCAGACCGATGAACCCGCCACCTTCCGCGAGCAGGCGGGGCTACTACGCGAGCCGAGTATCATCACCGGCATGCTCATCTTCTTGTTTGGCGTGGGCTCGGTCTACGTATTCTACGGCTACGTGACGCCTTATCTGGAGCAGATGCTGGGCATGGATACCGTTCAGGCGAGCACCACACTTATGGCCTATGGCGTGTTCTGCCTGATCTCGAACATCCTGGGCGGATGGATCGATGCGCGTTTTGGCATGAAGGCGCTGCTGGTTACGTTTGTGCTGCAGGCGGCGGCACTGCTCGGGCTGTTTGCCGTGGGCGCCGCCATGCCGCTCGCGCTGGTCTTTGTCTTTAGCCTGGCGATGCTCATGTACCTGTTCTCGGTCTCATGCATCACGCACTTTATGGACGTGGCACGCAGCCGCCATCCCAAGTCGATGGTACTCGCAAGTTCGGTTGAGCCCATGGCGTTTAACGTCGGCATCTCGTTTGGCACCGCAGTGGGCGGCGCCGTGGTAAGCAGCATTGGCATTGCGTACGTGGGTGCAGTGGGCGCCGCGTTCTCGCTTGTGGCCTGGGCGCTCACGCTGGTGACGATTAAGTTGGCTCGCTGGGAGCGCCGTCGTCAATCTGCACAGCCCCGGATGCAGGCATAGGGGCGAACATAGCCCAAGGTGGCGAGCAACCGGTGAAAACCGTCCCATACGAGTAGTGTTTATCCGCCTGCAAGCTCCAGCAGTGCAATTTCGTGTACTTCAGATACACACTTTTCTACTATTTCGTGTATTCCAAGTACATGAAATCGTACTAGACTATGTATCTGAAGTACACGAAATTGGAAAGGCGGCCCCATGCGCAGATCAATCGAATCCGTTATCGAATCATGGGCGACAAAGGACGCGTCGCGCCCCCTCCTCATCCGTGGTGCGCGACGCGTAGGCAAAACGTACGTTGCCGAGGAAATCGGCAGACGAATCGCCGGCGATGCGTTTGTCAAACTCGACTTTCAGACCGATCTTGAGCTGATCGCTCCGCTGTTCGACTGTCCCACCGACGACGTTAACGCCATCGTGGCGCGAATCTCAGACTATAAACGCACCCCCATTCGCAAAGAAACCGCCTTCATCCTGTTTGACGAGGTGCAGCTCTGCGAACGGGCGCTCAACTCGCTTCGCTTTTTTTCGGGTTCGGGCTGGCGCATATGCGCGACCGGCAGTCAGCTCGGCGTCGCCACGCGCAAGCGCAAGTTGCCTTTTCCCAGCGGCGTTCGTCAAGAGACCATGCATCCTATGTCGTTCGAGGAGTTTCTCTGGGCGCTCGACGAGGAGCAGATGGCCAATGCCATTCGTACCCACGCCGGCACGCTCGAGACCTACGCCGCGCACCAAGCCGCGCTCAGCCTGTTTCATCGATACCAGATCGTGGGCGGCATGCCCGCCGCCGTCAACGCATATCGCAAGACGTTATCCATCGAGGATGCGCGCGTCGAGCAGCGCGAAATCGACGAGACCTATACCGCCGATATGACCGACCCCGAAAACGGGATCAGCGGCGTGGCGGCGCGCAAGGTCTGGCGCTCCATTCCGTCCCAGCTGCTGAGATCGTCCACAAAAAAATTCAAGTACTCCGAGGTCGAACGCGGAGGCCGTCGCGCCAAGCTTATCGAGCCGCTCGACTGGCTCGAAGGCGCCGGCATCATATCGGTCAACAACCTGACCGAAGGCATCGAGCCTCCCCTCGTTCCCTTCGACGACGAAGATGGAAGTTTCTTTAAGGTCTATCTTCTCGATACCGGCCTCATGTTCTACAAACTCGGCATCAACCCGCGGCTCTGGCTCGACCTCAAAGAGGATTCCGCCATAGCGCTATCTTCCGACTTCCGAGGCGCCCTGGCGGAAAACTCGGTCATGCAAGCATTTTCGGGCAATAGCTTGCAGACGTATTACTGGGTGCCGCCGTCGTCTTGGAAGACGACCGGCGAGCTCGATTTTTTACTTCAGACCGACCGTATGGAAATTGTGCCCGTCGAAGTAAAGTCCGCACGTAACGTGCGCGCGAGAACCCTCGGGTCGTTTATGGACAAAGCCCGATCGCCATATGCCTACATTTTGTCCGAGAACAATTTTTCCCGCAGCGAAACCGATGACGGGCGCGAGCTGCGCCACCTCCCCTTGTACGCAGCGGGCTTTATTGGAGCAAACTGCCTCAAGAGCAGTCTGTAAGCCCTGCGCGACCGCCTAGAAAGGAAGCCGCTCATGCAACGCATTCTTTTTATCTGCTATGGAAATATCTGTCGCTCGACGATGGCTGAGTCCGTGTTTACCGAGCTGGTGCGGCGCGCCGGGCGCGCGGGCGAGTTTGTCATTGACTCCGCTGCGACCTCAACTGAGGAGATCGGCAACCCGCCGCATCATGGCACGGTCGCCAAGCTGCGCGAAGTCGGGATTCCCGTCGTTGCGCACCGTGCCCGCCAGGTGCGTCGCGCGGAGTATGGCGACTGGGATCACATTGTCTATATGGATGCTGAGAACGCGCGGGGCCTGCGTCGCATCTTTGGCGACGCAGGCCCCGACGGAAAGATTACGCGCTTGCTCGATTGGACCGAGTGTCCCGGCGACGTGGCCGACCCCTGGTACACCGGCAATTTCGATGCCACCTACCGCGATGTGCTCGCCGGTTGCACCGCTATGCTCGAGCAGCTGTAGGTTCGTGGGCGCACGAACCGCGCCCACGGCATAAATCGAGCGTAGATTTTCTCCCACTTTGAGCGTTCAAGTGCGCTCTATACGGGAGAAAATCAACGCTCATGAATGTGACAAAGGGACTGCCCCTTTGTCACATCCGGGACCGGCCCTAGACCGGCTTGACCTCCAGCTTAATCCCCTTGGCACAGAAGTCGCCCAAAACATCCGAAAGAGCCCAGGTCGCATATAGCGGCAAATAGAGAACCGCTCCGTTGCGCTCAACGTTGCCTTTCGAGAAAACAATCCCGAGCCTTACGCCATATTCAGCCGTATCAAGCACATGACCGAGCGCAGCGTGCGCGTGGTAATAGGAGCCCGATTTAACCTCGATCGGAACAGCCGTCCCATCCGGTCCATCGACCACAAAGTCCACTTCACCGCGCTTTTTTGTCTGATAGTAGTAAAGCTGGCGATTTTGGGCAGCCAGCTGCTGGGCCACCACGTTTTCGTAAATGCCGCCCAGATTGGGCTCCTTGCTATCAAGATACGCCGCTTGGGCGACTCCAACGGGGTAGCGCGCCATCAACATGCCCGTATCCGATTGGTATAGCTTGAACTGCGATGGCCGTGCCGTCTTGAGCAGGGGCGACTTTGGCTCGGTTACGATATCGGCTTTGAGAGCAACGCCGGCATCGACAAGCCAGACAAAATCTCGCTGGTACTTCTCATAATGCGCCTTGGGGTCAATGGAATTGAGCACGAAACGCTTGTGTTCGCCCTCAAGCATAATGGGGAGCTGATCGTAGATGCTCTGCACCTGAAGGGCACGCCCGCTTGCATACTTGGAAATATCCCGTCGGTACTGTTCGTTGAGCTCGGACTGTAGCTGACGAACAGAGGCAAGGTCGCCCTGCGTGTCAAGGAAACGCTGCACGACCTCCGGCATTCCGCCGACAACGGTATAGGTCCTGAAGTTTGCCATCATCGCGTCATGAATGTAATCAGGAACGGGCCTCTCGCTGATACACGCGTCACGTATCGTTTGGCGAGCCCCCTCGCTCACCCCGATTGCCCAGCAAAACTCCTCAAAATCGAGCGGGAACATCCTAAGCTCGTGAACATACCCCACGGGATAGGACCTGACGCCCTTGAACTGAGTCCCGAGCATTGACCCCGAAAACGCCCAACGGCACCTCCCGTCCTCAACAAGGAACTTTGCCATCGTCATGATGTCGGGGGCCTCTTGGACCTCATCGATAAACACGAGCGTTTTGCCTGGCGCAATCGACTTTCCCGAAAGAAGCGTCACCCTGCTGATGAACTCATCGGCATTCCGCGCCTCGAGAAGAGCATCTTTTGCCTGGCGGTTTTCCATGAGGTTAAGCTCGATGTAGGTTGCATGGTTGGCTTTGCCAAATGCGCGAATCGAATAGCTTTTGCCAATCTGGCGAGAACCCGTAATGAATAAGGCCTTTTGCTCGGCAGACTTCAGCCAACGCTCCAGCTCTGCCGCTATTTTCCTGCGCAGCATAGGCTCTCCCCTCAGCGTCATCGAATGAAATGCAAAGTTTTATACGCTTGATTATCGATGAAACGCAGAATTTATAGAACTTAAAATCAAATGAAATGCAGAGATTTGAGATTATAAGCAAAAGAAGGGGCGCCACCGGCGAATGTGGCAAAGGGGCTGTCCCTTTGCCACATTGCGCTCGACTACTCGTCAACGATCTCGGCAAGCCAGACGTTCAGTGTATCGACCTCGGGGCAGCAGAACTTTGCCGTGCCGGGCTCGTTGCCAGGCACGGTTCCGCCATAGCGCAGGATATCGATATAGGGAAAGCCCACATGGCAGGCCATGGCACACATCTTGCCGCGGTCTCGGTCGAAGTCAAAAACGTCGCCCGGCTTGTGACCATGGTGGCAGCGGCACGCACCCAGCTGGTCCACGCAGCTCACGCGGATGCGCGGACGCTTGCCCCGCGGCGCGCCGAGCGGCTTGTTCTCGCCCGCAGGCTTGGCGCCGCCCTCGCCAGCATTACTCATGGTCAATCACATCCAGGCAGGCCTCGATGGGAAGGCCAGCCGACTTGTCCTCTTGGTCGGCATTGCGCTCGATAAGCTCAGCCACCACGCGCATGGCATCAGACGTCGCGCGTTGCAAACTCCAACCTGCCATAACGCGGCCGACGAGCACCGCCGAGAACGTGTCACCCGTGCCCGGGAAATAGACCGGAATGAGCTCAAAGGGAATCGTAAAGTACTCCCCCGCCACATGGTCGTAACCGATAACCGCGTTCGTGCCATTGACTACGGCGCTCGTAATGACCACCGACTTGGCACCCAGCTCGCGCACGGCGTCCACAAGGGCGCGGGCCTCATCGGGCGTGATTTGCTCGACGATAGGCGTGTCGGTGAGCAAACAGGCCTCGGTGTAGTTGGGAACCGCGTAGTCGGCGCACTCGAGCAGGTGCCTCATGAGACCGATCGTGGACTCGGGCACGCCCGCATAGAGCTTGCCGTTGTCGCCCATGATGGGGTCAACGAACACCTTGGTGCCCTTTTGCGCACGGCGGTGGCAAAAGTCTGAGATGATGCGCGTCTCTTCCTCGGTCACGATAAAGCCGGTCGAGATGGCGTCGAACTCAAAGCCGAGCTCCTCCCAGATAGCGAGGCTTTGGCGCACGTACTCGGTGGTGTCGTGGATGTAGAACTTGGGGTAGTTAAGCGTGTCGGAAACGAGCGCCGTCGGCAGGTTATGGATACGGTAGCCCATGTGCGACAGCACCGGCAGCATGGCGGAAAGCGCGACCTTGCCGTAGCCGCACATATCGTTGATCAGCAGCAGCTGAGTATTCTTCATGAGTGTCCCCCTTGGATCGGGCGCGGCGCAACGGCGCCACAGTGCAACTAAGTGTAGCGCAGGGGACGTTGCGAGCGGAGTCGAGCAGTGCGAAGAGCGCATTGTTGCGAAAAGGTTTCGGAAAATGATCCCTTTTCCTCCGTCCCCAAGGGATCACATGCACCGAAGCGGACCGTGGCGGAATCACAGGTTGAGGACGGACAGCGAAAACGTTCCTAAGCGAGCAAGGTGGCGTGAAAGAGGAGGGCATAGGCCTTGTGGCCATGCCCGACGATTGAACGCCAGATTGCCGCTTAGGAGCGTTTGCAGCGTCGAGCGGTTACGGCGTTTGGCAAAACGCCGTAACTTAATAAGTTTGGTACCTTGACATTCATTTCTCATGCTCCTAGATTGGTTAGGCACAAAACAATTCCACTACCTAACTAAAGAAAGGAGCAACACTAATTCATGTGCGATGAACCTCTTAACCTTTGTTCGCACGAGCCCGACGGCGACCCGTCACAGCCGGCGGATGCACCCGAAGCGGTTAGCTCAGAAGACAAGCTTGCCAAGCGCATCCTCAATGGCCTGGGCTTTTGCGGCCATTACATGCATTTTCATGGCGGAGGCGTGTCCGGCAAGGCGCCCATCATCTGCCTGCTGGCCAAGCAACCCGGCGGCGAGATGTCGCAGCAGGAACTCGGCATGCACTTTGACCTCAAGCCGGGGTCGCTTTCCGAGATCCTGTCCAAGCTCGAGCTCAACGGCCTCATCGAGCGCAGCCGTAACCCCAAGGATCGACGGCAGCTCACCATTCGCCTGACCGAAACCGGCCGGGAAAACGCCCGCATCGACCAGGCGGCCCGCATCCGCTTTAGAGAACAGGCCTTTAGCGCGCTCACCCACGACGAGCGCGAGCAGCTCGCCGAAATGCTCGAGAAAATCCGTGTAACCTGGGAGGAACTGGATGATTAAAACCCTCATGGGCAGCATCCGCGACTATATGAAAGTCACTGTTGCCACGCCATTGCTCGTGCTTGGCGAGGTACTCTGCGAGATGCTGATTCCATTTATCACCGCCAACCTGATCGACGCCATCAAAGACGGCGCCACCGTAGCCGAGATGCTTCCCACCGCGGGCTTTTTGGTGCTCATCGCGCTGACGTCGCTTGCTTTTGGCGCCGCTGCCGGCGTCACCTGCAGCCATGCGAGTTGCGGCTTCGCCAAGAACCTGCGTCACGACCTGTTCTACAAGATCCAGACGTTCAGCTTTGCCAACATCGATGAGTTCTCGAGCTCCTCGCTCGTCACGCGCCTGACCACCGATATCAACAACGTGCAGCAGGCCTTTATGATGATCATCCGTATCGCCGTGCGCGCGCCGCTGGTATTGATCTTCGCCTTTACCATGGCATTTATCATGGGCGGCAGCGTCGCTATGGTCTACCTGGTCATCATTCCGCTGCTGGGCTTTGGGCTGTTCTTTATCATCTTTAAGGTGCGCCCCATCTTCTCGCGCGTGTTCCACAAGTACGACGCCCTTAACGAGTCCGTCGAGGAAAACGTCACCGGCATGCGCGTAGTTAAGAGCTATGTGCGCGAAGACTTTGAGAAGGAGAAGTTCGCGACCGCCGCACGCGACGTCCAGATGGACTTCACCCGCGCCGAGAAGCTGCTCGCCTTTAACAACCCCATGATGAACATCTGCGTCAACGGCGCGTTTGTCGTCATCATCTACCTGGGCTCCAAGCTCATCATCACGAGCCAGGGCACGCTGTTCGACGTGGGCCAGCTCTCCTCGATCTTTACCTATGGCTTCCAGATCCTCATGAGCCTGATGCAGCTGTCGATGATCTTTGTCATGGTGACCATGGCCGACGAATCGGCACACCGCATTACCGAGGTGCTTGCCGCCGAACCCACGATCGCTGATCCCGCCGAGCCCGTGCTCGAGGTTGTCGACGGCTCCATCGACTTTGACCACGTGAGCTTTAAGTATTCCGCGCATGCGAAGCGCCAGGCGCTCGACAATATCGACCTGCACATTAAGAGCGGCGAGACCATCGGCATCATCGGCGGCACCGGCTCGGCCAAGTCCACGCTCGTAAACCTCATCGCCCGCCTGTACGACTCCACCGAGGGTACCGTGCGCGTGGGCGGCGTGGATGTACGCGACTACGACTTGGACGCCCTGCGCCACCAGGTGGCCATGGTGCTGCAGAAAAACGTGCTGTTTAGCGGCACGATTGCCGAGAACCTGCGTTGGGGCGACCCGAACGCCACCGACGAAGAGGTCCGCGAGGCCGCGCATCTGGCCTGCGCCGACGAGTTTGTCGACGGCTTCCCCAAGGGCTATGACACCTGGATCGAACAGGGCGGCTCCAATGTTTCCGGCGGTCAGAAGCAGCGCCTGTGCATTGCGCGTGCCCTGCTGCGTCGCCCCAAGATCTTGATCCTGGACGACTCCACGAGCGCCGTCGACACCAAGACCGACGCCAAGATTCGCGCAGGGCTGGCAAGCTATCTGCCCAACACGACCAAGCTCATCATCGCCCAGCGCATCAGCTCCGTGCAGGACGCAGACCGCATCATCGTCATGGAGGGCGGCCGCATCGCGCAGATCGGCAACCATGACGAGCTGCTCAAGACGAGCGAGATCTACCGCGAGACCTTTACCTCGCAGAACAAGATGTCTGCCGAGGGCGAAGAGGCCGTCGAGGCCGACACCGAGGCATCCGTAACGCAAGCTCAGACCCAGGAAGGAGGCGAGGCACATGAGTAAGGCAACGACCGCCGAGCGCGCGCTCAACCGCAAGGGCGGCACCATGTCGCGCCTCATCAAGACGCTCTTTGGCTTTTACCCCGTGCTTTTGCCCCTCGTCGTCGCCGGCGTGGTGCTCTGCGCCATCATCAACTCCATCGGCGCGACCTTCCTTCAGAGCGCCCTGCAGATTATTAGCGAATCGTGGCAGTCGGGCGATTGGGGAGCCGCGCAGCCCAAGATCGCACAGCTCGTGACCACCCTCGCCTGCATCTACGGCATCGGCATCCTGTCCTCGCTCTTCTGGAACCGCGCCATGGCCATCGTCACGCAGGGCTCGCTGGAGAAGCTGCGCGAGAAGATGTTCAACCGCATGCAGGACCTGCCGATCCGCTACTTCGACACGCACCAGCGCGGCGACATCATGAGCCACTACACCAATGACATCGACACGCTGCGCCAGATGATCAGCCAGTCGCTGCCCAACCTGCTCATGACGGTCATCGTCATCGTCACGGTGTTCTTTATCATGCTGTACTACAGCGTGTGGATGTGCTTGGTCATTATTGCCGGCGTCGCCTTTATGACCTTTATGACCAAGCTGCTCGGCTCCAACTCCGCGCGCTTCTTTATTGCGCAGCAGACCGAGCTCGGCGTTGTCGAGGGCCATATCGAGGAAGTCATGAACGGCCAGAAGGTCGTCAAGGCATTCTGCCACGAGTCTGCCGCCGAAGCCGATTTTGACGAGCGCAACGAAAAGCTCTTCGAGGTCTCGCAGAAGGCCAACATGTACGCCAACATCCTCATGCCCATCCTTATGAACCTGGGCAACCTGCTCTACGTGCTGGTCGCACTGGCCGGCGGCATTTTCCTAGCGCTGGGCGTGCCCAACCTGAGCATCTCGGGCATGGCGCTGTCCATCGCCGTCGTGGTGCCGTTCCTCAACATGACCAAGCAGTTCTGTGGACAGATCGGCCAGATCTCGCAGCAGATCAACGCCGTGGTCATGGGCCTCGCCGGCGCCGACCGTATCTTTGAGCTCATCGACGAGGAGCCCGAGGCCGACGAGGGCTACGTGACGCTTGTCAACGCGCAGGTCAACCCCGACACTTGGCAGCTCGAGGAGGCCGACCACCACACCGGCATGTGGGCGTGGAAGCATCCGCACCGCGCGACCGGCGAAATTGAGTACGTGCCGCTGCGTGGCGATCTGGTCATGGACAACGTCGACTTTGGCTACACGCCCGACCACGAGGTGTTGCACGGCGTGTCCGTGTTTGCCAAGCCGGGCCAGAAGGTCGCGTTTGTCGGCGCCACCGGTGCCGGCAAGACGACCATCACCAACCTCATCAACCGCTTCTACGACATCGCCGACGGCAAGATCCGCTACGACGGCATCAACGTCAACAAGATCCGCAAGGCCGACCTGCGCCGCTCGCTGGGCGTCGTGCTACAGGACGTGAACCTGTTCACCGGCACTGTGATGGATAACATCCGCTACGGCAACCTGGACGCTACCGACGAGGAGTGCATCGCGGCGGCCAAGCTCGCGGGCGCGGATGACTTTATCACCCGCCTGCCCGACGGCTACGACACCATGCTCACCGGCAACGGCGCGCAGCTGTCGCAGGGCCAGCGTCAGCTGATTTCGATCGCACGCGCCGCCGTCGCCGATCCGCCGGCAATGATTCTGGACGAGGCCACGTCGAGCATCGATACCCGCACCGAGGCTATCGTGCAGGCCGGCATGGACAAGCTCATGGAAGGCCGCACGACGTTTGTCATCGCGCACCGCCTCTCCACCGTACGCAACTCCGACGCAATCATCTGTCTGGACCACGGCCGCATCATCGAGCGCGGCAACCACGACGAGCTGATCGCCAAGCGCGGGTATTACTACCAGCTCTATACCGGAGCGTTTGAGCTGGAGTAGTTCGGCTCGCCGAGATGGCCGATTTGTCGCTCATTCGTCGGGCATGACCCTAAGGTCAATGCCCTCCTCTTTCGGGGCAAATCGACTCATCTCAACGACCCAAATACAATGCACCGCAACGAATAAAGCCTCCGCAGCCACACGAGCTGCGGAGGCTTTTTCATGCCGGCCGGAAACCGTATCCCACTTTTCGGGCCCAAAATGGGATGCCGGGGACCGCTGGACCCCCTCCGGGAAACGGCATCCCATTTCAAGGGGGTAAACCGGGATGTGATTTCCCCTAACGGCACCTTTGGGAAGCCGCATCCCACTCTAGACGCACAAAACGGGATGAGCTTTCCCATGGTGATCCAAGACCAGAAGCATGTCCGATAGCGCGGCCAGGTCAAGAACAACAAGGCAAGCGTCACGCCAATTTGGACGAGCGTCTGCTGCAGTTTGAGGCTGCTGGCCCATATGGTAGAGTTAACCACCCATGAATTTCAGCACACTGCGTGCTACCTGTTCTTTTGTCATTTAGGGGAGTGAACTTGTGAATACTTCTGTCGCCAAGAAGGCCGGCCAGGCGGTGCGCCTGCTCATGATGGTGCTCACGGCAGTTCTCATTTTCTTCTTCATCAATGTTATGCTGCTCGTCTCCGATATCCAGGGCACGGCGCGTGTGGTCAACTACGCCGGTCTGGTGCGCGGTACCACGCAGCGAATCGTTAAGCTCGAGGATGCGGGCCAGCCTCAAGATGACCTGCTCAAAGCCGTGGATTCATACATCAACGGTTTGCGTTACGGAAGTGACGACCTCAACCTCGTCCGTCTCGATGACGATGAGTACCAGGCAAAGATGACCGAACTCGCGAGCTATTTTGACGAGCTTCGCACCGAGATTACCCGCGTGCGCGAAGTCGGCTATGAGAACACCGACATCATCTCCATGAGCGAGGAGTTCTTTGGCATTTGAGACGATGCTACGCGACTCGCAGAGGACTACTCTCAGGAGAAGGCGTCGGCGCTCAACTATCTCGAGGGCTTGGTGATCATCGACATCGTGGGCTTGGTGGCGACCTTTGCGGTCGAACTTGTTCGCGCGGTGCGAACTGCCGCGCTCAATCGCGAACTGCACAACAAAGTCTATCTCGACGAAGCCACAGGACTGCCCAACAAGAACAAGTGCGAGGAGGTCTTGGGGCAGGAGCAGCCTGTCTCCGCGGAGGCGCCCGTTGCGGTGTGCGTCTTCGACCTTAACAATCTGCATACGGTCAATAACAACTTCGGCCACGAGAAGGGCGACGAATACATCCGTTCTTTTGCCCAGCAGCTGGGGTGCGTGGCGTCCGAGACCTGCTTTGTGGGCCGCGACGGTGGCGATGAGTTTATCGCGGTGCTGCGAGATACCGATCGAGCTGCCGTGGAGTCCTGTCTCGCTCGGGTTCGCGCGAACGTGAACGAGTATTCCGAGACTCATCCCGACATGCCTATCAGCTATGCGGTGGGCTATGCGCTTTCCAGTGATTTTGATGAACCGCCTACGATGCGCGAGCTCTTTTCCCAGGCCGACAAAAACATGTACATCGACAAGAACCGCGTAAAGACAGCCGAGGCAGCCGGGCCGCAACGCGAGGACCGCTAAACCCGTAGCAAAGGGTAGCTAATTTGGGACGGGACTCTTTTGGCTATTTGAGAAGTTGTGCCATGGCGTTGACGAATTTTTGTACTTGGAGGGTGGGCTCGAGCGGGTAGTGCAGAAAGACTGGCACCTCGCGACCGCATAGGAACGGCACGCCCACAAAGGCCGGGTGCACCCCCGACCACGCCCCGCAGGTGAGCACCGCGTCGCCCTTTTCCTCCGCCTCGTTAAAGAGCGCAAAGTCGAAGCTGTCCACATCGATCACGTCCACGCCGCCGTCTGCCAAAAGATCGATACGCAGGCTGTCCATAGCGTCGTTGCCGTGGCGGAGTACGCGCAGACGCATGCCCTCCAGGTCGGCAACCGTAATGCGATTCTTGCGCGCCAGCGGGCTCGTGCGCGGCACGTCGATATAAAACGGTACGTTAACGATGCGGAGCTTTTGGCAGGCGTCGCCCCAGCGCGGGGTCGAAAAACTCGACTGCACTACATCCACCTCGCGACCAAGGCTGCGCATGACGGATTCGCGTTCGTCGTAGAGGTCGCTCACCGGCACGATCTCGAAGCGCAACGATGGCTCCAGCTCGTGTACGTCCGTCCACATCGACAGCGTTTGGCGCCCCGGGCACATCATCGACACGCCCAGACGCACGGCACCGCCATCGCCCGCCGCGCGTCGGGCGCGACGCAGCGCATCCTCGGACTGCCGCATGATCGAGCGCGCGTCGTCCACCAGCAGAGCGCCCGCCGGCGTCACCTTAACACCCGAATGCGAGCGCTCGAACAACGTGATGCCAAACTCGGCCTCGAAGCCCGACACCTGCTTGACGAGCGCCGGGGTCGACACGCGCAATTTTGCCGCCGCACGCGAGAAGCTTCCCAGCTCCGCGGCGGCCGATATGGCCTCGAGTCGTCGATCGTACACGTCAATCTCCCGTTTCCAGACGCATGGCAATGAACTGCCGAAGGGGGTCGTTTTGGCAGGTCACGCGCTCAATTGAGAAAAAACTGCATCGCACAGTGTAAACCTATGGTTAACGCCATTCTAACAAATATGCAATTCACCTGCGCAAATGCAAAGCATACGATAACCAGCGAAAACCACGTGGGTCGGTTAATGGGAGCGACCCACCGGGAGGCACAAGAAGGGAAGTTCCTATGAGCAACTGGCTTAAGCTCGAGGGCGATGTCTGCGCCGTGACCGGCGCACTCGGCGGTATGGGCGTCGAGATCTGCCGCGAGTTCGCCCGCAACGGCGCCAATGTCGTCCTGCTCGACCTGGACGAGGAAAAGGTCAAGGCCGCAGCCGCCGACCTCGCCGCCGAGTTTGGCATCCACGCCGAGGGTTACAAGATGAACGCCACCGATGAGGCCGAGGTTCAGGCCGCCGTCGACGCCACCATCACCGACTTCGGCCGCGTCGACGTCCTCGTCAACACCGCCGGCATCCTGCGCTTCGCCGCCATGGAGGACCTGCCGCTGAGCGACTGGGAGCAGGTGCTCAACGTCAACCTCACCGGTTACTTCATCACCTCGCAGCGCTTTGGTCGCGAGATGATCAAGGCCGGCCAGGGCCGCCTGGTGCACATCTCGACCGTTGCCAGCCACTCCCCCGAGACGTTCTCGGGCGTGTACAGCTCCACCAAGGCCGGCGTCAACATGATGTCCAAGATGCTCGCCGCCGAGTGGGGCCCCTACGGCGTCCGCTCCAACTGCGTCGAGCCTTGCTTCGTTAAGACCCCGATGTCGGCCAACTTCTACGCCGACCCCGAGGTCGAAAAGAGCCGCAGCCGCCTGATCGCCACGCGCCGCATCGGCGAGGTCAGCGATATCGCCAACGCCGTCATGTTCCTGGCGTCCAAGCGCTCGGACTTTACCACCGGCGACGCCATCAAGGTCGACGGCGGCTTCTCCAACATGATGGGCGACCTCACCGCCAAGCCCGGCGGCCGTCGCGCCTATGCCGACAACTACCTTAAGAACAAGGGTGTCGAGCTCTGGTCCGATGAGTCCGGCGTCGCCAAGCCGACTGACCAGTAAACCAACCTAACAGGGAGGCCCGCGGACACGCCCGCTCCTCCCCCGTATCGATCAGAAAGAGTCCAATGGCTTCCACCAACTCCAACAAGGGTCGCGCCGTCGTGCTTTCCGCCGCGTGCGTCACCATGTTCTTCATCAGCTCCATCGCGCTGTATTCCGTCGTGAGCAAGAACCTGCTCGCCGTCTACCCCGAGTGGTCGAGCGCCCTTACCTGGGCTTTCCCGGTCTTTCAGACCATCATGGCCGTGACGGGCATCTTCGCCGGCCGCATCTCCGATAAGATCGGCCCGCGCAACGTCGTGATCGCCGCCGCCGTGTGCTACGGCCTGGGCTGGTTCATGTCCGGCACCGTCACCGAGCCGTGGCAGTTCTACCTGTGGTTCTCGCTTGTCGCCGCCATCGGCAACGGCCTGGGCTACAATCCGGCGCTCACCACCGGCCAAAAGTGGTTCATCGACAAGAAGGGTCTCGCCTCCGGCATCACCCTGGCCGCTTCGACCGCCGGTCCCGCCGTGCTGTCCCCGGTGCTCGCCTCGCTGCTCATCCCGAGCCTGGGCATCTTTGGCGCCCTTAAGGCGCTCGGAGTCATCTTCTTTGTGATGATCGCCGCCTCCGCCCTGTTCCTGAAGGCCCCCGAGGCCGGTTGGCTGCCCGAGGGCTTCGAGGCCCCCAAGGGCGGTGCGCACGCCGGCACCTTCGGTGACCTCACCCCGGGCGAGATGGTCAAGACCCCGCGTTTCTGGGTCCTCATCGTCACCTTCGCCTTTGCCGCCACCGCGGGCACCCTGCTCGTCGGCAAGGTTGCCTCCATCGCCGCCGTCCAGCTCTTCACCGACCCCACGAGCGCCGCGGCCGTCGCCCTCGGCGGCGTGGTCGTCTCCGTCAACACCTGCGCCAACCTGGTTGGCCGTCTGTCCTTTGGCCAGATCATCGACAAGCTCGGCGCCTATAAGTCGCTGCTCATCAGCCTTGTCGTCACCATCGTCGCACTCGTCATCATGTCGATGAGCTTTACGCAGGCCATGTTCTTTGTGGCGCTCGCTCTGCTCGGCTTTAGCTTTGGCGCCCTGCTCGTCATCTACCCGCCGCTCACCGGTGGCGCCTTTGGTACCAGCAACATCGGCGTCAACTACGGCATCATGTTTTTGGGTTATGCCGCTTCCACCTGGATCAGCCAGCCCATCACCGCCGTGCTGTATCACGCCGAGGCCGGCAGCGCCGCCTACCAGCAGTCCTTCTACGGCGCCATTGTGATCGCCGCCATCGCCGTCGTGCTCACCGTCTACATGATGGTCTCCGACAGCAAGAAGAAGTCCGCCTAGTTTTACCGATGCGACAAAGGGACAGTCCCTTTGTCGCATTCCACCGGTCACCAGTATTAAGGAGTCGAAATGTCTGAGCTCAACCCCGTCCGCATTGCCGTTATCGGCGCCGGCGCCATGGGCCGCAACCACATCCGCTTTGTCACCGAGGAGCCCGAGGCCGAGCTCGTCGCCATCGCCGACGCCTTTGAGGGCGCCCGCGCCACGGCTGAGGCCGCCGGCGTGCCGTTCTTCACCGATCCCGCCCAGATGATGGACGAGGTTAAGCCCGAGGCCGTCATCATCGCCACGCCCAACGACCTGCACCTGGGCGTTGCCCGCGAGGCTGTGAAGCGCAATATCGTGCCGCTGGTCGAAAAGCCGATCTCCAACGACCTGGAGGATGCCCAGGCTTTCGCTGCCGAGGCCGAGACCGCCGGCGTGCCCGTGCTCGTGGGTCAGCACCGTCGCCACAACCCCTTCGTCAACAAGGCCAAGGAGATCATCGAGTCCGGCGAGCTGGGCAAGCTCACCGTGTCGAGCTTCCACTACATGATCTATAAGAATGACGAGTATTTCGATGTCGAATGGCGCCGCAAGAAGGGTGCCGGCCCGATCCTGGTCAACCTGGTGCACGACGTCGACCTGCTCCGCTACCTGCTGGGCGAGCCCGTTGCCGTCCAAGGTATGCAGTCCAGCGCCGCCCGCGGTTTTGAGACCGAGGACTCCGCCGTGGTCAACGTCCGTTTTGCCGATGGCGCGCTCGCGAGCATGACCATCTCCGACGCCACTGCCAGCCCTTGGAACTGGGAGGCAACCGCTCGCGAGGATCCGCAGTACCGCCCCTTCGACGCCGACGCCTACTTTATCGGCGGCACTAAGGGCGCCCTGTCGCTGCCCCGCCTGCACCAGTTCTCCTACGACGGCGCCTCCAACTGGCACAAGCCGCTGCAGATGGAGATTCCGGCCGTCGACCCGGCACTGCCGCACAAGATGCAGCTCAAGCACTTTGTGAAGGTTGTCCGCCGCGAGGTCGAGCCCGTCGTGACCCCCGCCGACAACGTTAAGACGCTCACGCTTCTCAACTCTATCAAGGAGGCCGCCGAGACCGGCCAGCTCGTCGAGCTGTAATGCCTTAAGAGCGACCGCGGCAGAAACCCCATGCCGAACCCTTCGGTCCGTCACCAACAAGCCCCTCTTCTTTGCCCCGCGAGCAGCCTCCTGCCCGCGGGGCATTTTGCTACCTTGCCGACGATTTTTCTGGGGCGGGGGCTATTTTGCACCTCGGCTTGATTCGTTCGCCACGAAATGGGCCTATCTACTACGTTTAACCGACCGCCCTCAACCATGCCGAATTTCCTAAAATCAAAAGCGCAGGTAGACGGCTTGCGCATTCTCGGAAAACCGGGGGATGGTCGACCCATACGGTTCAAACGTAGTAGATAGGTCGTTTTCGTGGCGCGGGCCCAAAACAGTCTTTTGAAACGGGTGGTATCCTTGGTAGCCCTGTGCTGCAAACGCACCTTAAACGCAAGGAGTCCCATGGATCTTATCGCCCAGCTCGCCCGCGAGCTCAACCTTAAGGCCGCCAACATCGAGGCGGCCATCAAGCTCATCGACGAGGGCAACACCATCCCCTTTATTTCGCGCTACCGCAAGGAAGCAACGGGCGGTATGGACGACGTCGCCCTGCGCGCGCTCGACGAGCGCCTGTCCTACCTGCGCAATCTTGAGCAGCGTAAAGAGGACGTCATCCTGCTCATCGACGCCCAGGGCAAACTCACGCCCGAACTCGAGCAGCAGATTCGCGAGGCCACGCAGCTCCAGCGTGTCGAGGACCTCTACAAGCCCTACCGCAAAAAGCGCATGACCCGCGCGCAGAAGGCCCGCGAGGCAGGCCTGGAGCCGCTCGCCAACATGATCATCATGCAGGCCTCGGCCAAGGGCAGCGCGCTCGACGCCGCCGCGGCCTACGTCAACGAGGAAGCCGGCTTCGACACGCCCGAGAAGGCGCTCGCCGGCGCGGCGGACATCGTGGCCGAGACGGTAGCCGAGGACCCCGAGAACGTCGCCGATCTGCGCGCCTTTACGCAAAACACCGCCGACATCGTCGTCGAGGCCACCGACCCCACCGAGAAGACCCCCTACGAGCCCTACTACAACTTTGACGAGCCGCTGCGCCGTATACCCAACCACCGCGTGCTGGCTATCGACCGCGGCGATCGCGAGGGCAAGCTCCGCGTGCGCGTGAACGTCGACGGCGCTGCCGCCACGGCACGCCTCGGCAGCCGTTGGCCCCGACGCCAGGGCGTGTTTGCTCCCATCTTCGATGCCGCCATCGCTGACGGTTACAAGCGCCTCATGGCCCCCTCGCTGGAGCGCGAGGCCCGCGCCAAACTCACCGTCCGCGCGCAGACCGAGGCCATCAATGTCTTTGCCAAGAATCTCGAGGGCCTGCTCTCGGCACGCCCCGTGCGCGGCGCCCGCGTGCTCGCGCTCGATCCGGGCTACCGCACCGGCTGCAAGGTCGCCGTCATGGACGAGACCGGCAAGCTGCTCGACCACGGCGTGGTCTACCCCACCAAGCCGCGCCACGACGTCGCCGGCACCAAGCGCGAGCTCGCCCGCCTCGTCAAGAAGGACGGCGTCAACACCATCGTCATCGGCAATGGCACCGCCAGCCGCGAGACCGAGGAAGTCGTCTCGGAGTTCATCGCCGAGCAGGCGCCTGAGCTGCGATACACCATCGTCAACGAGGCCGGCGCGTCGGTGTACTCCGCCTCCGAGCTCGCCAGCCAGGAGTATCCCGATCTGGACGTCACCGTGCGTGGCGCCATGAGCCTGGGCCGCCGCCTGCAGGACCCGCTGGCAGAGCTCGTCAAGATCCCGCCCCAGTCTATCGGCGTGGGCCAGTACCAGCACGACCTTGACCAGGCCGAGCTCTCGCGCACTCTGGGCCACGTGGTGGAGGACGTCGTCAACCGCGTGGGCGTCGACGTGAATACCGCGAGCGCAAGCCTGCTGGGATACGTATCGGGCATCACGCCGAGCGTGGCCAAAAACATCGTGGCCTACCGCGAGGAAAACGGCGCCTTTACCGATCGCCGTCAGCTTAAGAAGGTCCCCAAGCTGGGACCCAAGGCATATCTCAACGCCGCGGGCTTTTTGCGCATCAGCGGCGGCAAGAACCCACTCGACGCGACAAGCGTCCACCCCGAGAGCTACGAGGTGGCCACATCCGTCCTGAAGCGCGCCGGCGTTGGGGCCAGCGAGCTCAGCCGCGGCGGCGTGCCCGACATCGAGCGCCGTCTGGGCAGCATCTCGGCGCTGGCAAGCGACCTGGACTGCGGCACCCTTACGCTCATCGACATCGTCAACGAGCTCAAGAAGCCCGGCCGCGACCCGCGCGACGACGCGCCCGAGGTGGTCTTTAGCCGCTCGGCGCTTTCCATCGACGACCTGGAACCCGGCATGGAACTCAAGGGGACGGTGCGCAACGTAGTGGACTTTGGCGCCTTCGTCGACGTGGGAGTGCACCAGGACGGCCTCGTGCATATCTCCAAGCTGGCCAACCGCTTTGTCAAGCACCCGAGCGACGTGGTGCGCGTCGGTGACACGGTCAAGGTGTGGGTCGAAAAGGTCGATCGCGACCGCAAGAAGATCTCGCTCACCATGGTGCAGGGCAAGTAAACCGCCAAAGCAAAGGTACCCCCTGTAGCGATGTGCAAAATCGCGAGTATTCTGCAAATTCCACCGTTCCGGATGCCCCTCAGAGACGAAAAAGCAAAAAACAGCCCCCGTTTTAGCGTCGTCAGAGCCAAAACGGGGGCCGTTCCATGCTTCGGTTAACTGATAAAGACCTTTACCTTGCTGAATACTCTCAATTTTGCACGGCGCAGGCGGGGGTACCTTTGCCCACGGCAGGATATGAAAGCCGATCGCCAACTTGCTGGCAAGCTCGTGCCGGCAGCCCCGGCCTTTCCTTTGCCTAGCGCGACCCTCGCGGAGCGCGTGAGCGATAGGGAAAGGAAAGGCCGGGGCGAACAGCCCACGGTACAGTCGGTGTTCGCGCTACGGCAGGATATGGAAACCGAGCGCCGCGATATCCTTGGCAAAACCGCGCACGGTATCGAGCGAGACCTCGTACGGGTCGCGGCCGATGT
>CATYJA010000002.1:0-64435 GCA_958407545.1 uncultured Collinsella sp. | reverse complement strand
CGCGTGCGTGATAAAAACATGTTGCCGTGAAGCAACCCGATGAATGATAGCAGGAATGCATCTTCCTGCCAACCCGCAATCAAAACCACACACCTGAGTGCGGCGCGGGACGTCCCAGCCACTATTCGCCGCGGGGATGGGCTTGAGCCACGGCACGTTTGAGCCGATCGGGCGTGAGATGCGTGTAAATCTGCGTTGTAGACAGGCTCGCATGGCCCAGCAGCTCTTGAACCGAGCGCAGGTCCGCACCGCCCTCGAGCAAATCGGTCGCAAAGGTATGGCGCATCGCATGCGGGGCAATGTCGGCCGGAATGCCGGCGAGCGTCGCCAGCGTATGGAACCGCCGCCTGAGCATGGCGGCACTCATGCGATTGCCGCGCGCCGATATAAGCAGCGGATGCGGCCCGGTAGCGGGGTCACGGCGCTTTGCCTGAGCGAGCAACTCCGGCCTCCCCTCCTCAATATAGAGACGCGTCGCCTCGAGTGCGCGACGATACAGAGGGACGATACGCTCCTTGCTCCCCTTGCCCCAAAGTCGCAGCGTTCGCTCGGACCAACCAATAGACTCCACGTTGAGCGCCGCGAGCTCCGAGATTCGCGCGCCGGAGGCATAGAGCAACTCAAGCATCGCCGCATCGCGCAGTCCCGCGGGCGTCGAGGTATCAGGCGTCTTGAGCAGCGCCTCGACCTGCTTGGTCGTAAGGACGCCCGGCAGGTCACGCGGCAGCTTGGGCGATGCGATCGCCGAGACCGCATCGCCCTCGACAATCCCCTCGGCAGCCATCCAGCGATAGAGAGATCGGATAGCCGACAGGTGCGCCGCAAGCGTTCGGGGAGCCACCTGCTCACGCGAAAGCTCAGCAAGATAGCGACGAATGGTGCGCACGTCGGCAGCGAAAGCATCAATATCCTCGCGCTCGCACCAGGCAGCAAAGCGCTCTAGCCTCGAGCCATAGGCCGTCACCGTGTTGGGAGAAAGACCCTCGACGCGTGCGATATAGGCGATAAACGAGTCGACGGTGTCGTACAGGTCAAAGGCTATGACCGGTCGCCTCCAAACAAGTCGGAACGCGTGGCCAAGTAGGCATCGAGGGCCTCGAGCGCACGGTCCGTATAGGCCTGATATCGGTCGCGCTTGCTGCGGCGCTTACCATCCTCGAGTGGCGGCACCAGGCCAAAGTTGACATGCATAGGCTGATAGCCCACGGTGGCAGGATCGGTCGCATAGTCCACGAGCGCACCTAGGGCGCCCACACGCGGCAACTCGACGCCCGCGGCACCGATAGCCTCGGCATAGGTGTTGAGCGCCGCGAGAAGACCTGTCGCCACGGCTTCCATGTACCCCTCGGTGCCGGTGATCTGACCGGCCAGGCGCACGCCGGTACCGGGCACGGCAAAGGTGCCATCGAGCACGTGCGGAGCGTCGACAAAGGTATTGCGATGCATGACACCGTAGCGGAAGAACTCAGCGTTCTCCAAGCCCGGCACCATATGGAAGACGCGCTTCTGCTCGCCAAAGGTCAAGTTGGTCTGGAAGCCCACCAGGTTATAGGCGGTCTTCTCTTTGTTCTCGGCACGCAGCTGAATCGCCGCCCAGGGGCGACGTCCGGTACGCGTGTCGGTGAGGCCGACGGGCTTCATGGCGCCAAAGCGAATGGCGTCCTTGCCGGTGCGCGCAACTTCCTCGGCAGGCTGGCAGGCCTGGAACAGATCGCCGCCCTCAAAGTCTTTGAGCACCACGCGGTCGGCCGTGGTAAGCGCCTCGATAAAGGCCTCGTACTCCTCCTTATTGAGCGGAGCGTTGAGATAGTCGCCGCTCCCCTGCTCCTCGTAGCGCGACTGCGAGAACAGCACGTCCATATCGAGCGTGGAGGCATCGACGATCGGCGCCGCCGCATCAAAGAATGCCAGGGCATCGCCACCGACGAGCTTCATAACCTCTTCGCTCAGCGCCGGTGAACACAGCGGGCCCGCGGCAATGACCACGTGACCCTCGGGAATCTGCGTGACCTCGCCGTGCACGACCTCGATATTGGGACGAGCGGCAACCTCGGCCTCGACAAGCTCGGAAAACTTGACGCGGTCGACCGCCAAGGCGCCACCGGCGGGAACAGCCGCGCGATGGGCGCAATCGAGCAGGACTGAACCCATGCGCTCAAGCTCGGCCTTCAGCAAACCAGCCGCGGAATCCGGACGGGTCGACTTAAACGAATTCGAGCAGACGAGCTCTGCCAGGTGATCGGTATGGTGAGCCGGGGAGCTCACCTGGGGGCGCATCTCGCACAGCTTTACGGCAAAACCGCGATCTGCCAGCTGGATCGCGCACTCCGAACCCGCCAGACCGCCACCGATAACTGTCACCTGATCGAACTGCATCTGCAAACACCTTTCTAATTGACACGTTTTCCATTGTGACCGAAGGGTGTCTGGGCGTGAAGGGCAAACTTGGAGGGCGCATACCTTCCATCCATCATGCGCTCGATAAGGCCCTCGAGTTCAAGCGAACCCAAGAGTTTGAGTACGCCGACAGCATCGAGCGAGACGAGCGCCGCGATTTCGTCGACCTTGAGCGGAGAGGCGATGAGCGCATGCATCACGGTCTGCTGCGTTGGATCCAGGTCGGCAATGCCGGGAGCATCGGGGCGCGAGTAGCGCAGGGTTCCGTAGATGCGTGAGATAGCCATCTCGATAGATTCCTCGTCGACGATGCAGCAGGCACCGTTCGCAATGAGGTAATTCGTGCCACGCGACTCGGGCGATAGGATCGACCCCGGCACGACAAGAAGTTCGCGCCCCAAATCCATAGCAGCCTCGGCTGTAGAAAACGTCCCAGAAGGCATACCCGCCTCGGATACAAAGAGGGCTTGCGACAGGGCCGCGATCACGCGATTGCGGCGCGGAAAGGCGAACTTGCGCGGACCCATGCCCCACGGAGAGATCGACACGACCGCGCCACCCGTATCGAGCGTGCGAGTAATAAGCCCCGCGCTCGAACGCGGATAGACCACGTCGGCGCCCGTCCCCAGCACCACGACGTGTTTGCCGCCGGCGTTGACCGCAGCCCAACCCGAGGCCTGGTCACAACCGACCGCGCCGCCCGAAACAACCGTCACTCCCGCCTCGATCGCCACCTTTGCCGCAAGCTCTGCCACGGCAAGACCATACGGCGAGGCCTTGCGCGCGCCGATGATGGAGAGCGCGGGCGTCGAAAGCGCCTCGGGGTTGCCGCGCACATAGAGCGTCTGAGGTACATCAGAAAGCTCCAAAACGGTCTCGGGATACAACGCGTCACCTGGATGCAGCTCGAAGGTCCCCTCAGCCATCATTGGTCCCTCCTTCTCTGGTACATCGCCGCCTCGAGCACGTGGTCCTGCGTCACCTGCTCGCTCTCGGCGACATCTGCGATCGTGCGCGCAATGCGAACAAGGCGCACGATGCCACGCCCTGTGAGATGCGTGCGCTTCGACAGGCCGAGCACACACTTCTCCGCCGCATCATCGAGCTCAAAGGTCGAAACGACGCCGTCAATGGACCGCGTCTCGTCATCCTCGGCCTCGGCATCCGCATCGTCCATACGGGACTCGCGCCAGGCGCGAAAGGCGCGACCGCGCACAACGTAGTCACGTAACTCGGCCGACGACATACCCTCCGCACCCTCGATAATCACTTGGGGGTCGGGACGGGTCACATCGATCATCATGTCGATACGGTCAGCCAAAGGACCGCGCAGTTTAGACCGATAGCGCTCGACCATCGCCGCCGAGCAGCGACACGGCACCTCGCGATCGCCCAAAAAGCCGCAGGGGCAGGGATTGCTCGCAGCCAGCAGCTGAAAGCGCGACGGGAAGGTAAAAGCCCCGTCGACGCGTACGATCCTCACATAGCCGCGCTCGATGGGCTGACGCAGCGTCTGCAGCACGCCAGTGGGAAACTCGGCAAGCTCGTCCAAAAAGAGCACGCCGCCATGAGCAAGGCTGATCTCACCCGGGTGCACCGGGCGCCCGCCGCCGATAAGGCCTGCGGTCGAAATACTGTGGTGGGGACTGCGGAAGGGGCGGTGCCCCGCCAACAAGCCATCAATGTTCTCACCCAAAACCGAATGGATGCACAGTGCCTCCTGCTGATCCTCAACGGAAAGCTCGGGCAGGATGCCGGTCATACGGCGTGCGAGCATCGTCTTGCCCGATCCCGGAGACCCGATCATGAGCAAGCCGAGTTCTCCTGCCGCCGCAAGCGCCATGCCGCGTTTAGCGACTTCCTGCCCCAGCACGTCGGCATAGTCGAGCTCAGGCTCAAAGGTCGCCTCGACGCCCTCGGAATCCAAGTAGTGCCGCGCGGCATCGCCCATACCATGAGCAAGCTGAGACAAATGATCGATAAAGCCGCAATCCACGCCCGCGAGTGGCACATGCTGGTCGGACCTGCCGGCGATAAAAGACAGCCCCATGTCGCGAGCCAATAGCTGAAACGCTACCTCGCCCTTGACAGGAAGCACCGTACCGTCCAAGCCGAGCTCGCCGGCGATAAGGCAGCGATCGAGGTTATCACGGGGAATCTGCCCATCGGCCGCCAGAACCGCGATGGCGATGGGCAGATCAAAGCCGCTACCGGTCTTGCGAATATCGCCGGGCGCCAGGTTGACCGTAATGCCCGAGCGTGGGATCTCGAACCCGGCGGAGCGCATCGCGCAGCGAATACGACCGCGTGACTCCATCACCTCCATACTCGGAATACCGAGCATCTGAATGCCCGGAACGCCACCGGCAAGCGAGACCTCGACCGTGACGGGAATCGCCTCGACGCCGCGGATACAGGCAGCGTGAACGGCAAACGTCTCGAACGCCATCACGACACCTGCCAATCGAACGCGTTGTACTGATGCTCGATCTCGGCGATATGCCCGCCGCGGATGGTGACGCCCACGGCATCGAAGCGAATCGCCTTGAGCGGATAATGCTCCATGAGATAGCAGCTTGCGATGCGGCGGTAGCGGCGTTGCTTTTGGGCGTCCACGGCCTCCTCGGGAAAGACCCGCGTGGTGCAATCCAGGGCGACGCGTCTCGTCTTGACCTCGGCCATTACCACGACATCGTCGAGCTCATCGAGCAGCACCAGGTCGGCCTCGCCCTCGGTGCAACGATAGCCCTGCTCCAGCAAGGTGTAGCCGCGCTCGTTAAAGTAGTCGATGGTGATCAGCTCGCCAAGCATGCCCAGCTCGCGGGGACTGAGTCCCTTGATAAACTCGGGCGTCATCGCCCCGCAGTCGAGCTCGCCGTTTTCCCAACGCTCCTTGAGCTGCTGCGTCTTACTCTTTTTGCTTGCGGCACTCATGGGGTCTCCTTTCCCGCACGCTGCATTGCCCCGATGATGAGGGCACCTTTCATGCGGGTAAGTACAGGAAGCAAACCAAAAGCTGACCAAATGCCGTCAAAAAAAGGACCGTACGCAGCAATGGTGCTGTATACGGCCCGCTACCAGCAGGTTTATAAAACGTCAGAGGTCCCTGTCTCCACAATTAGCCTAGAAAAGGCGCTCAGTCTGCAGAAAGTTTCCGCAAAAGCTCACGCGGTGCAGTGGACAAAGTCCATGTTTGCGAATGGCCTCGATATGCTCGGGGCTTGCATAGCCCTTCGACTCGGCCAGATGGTACTCGGGATACTCGGCGTCGTACTCGACCATCATCTCGTCACGCGTGACCTTAGCCATGATGGACGCCGCGGCGATGCAGGCGATCTTGGCATCGCCCTTCACCACATCGCGCTCGTTAGGAACGGCGCCCAAGGGGTTGCCATCCATAAGCACGCAATCGGGCTCGAGCCCCGTATCGGCCACGGCGCCCGCAACGGCGGTACGGATAGCACGGGCCATGCCCATCTCATCGATATCCTTAGGCGCGATATGGCAAAAACCGATCGCCGTCGCCACCTCGGCAATCTTCACTGAGAGCAACTCGCGGCGCGCCGGCGTGAGCTTTTTGGAATCGTTGATGCCCCAGACGCGCGGCTCCATGGGAAGGCACACGGCACACACCGTCAGGGGACCGGCCACCGATCCGCGACCCACCTCGTCGACACCAACGACCACCCCATCGCCGCCAAACTCATGCATAAGCTCGTACATGTCATTGACGCGCTCGCGCTCGGCAAGTTCCTTAGCATGGCGTTTGAGGGCGCGTTCACAAGCCTTGATCACCTGCTGGCGCGGGTCCTCGCGATAATGCTCCACGAGGGCGGGGATCTCCTCAAACGTTGCGCTCGCTAGCTCTCCGGCAACCTGCGATGCCGAAACCGAGCTCGTCATATTGGCCATACCAGGCCCTCCTTGCATGCAAATCAGATAAAAAGAAGGGCCACCCGAAGGTGACCCTTACGTCCAAACGAGTGGACAGACGCTGCGATCTTCTTAGCGCTTCTCGGGGATGCGAGCAGCCTTGCCCACCTTGTCGCGGAGGTAGTACAGCTTGGCGCGACGGACGCGACCATGACGAACGACCTCGAGCTTGGCGATCTTGGGGCTGTGAAGCGGGAAGGTACGCTCAACACCGACACCGAAGGACATCTTGCGGACGGTGAAGGTCTCGCGGGCACCGGCGCCGGCCATGCGGATGACGTCGCCCTGGAAGACCTGGATGCGCTCGCGGTCGCCTTCCTTAATGCGGTAGTGAACCTTGACGTTGTCGGCGACGCGAACCTGAGGAATGTCCTCGCGGATCTGCTGACGCTCGATTGCGCGGATGTAATCCATGTGCAATTCCTTACTCTTCTAGAGGTGCCGTACCACCATGGCCGGCACGTAGTTGAACAAACGTATTCGAGTATACACGCGCGGGTTTCTGCTGCAAGAACAATTTTTTACGCAGACAAAAAGACAAAACCCGCACATGATAACCGCCCGTCTCACAAATGAGACGGGCGGCATGAGGGGGGCTACACTAGGCGTCTACGCCCAAAACGTTAGGCGGAACGCTTGGCCTCGAGCTTGGCCTGGGCGGCCGCAAGACGTGCGAGGGGTACGCGATAGGGCGAGCAGGACACGTAATCCACGTCGGCCACGTTAAACAGGCCCTTGATGGACTTGGGGTCGCCGCCGTGCTCGCCGCACACGCCAAAGTGCATGTCGGGATTGGTGGCGCGACCCTTCTCGACGGCCATGCGCACCAGCTCGAGTACCGCCGAGTCGATGGTCTCGAAGGGGTTGTTCTTCAAGATCTTCTTGTGCATGTACAGCGGGATGAACTTGGCCTCGGCGTCGTCGCGGGAGAAGCCGAAGGTCGTCTGCGTGAGGTCGTTGGTGCCAAAGCAGAAGAAGTCGGCATGATGGGCGATCTCGTCGGCAACCATGCAGGCACGCGGCAGCTCGAGCATCGTGCCCACGGGAATGTTGAGCTCGACGCCCTCCTCGGCGGATACCTCGGCGATGACACGCTCGATGACCTCGCGCGTCTGGACATGCTCGGCCGTGATGGAAACGAGCGGAACCATGATCTCGGGGCGCGGGTCGACGCCTTCCTTGATGAGGCGGGCAGCAGCCGTGGCGACAGCGCGAACCTGCATGAGCGGCAGATCGCTAAAGACGACGGACAGGCGCACACCGCGCAGGCCGAGCATCGGGTTGGACTCGACCATGCCGTCGATACGACGCAGGCGGGCGCGCAGGGCTGCAAGCTCTTCCTCGCTGGCGCCGGCGGCTTCCTTCTTGGTGATGGCGACCTCGAGCTCGCGAGGATTATCCAGGAACTCATGAAGCGGCGGATCGAGCAGGCGGACGACCACATCGCGACCGGACATGGTCTTGAACATCGCCAGGAAGTCCTCGGTCTGAACCTTGAGCAGGTCGGCCAGGGCCTGCTGCTTCACGGCCTCATCGTCAGACAGGATAAAGCTCTGGATGATGTTCTTGCGATCGCCCAGGAACATGTGCTCGGTGCGGCACAGGCCAATAGCCTCGGCGCCAAACTCGAGGGCGAGCTCGGCATCCTCGGGATTGTCGGCGTTGACGCGCACATGGTTGGCATGGCCACAGGTCTCGTCCAGGCGAATCTCGTCGGCCCAGGACAGGATGGTGTCCAGGTCGCCGGTAAGCTCGGCGGAGACCAGGTCGACGGGACCGTCGACGACGATGCCCTGGGTGCCGTCGATGGAGATGACATCGCCCTCGTTCAATACGCGGTCGCTGCCCTCGATGCGCACGACCTTCTCGGCGGCGTCGATGTGGAAGCGCTCAACGCCGCAGACGCAGGGCGTACCCATGCCGCGGGCGATAACGGCGGCATGGCTCGTCTTGCCACCGTGGCTGGTCAGGATGCCCTCGGCGGCGACCATGCCCTTCAGGTCGTCGGGGTTGGTCTCCCAACGAACCAGAATGACCTTGTGACCCTCGGCGGAACGCGCGACAGCGTCGTCGCTCGAGAACACGACCTCGCCCACGGCGGCACCGGGGCTGGCATTAAGACCGCTGGCGAGAGCCTCGTACTTCTTGGAGGCGTCAAACTGCGGGTGAAGGAGCTGGTCGAGTTGCGCGGGATCGATACGGCTCACGGCCTCTTCGCGGGTGATCAGGCCTTCCTCGACCATTTCGATGGCGATGCGCAGGGCGGCGGTGGCAGTACGCTTGCCCACGCGGGTCTGGAGCATCCAGAGCTTGCCCTGCTCGATGGTGAACTCGATATCGCACATATCGCGGTAATGATCCTCGAGCGTCAGGAACACGCGCTCGAGCCCCTCACCTGCGGACTCGAGGCCCGGGGTGGTCTTGAGGTCGGCGATGGGTTCGGTGTTGCGGATACCGGCGACGACGTCCTCGCCCTGGGCATTAACCAAAAAGTCACCGTAGAACTCCTTGGTGCCGTCGGCCGGATTACGCGTAAAGGCGACGCCCGTCGCAGAGGTCTCGCCCTTGTTGCCAAAGGCCATGGCCTGCACGTTGACGGCGGTGCCGAGGTCGTCGGAAATGCCATGCTGCTTGCGGTAGATGCAGGCACGCTCGTTCATCCAGCTGCCAAAGACGGCCTGGATTGCAAGGCGTAGCTGAAGCTCCGGGTCGTGCGGGAAAACGGGCTTGCCGTCAGCGACCTCGAGCTCGGGATACAGGGAGGCATCGACGTTCTCGGAGAAGATGCCCTTAAAGGTCTCGACGAGTTCCTGCAGGTCCTCGGCCGAAAGCTCGGAATCGACGCGAACGCCGGCGACCAGACGGGCCTGGGTCAGGGCGTTCTCGAACAGGTCGGCATCAACGCCCATGACGACATTGGAAAACATCTGGATAAAGCGGCGGTAGCTATCCCAGGCAAAACGCGGGTTCTGCGTCTGCGCGATGAGGCCCTGGACGGAATCGTCATTGAGGCCCAAGTTGAGGACCGTGTCCATCATACCGGGCATGGAGAACGGAGCGCCCGAGCGAACCGACACGAGCAGCGGATCGGAGGCGTCGCCGAGCTTTTTGCCGCAGCGGACCTCGAGGTCTGCCTCGGCGGCAACGATCTCATCGAGTGCGCCCTCGGGCCACACGTTGCCGGCACCGAAGTACTCGACGCAAGTCTGGCAGGTAATGGTAAAGCCACCGGGAACCGGCAGGCCGATACGGCTCATCTCGGCAAGGTTAGCGCCCTTGCCGCCAAGCACGAAGTTCATGGACTTGTCGCCCTCGGTGACACAGGTGCCCTGGGCGTCGGTTCCAAAACGGTAAACCCTCTTGCAATCGCTCACGATACTTCCCCTTCCATGCGCTTACGCGCACGACCGTGGTAACGAATCGACCCGTCAGATGCGGGCCGTGAGGGAACTATACGGCGGGTTTTGAGCAGGCTTAAGCAGAGGGTGCGCGGTTTGGTAAACGTGCTAAAACTGGCGGTAAACGGTAGGTAAAGGTGGTTACCTTATGAAGATATCACTGTAAGAAAGTGCAGGTCAGATGCGATATTTTTGCTAAATCGCTTTATCAAAATGCTGCTACTATTAGGTTCGACGGGCGGCGCGGCGGGCACGGGCTTCTTGGATTTCCTCCAAGTGGCTGATGATCTCGGAGGCGCTCTCCTCGATGGCCTTGCCGTCGGTACGTACCACAAAGCAGCCTAGGCGCTTCATGAGCGCACGGGCTTCCTCGAGCTCGCTGTGCACGCTCTCGGGCTCGGCATAGGAGCCGGCAACGGCACGAGCGTAGTCATTGCCCAAGCGGCTATCGCGAATTTCGGAAATCACATCGACGGTCGAAATCAGGCCGAACAGGCGCATCGGGTCAACCTCGTAAATCGACTTTGGCGGCTCCATGCCATGGGCCAACGGAACATTGGCAACCTTGTAACCTTGATAGGCCAGATACATCGACAGCGGCGTCTTGGATGTGCGCGATACGCCCAGCAGCACGATATCGGCACCTGACAGATCGTCGCAACCGCGCCCATCATCGTGCTCAACAAAATACTCCATGGCCTCGATACGATGGAAATAGCGGTCATCGGTCCTGTGAATCACGCCCGCGACGCCCTTGGGCGACACACCGATAAGCGACGACAGCACGGCGAGCGTCGGGCCAATCAGGTCGACCGAGCGAATATGCAACATACCAAGGTAATCGAGCACACGAGCACGTAGCGCCGGGTCGACAATGGTATGGAACACGGCAATATCGCGATGGTCCGCATCAACGCGCGGGCCCACAAACGATTTAACCTGCTCCACAGAGTTCACCTTGGGCAGGCGCAAGAGATGAAAAGCCCCTTCATCAAATTGCCCGGACGCCGCAAGCACCACCTCACAAGCGGTATCGCCGAGTGAATCGGAGATAACGATAACGGTGGGACGAGCGGTGACCGGGCAATCCATGCGGGGCTCCTTTTGCGCTTATGCGCAGGCTGGCTTACTTTTTGCGGGCAAGCTCACCGATGTTGGCGATGCCGGAGAAAACGGCCTCGAAGCGGTTGAGCAGCTTAAGGCGATTATCGCGGAGCTGCTCGTCCTTGTCCATGACCATAACCTCGTCGAAGAAACGGTCGATGGGCGCGCGCAGGGCGGCGAGGGCAGCAAATGCGGACGGGTAATCCTCAGCAGCGAGGGCGGCATCTACAGCGGTCTGAGCAGCCTCGGAGGCATCGGCAAGCGCGAGCTCGACCTCGCCCATCAGGCTGCGGTCGTACTCCACGCCCAGCTCGGGCTTGGAGATATGCGCAGCGCGAGCATAGGCGGTCGCAAGGTTGTCGAACGTCTCGGCGTCGTTCTTGCGGGCCTCGTCGAGGGCGGCGCAGCGGGCGAAGAAGACGGACGGGGCGATGATGTGCACCGCAGAGACGGCGGCAACGGTATCGGCCGGGATCTTTTCGTCGCGGGCCATGCTCACCAGGCGGCCATGGAAGAAGTCACGAACCTGCTGAGCGACCTCGGCGGCGTCGAACTCAATGCCCTGCTCACTATAGAGCTCGAGGGCGAAGTCGATGAGCGATGTGGGGTCGATCGGCAGACGGTCGCGCAGGATGTTGATGATGCCGATAGCGGCACGACGCAGCGCGTAGGGGTCGGAGGAGCCGGTCGGGGGCTCGCCAATGGCAAAGATACCGGCGATGGTATCGAGCTTGTCGGCGCAGGCCACGATGCAGCCAGCGGTGCCCTCGGGCAGCTCGTCACCGGCAAAGCGGGGACGATAATGATCGCGAATGGCGTGGGCGACCTCGTCGTTCTCCCCCATCGCGGTGGCGTAGTAACCGCCCATCACGCCCTGCTGGCTCGTGAACTCGACGACGGCGTTGGATACCAAGTCGGCCTTGCACAGGTGCGCGGCGCGAGCAGCGTCAGCGGCAAGATGGGCACCCAGGTGAGCCTCGCGGGCAATAGCGAGCGCAAGCTGCTCAATACGCTCGGACTTGGCGAGCACGCTGCCGAGCTTCTCCTGGAAGGCGACCTTGGCCAGACGCTCACGGAACTCGTCGAGGGAGATCTTCAGATCCTCCTCGTAGAAGAACTTGGCGTCATCCAGGCGGGCGCGCACAACGCGCTCGTTGCCGTCGATCACGCGCTCGGCATTCTCGGGCTTACTGTTGGAGACGACCACGAACTCACGCGTCAGCTTGCCCTCGCCGTCATAGATCGGGAAGTAGCGCTGGTTGGTGAGCATAGACTCGCAGATGATCTCGTGCGGGACCTTGAGGAACTCCTCGTCGAAGGTACCGACAAGCACCGTCGGCCACTCGCAGAGGTTGATGACCTCCTCAAAGACCTTCTTGGGCGTATCGACATGGCAGCCGGGGCGCGCAGCCTCGACCTCGGCGATGCCGGCAAGGATGGCCTCGCGACGGCGCTCGGCAGAAAGCACGCCGGCATCCTCGAGCACCTGCTCGTAGACGGCAGGGCTAGCGACCACATGGTCACCGGGGCCAAGCACGCGATGACCACGCGTGGTGTTGCCGCTCGTCACGTCGGCAAACGACACGGGCACGACGTCCTCGCCCAAAAGGCAGCAGATCCAGCGGACCGGACGCACGAACGCGGCATGCTCGTGGCCCCAGCGCTGAGAGCGGTAGTTGGGCCACTGCAGGCCGGCGATAGTCTTCTCGCACAGGGCCGTCAGGATCGGGGTGGCCGGGGCGGAAGGAATGTTCTTTTCGGCAAAGACGTACTCACGGCCGTCGGTGTCCTCGCGACGGACCAGGTCCTCGGCAGCCACACCGCACTTGCGGGCGAAGCCCTGGGCGGCCTTGGTGGCGTTACCGTCGGCATCGAAGGCGATGTTGGCCGCGGGGCCGCGCTTGACCTCGTGAACCTCATCGGTCGCGGTGGCGACGTCGGCAACGAGCGCAGCCAGGCGGCGCGGGCTCGAGATCACGCGGACCTCGCCGTGGGCCAGACCGGCCTCGTCGAGACCCTTGGCAATCATGGTGCCAAGCTGCTTGACGGCATTGTTCAGCGGTGCAGAGGGCATTTCCTCCGTACCGATCTCAAACAGGAAATCCTTAGCGTCTGCCATGGCTTACGCCACCTCGCCTTCCTGATCGGCATTCTCGTTGATTCCGGCGACCTCGGCCATATAGGCCTCGCAGCACGCCTTGGCGACGGCGCGGACGCGCAGGATGTAGTTAGCGCGCTCGACTGCGGACAGCGCACCGCGGGCATCGAGCAGGTTGAAGGCATGGCTGCACTTCATGACGCAGTCATATGCCGGCAGCGGCAGCTTGCGCTCCAGGCAGGAGTGGCACTCGGCCTCGTAGTCGTCAAACTTCTGACGCATCATCTCGACGTTGGCGACCTCAAAGTTGTAGGCGCTGAACTCGCGCTCGTTCTCCAGGAACACGTCGCCGTAGGTCATGGGCGTGCCGTCGGGCAGGTAGCTCCAAACCAGATCGTAGACCGAGTTGACGCCCTGAGCGTACATGGCGATACGCTCCAGGCCATAGGTGATCTCGACGGGCACGGGGTCGACCTCGATGCCGCCCACCTGCTGGAAGTACGTAAACTGCGTGACCTCCATGCCATTGAGCCAGACCTCCCAGCCAAGGCCCCAAGCGCCCAGGGTCGGGCTCTCCCAGTCGTCCTCGACAAAGCGGACGTCATGGTCGTTGGGGTCCAGGCCAATGGCGGCCAGCGAACCCAGGTAGAGCTCCTGGGCGTTGACCGGCGAGGGCTTGATGAGCACCTGGAACTGATAGTAGTGCTGCATGCGGTTGGGGTTCTCGCCGTAGCGGCCGTCGGCGGGACGGCGGCAGGGCTGCGCATAGCAGGTGCGCCACTCGGCGGGACCGAGCGAGCGCAGCGTGGTCGCGGTATGGAAGGTACCGGCACCGACCTCGGAGTCATAGGGCTGCATAATGACGCAGCCCTGCTCGCCCCAGTACTGCTGGAGGCGCAGGATGATGTCTTGGAAGGAAAGCGATGAAGCGTTCATGCCTCTAATATCCCCTCGTCGAAACGATTACACGGTTAGGTACTGTACTATAGCGGTTTTTAGCCGATAGCGCCGATACGGTTGAGCGGCCAGTAGCGCACAAGCGCCACGGCGATCAATTCGGAGCGGTCGACCGGGCCAAAGTAGCGGGAGTCAGCAGAGTTCTCGCGGTTGTCGCCCATCACCCACACACAGTCGTCAGGGACGGTGTAGGGATAGCTCACCTGGGCAGCAGGCGCCTGAACGGAAAGCGGCCAGCTCATGCCGGTCGCATAGTCCTCATCGAGCGCCTGGCCGTCGACGACGACCTTGCCGTCCTGCAGGTCGACCGTCTGGCCGGCCGTGGCGATGACGCGCTTGACAAGAACATCGTGCTCAGAGGTGCCGTCGGGGTTGTGGAACACAACGATATCGCCCTGTTTGACAGGCTGTCCCAGTTCGAGCGTCACCTTCTGCGCCAGGATCTGGTCGCCAATCTCGATCGTGGACTCCATTGAGCCGGTGGGTACCACAAAGGGTTCGACCACAAACGAGCGAATCAAGAAAGTGGCGACCAGTGCGATCGCGACAACCACGATCCACTCAAACGCACCCTTTAGCACGGAATGCTGCGATGGGACCATTCTCACTCCTCGCTCTGCGAATACGATGCGTCCAGAATCTCTTGCGCGTACGCGCGTTCCTCGGGCGTAAGGTGTGCCGTCTCGATCAGATCGGGACGCCAGCGACAGGTGCGCTCGATGGCATTCTTGCGACGCCAGGCATCGACCTTAGCGTGATCGCCGCTCACGAGCACCGGAGGCACACCTTCGCCGTTGAACTCGGCGGGACGGGTGTACTGCGCGTACTCGAGCAGGCCTCCGTCCTCGGCGGTCGAGAACGACTCGTCCACGTTGCTCATCTCATCGCCCAGGGCACCGGGAATGAGGCGTACGACGGCATCGGCAACGACCATGGCGGGTAGCTCGCCACCCGTAAGCACGTAGTCGCCGATCGACAGACGCTCGTCGGCATACGCATATGCGCGTTCGTCGACGCCTTCGTAGCGGCTGCACACAAACAGCAGACGCTCACTTTTGAGCAGGCGCTCGGCCACATGCTGCGTAAAGGGCTCGCCACAGGGGGTAAAAAACACCACGGTGGGCTTGGGACCCTCGGAGCTAATAGCCTCGATGGCCTCGGCAATAGGCTCGACCTTCATGAGCATGCCCTGCCCGCCGCCGTACGGCTCGTCATCGACGGTACGATGGCGGTCGTGCGTCCAGTCGCGCAGGTTATACGCCTTAAAATCAAAAAGGCCGGCCTTGCGGGCACGGCCCAAAATCGACGTGGACATGACGGGCTCAAACATCTCGGGAAAGACCGAAAGGGTCTCAATCAGCATGCTGTCCTCCCTACTTGTCCATATCGATCAAGCCGTCCATAACGTGGACGGAAATTGTTCCTGTGTCGGGAAGATCGAGCACAACCTGCTCGATCACGGGAATCAGCACCTCGCCGTACCGATCGCCCTCGACAACCCAAACATCGTTGGCGGGCGTCGACATGATCTCGACAATCGAGCCGAGCGACCCAAAGCGCTCGTCGACCACCTCGCGACCCATCAGGTCGGTATAGGCAGCGTCGAGCGAATCGAGCTCAAAGTCGTCACGATTTGCCAGCACGTAGCATCCTGTGATGCCCTCGGCGGCCGTCAAGTCGTCAATGCCCTCAAACGAGACCAGATCGCCATCGCCCGTATCGGTGACGGACACGACCGTGCAAAAGCGGTCGCGCTTGAGCGCCGGCGGCGTCAGGGCGACGCGCATACCCGGCTCTAATACAGAAGGAAGCCCCCGCAGCGGCTGCGCGAGGACCTCCCCCTTCCTTCCGTGCGGCTTGACCACACGGGCGATGTTTTTGTACTGGGACCTCAAGGTCCTAGCCCAGAACCTCTACCTCGACAGCAGTGTCGAGGCGAGCGGCCAGTGCACGGGCGAGCGTGCGAATGGCCTTGATGGTACGGCCACGACGGCCGATGACCTTAGGGACGTCATCCTCGGCAACCGAAACCTCAATCGTAGAGGCGTCGTCACCATCAATGACCTCGAGGCTCACGGAATCCGGGTCGTCGACGATCTGAACAACGAGATATTCGACGAGATCGGCGATGCGATCTGAGAGCATTGCCTCACCCTCGAGCTGTGCAGCGTCAACCTCAGGCACGATTTACTCCTCGGCGCCCTCAGCGGCCTCAGCGGCAGCCTTAGCGGCCTCGGCCTCTTTGGCGAGCTGCTTCTTGGACTTCTTGACGACGGTCTCGGTCTTCTCACCCTCGTTGGCGGCCTTGACCAGAGCGGCGACGGCGTCGGTGAGCTGAGCGCCCTTGGACTGCCAGTCAGCAATCTTCTCGAGGTCGAGGTTGATGGTCTTGGGGGCGGACATCGGGTTGTAGCGGCCAACCTCCTCGATGATACGACCGTCACGCGGGGCGCGGGAATCGGCGACGACGACACGGTAGTACGGACGCTTCTTAGCGCCGTGACGAGCAAGGCGAATCTTGACTGCCAAAGGAAACTCCTCCAACCAAGCAGCTTTAGGCTGCAACTACAAACAAACAGTTGAACATAATACGCCATCGACGCGGGCAGGTGAAGTCCGTGAGACCAACTTCTTCGGTGTAGTCGAGGGCAAATCCATATCTTAGACAAGAATTCGCGATTTGCAAGCGCATCCACGCACCCAACATGAGCTGCGCGGTATACTCATGACATGGAAAGACGAGAACATACATACGGTTATGAGGATGCTGCGGGCGTCACGCCGCCGCCCTGGACGGGTCCAGCGGTTGGCCTGATGGACCTCGATGCATTTTTTGCGAGCGTGGAGATGCTCGACCATCCCGAATGGCGGGGAAAGCCGCTCATCGTGGGCGGAGACGCCGAGTCACGCGGCGTCGTGTCCACGTGTTCATACGAGGCACGTCGCTTTGGCGTGCATTCGGCCATGGCCTCGGCCGAGGCGCGGCGCCTGTGCCCGCAGGCCATTTGGACGCACGGACACTTTGATCGCTACCGTGAGGTGAGCGCGCAGGTCATGGCAATCCTTGCCGATGAGACACCGCGCGTGGAGCGCGTGTCCATCGACGAGGCCTTTATCGATATCACGCCAGGCCGCTTTGCACCCGAAGACCCGCTGCTGGTTGCGCGGCGTATAAGCGACCGCGTTGCGGCGCTGGGGGTGACGTGCTCCATCGGCGTTGGGTGCAACAAGACCGTGGCCAAAATCGCAAGCGAGCGCGACAAGCCGTTTGGTCTGACCATTGTGCGCCCCGGTACGGAGCAGCGGTTTTTGGCCACGCTGCCCGTGTCCGCCATGAGCGGAATCGGGCGTTCGGCCGAGGAGCGACTGCGTCGCATGCGCATCTACACCCTCGGCGAGCTTTCGCGCGCGCCTGAGTCCACACTGGCCTCTATTTTTGGCGTCAACGGCGAACGCATGCGCCAGCGTGCGCTGGGACTCGAGGCTTCTGAGGTCACGAGCCTGGACGAGGAACGCGAGGTTAAATCGGTAAGCAACGAGCGCACCTTTGCTAAAGATTTAACTGAGCGTGGGGATATTGAGGCGGCGATTGCGCTGTTGGGAGAGTCAGTGGGACGCCGCCTGCGCCGTCAGGGGCTGACGGGTGCCACGGTAACGCTCAAGCTTAAGTATTCGTATGGCAGCGGGCGTACGGCACAGCGCCGGCTGCCTCATCCGACCGACGATGAGAACATCTTCGTGGCGGTTGCACTCGAACTGCTCGACAACATCTGGCAGGAAGGCATGCATGTTCGCTTAGCGGGCATCGGCATGAGCGACTTCGACCACCAAGGCGGCATCCAGACCGACCTGTTCTGCGAGATCGATGACCGCGGAGCCCAATCCAGCGACCGCCGCGACCTCTCCGTCGCCATCGACGCCGTCCGAGACAAATTCGGCGACACCGCCCTTTCCTTCGGCCGCCAATCCCGCTTTAACGATTAACCGCCTTTGGGCAAAAAGAAAGCCGAGCAGGTGCGGAAAACTGCAACTGCCCGGCGATATGCGTGAGGGTAGCTAAACCCCATCCCAAATGAGCTACTAGAGGAGGTTGAGGGGGAGCTGGGGGGCGTCGCCCCAGAGCTTTTCTAGGCGGTAGAAGTCGCGGGCTTCGGGAGTGAAGACGTGGACGACAACCGAACCGTAGTCCATGAGCATCCAGGTCTTCTGCTCGCGGCCCTCGATGGAGAACGGATGCTCGCCGCAAGCCTCGGCGACCTTCTCCTCGATCTCGTCGACGATCGAATCGACCTGGCGGTTGTTGGTACCGGTGGCAAGCACAAAGTAGTCGCACACATCGGAAAGCTCGGTCAGGTCGAGCACCTGCACGTCCTCGCCCTTCTTGTCGTAGGCGGCCTGCGCGGCGGTGCGGGCGACATCCTCGGCGGCGACACCGCTCGCGGACAGCGAGGCGGCAGTGCGGTCGGACGTGGCGACGAAGCTCTTGTGCTCCACACCTTCAAGAATCTGCTCGTCGGTCATGGTCTCGTCGGCCATGGAATACCTCTTTCTAGACAGCCCGAGCTAGCGCAGCTGGGCGTAATGGTTGTAAATCGTAATAGCCGTGGGATAAAGATAGCGCCCGGACTGGATCACATAGACCAGACCCTGCGCAAAACAGGAGAAGAACAACTCGTCGAGCGTCGACTCCCCCACCATCTTGCGCAGCGCATGCGCATAGTCGCCGTGGCGGTTGGGCTCGATGGCATCGGCCACAAAGACCACCATATCGAGCGGCGTCATGTCGCAGGCACCCACGGTGTGACGGTCGACAGCCTGGAAAACGGCCGGCGACAACTCGGGGAAAAGCTGCGGAAGCTCATAGGCGGCAACAGGGCCATGCAAAAGCGGCGTCGCGGCGGAAGGAGAGCCGGCAATCTTAATGCCGTAATGCAGAGCGCGCGTGACCAGCTCGTCGTCGGAGAGCACTTTGTCCCAGTCATGGATCAGGCCGGCGGCAGCGGCATCAAAGCGGTCAACGCCGTAGACCTCGGCCAGATGAAGTGCGGTCTCGGCAACACCCAGCGAATGCACATAGCGCTTGCGCTTATCCTTCATGCGAACATCAAGCAGCTCTTGAATGCGCTTGAGCAGCGCGCGCTCATCGCCCTCAAACTGATCCTCTACCGACAACGTAGACCCCCATCACTCAAAATCTTCTTGGCCCAGATCGGCATATAGCCTGCGTTTGCGAATGTAGCCGAGCACGGACTCGCTCGTAAGATAGCGCACGCTCATGCCGCGGGCAACTCGCTTACGGATGTTCGTCGAGCTGATCGCCAACGCCGGAATCTGAATATAGCGCACGTCGAACGGCAGCCCCGACTCTTTGATTCGGGCACGCGCCGTATCGATATCAAAGCCCGGTCGTGTCGCCGCAATAAAGGTAGCAAGCTCAGCGATTCGTTCGGCATCATGCCAGGTCACAATATCGATAATCGCGTCGGCGCCCGTAATAAAGTAGAGCTTTACCTGCGGCGGGTAAAAGTCGCGAAGGGCATGAAGCGTATCGGCCGTATAGGTTACGCCCGGGCGGTCGATCTCGAACCGGCTCGCCAAAAAGGCCGGGTTCGCGGCGGTGGCGAGGACCGTCATGGCATAACGGTCCTCGGCAGGCGTCACCGGCTTGTCAAGCTTAAAGGCAGGAGAGCCCGCCGGCATAAAGAGCACAGCGTCCAAGTCGAGCGACTCGCGCGCCTGCTCGGCAGTCACCAAGTGCCCGTAATGAATCGGGTCGAATGTGCCGCCCATAATGCCGAGCCTAAACTCCCGCCCGTCCTCTAGAGGAAGCTCGGGCAGACCGATTCCACCGCGCAGCGACATGGCTTACTCGCCCTCCGAGGTCTCGGCATCGCCCGCGGCATCCGCCGTATCGACAACCTCGACGCCCTCATCCGCAGCATCGGCCACGTCAATGGCTTCAACGGCAACGTCCTCGTCAGCATCCTCGAGCTCCTCGTACTCCGAGAAGTCCTCAGCGCCCTCAAAGTCAAAGGCGCGCTGGCAAATGCGGACCTCGTCGCCCGCACGGCAACCGGCCTTCTCGAGCGCGTCGTCAACACCCATACGCGCAAACTTATGCTGCAGGTAAATGACGGCTTCCTCATTTTCCCAGTCGGTCTGGATGACCATGCGCTCGATGGCACGACCGACCACGCGGAAGGCACCGGGCTCTTCCTGGACAATGCGGAAACGCTTCTCACGCTGCAGGCGGCGGCGCTCCCACTCATCGTCGCGCAGAACGACCGGCTCATCCGAGACAGCCAACTCGGCGCGCAGCTTAGCCACCTGCTCGCCCACGGCAAGCATCAGAGTGTTGAGGCCGGCGCCCGTCACGGCAGACACAGCAAAGAACATATGCCCATCGTCGAGCGCTGCGCGCTTAAGGTCGGCAATCTTGTCGGCCGTGCCCGGCGCGTCGCACTTGTTGGCAACGACGATCTGCGGACGCTCCGAGAGCTCGGCGCCATACTGCTCGAGCTCGCGGTTGATGATGTGGTAATCCTCGACCGGATCGCGATCCTCAAAACCACCCGTCATGTCGACGACATGCATGATCAGAGCCGTACGCTCAATGTGGCGCAGGAACTGGTGACCCAGGCCCTTGCCCTCGCTCGCGCCCTCGATGAGACCGGGAACGTCGGCAACGACGTAAGAATATTCGCCGGCACGCACCATGCCGAGGTTCGGTACGAGCGTGGTAAACGGGTAGTCGGCAATCTTGGGACGGGCGGCACTCATGCGCGCGATGAGCGATGACTTACCCACCGAGGGGAAGCCCACGAGCGCGGCATCGGCCATAAGCTTCATCTCGAGCTCGATCCAGTGTTCCTCGGCCGGCTCGCCCAGCTGAGCGAACGCGGGCGCGCGGCGCACCGACGTCACAAAGTGCGTGTTGCCCAGGCCGCCGGCACCGCCGGGCGCCACGACAACGCGCTCGCCATCGTGAACGAGGTCGGCAATATCGAACATCGGAGTCTGCGTCTCGGGGTCGAGCTCGCGCACCACGGTACCCATAGGGACCTTGAGAATCAGGTCCTCGCCGCTCTTACCGTTACGACGGGCACCCTGCCCGTGTGTGCCGCGCTCGGCGCGGAAGTGATGCTTAAAGCGGTAATCGATCAGCGAAGACAGCTGAGCATCGGCCTGGATGACGACATTGCCGCCACGACCGCCGTCGCCGCCATCGGGGCCGCCCTTGGGAACAAATGCCTCGCGCCTAAACGACATGCATCCGGCTCCGCCGTCGCCGCCGCACACGTTAATGCGGCTGATATCGGTGAACTGTGACAACAGAATCGCCTCCTACAAAAAAGAGGGAGACCCTTGAATCCTAAAACTCAAGTGCCTCCCACATATGTGCTCTATGAAGGGTGAATTACGCGTTCGCGAGCGGGCGTACGCTGACCCTGTGCTTGATACCCTTGTGGAACTCAACGGTACCGTCGACCAGCGCGAACAGCGTGTCGTCCTTACCACGGCCAACGTTCTCACCCGGGTGGATGTGCGTGCCGTGCTGACGGACGAGAATCGTGCCCGTGGTTACCGTCTGGCCGGCATAGCGCTTCGTGCCAAGGCGCTGACCGCGGGAGTCACGGCCATTACGGGAGGAACCGAGTCCTTTTTTGTGTGCCATTGTGTATACCTACTCTTTCGTTACGAGTGTAATCTACTCGGCGACGGGAGCCTCGGCAACAGCCTCAGCCTCTGCCTTGACAGCCTTCTTGGCGCGGGAGGTAGCCTGAACCTTCACGATCTTCAGCTTGGTGAGCTGCTGACGGTGACCCTTCAGACGACGATAGCGCTTGCGCTTGTGGAACTTGAAGACCAGCTGCTTCTCGCCCTTGAACTGCTCAACGATCTGAGCGGTAACCTTGGCCTTGGCCAGCTTGTCGGGATCGGTGACGATCTTCTTACCATCGTTGAGGAAGATAACCGGCAGGGTGACCTTGTCGCCCTCATTGCCCTCGATCTTCTCGACGGTGATGACATCGTCGGTGGCGACCTTGTACTGCTTGCCGCCCGTGTTAACGATTGCGTACATGTTTACTTGCCCTTCATGCATCAGTTAGTGCAACAGCCGAATATAGTAGCAGGCGAAAATACCCCCGTCAACGAGTATGTGGAGCAAATCCACAAGTTCGCACAGGTATGGGGCTGACGAGTCGGCCCTCGTCGTCCTCGCATGCTTGATTCTGACGCTCGACATCGTAGGAGCAGATGGTCACGAGGTCTTGCATACCGGTGGAAACAATAGGTGCATCCACGCCCGGGGTCAAGCCCTGCAACAAAACATCAGCAGCGGAAAGCAAAATTTCCGGACGCATGGAGCCCTCGTTGTCGGCATGGGTGTCGAGCATGAGCACCAAATGGTCCGGGCGCTCCCCCGCCGTGAGCTCATAGCCCACGAGCGTGTGATCCAAATCCAAGCGCTTGCTCTTTTTTCCGCGCGCGTAGTCGATGCCATGGTCCGCGCGCAGCGTGTCGATCGCACGACGCACCTCGTCGGCGCTTACGGGCGCCTCGGGATCCAAGTGCAGGTCGATGCGATACGACAGGCGCGTGAGCTGCGCCGTCAACGCCGGCGAGCGCACGTCGATGTACGCCGCCTCGATGGGCGCCAGATCGGCCGGAGACGCCGCAGACAGGCGCCCAAACGCCTCGTCGAGCGCCACGAACTCGGTCATAAACAGGTCATACCACTCGCAGGTCGACGACGTACCCACCGGTAGCGCCGAAGAGAAGCCCACGCGCATGTGCGGAGAGAAGCCCTGCGTGACGGCATAGGGAAGTCCCGCACGGCGCACGATGCGCTCAATGGTATGGATCACTTCGAGATGGCCCAGGTACTTAAGGCGATCGCGCTTGCCATAGCGAACACGAAGCCTAAAGAGCGAGGGGTTGTCGGTCAGGCGCTCACTCATGCGCGATCACCCATCAATACATTCTTGGCGTGGAGCGTGGGGCAGATCCCGCAGCCGGTGCACGACGTGCGGGTGCAGTCGGGAGTCGTGACGCCCTCGAGCGAGCGACGGTACTCGCGCTCGAGGAAGCCGCGCGTGCAGCCGGGGCTCACGTGCTCCCACGGCAGGCGCCAGTCCAACTCGTAGGGCAGGTGCACGAGCTCATTGAGGTCGATGCCGTTTTTGGCAGCAGCTTCCTTCCAGTTATCGAGAGAGAAATGCTCTACCCAGGCGTCAAAGCGAGAGCCCGAGCGCCAAGCGTCGATGATGACGGGCGTCATGTCACGACCGGCGCGGGACAGCGCAGCCTCGATGAGCGAGGTCTCGGCATCGTGGTAATGAACGCGGACGGCACGGTTGCGAACGCTCGTGATAAGCAGCTTCTGGCGACGCTTGACGTCGTCGTAGTCGAGCTGCGGGCACCACTGGAACGGCGTGGCAGCCTTGGGGATAAAGACCGAAACCGAGATCGACACCGAGATCGAGCCGCGACGAGCCTTGGGCACCACGGAACGACCGAGCTCCAGCACGTGATCGGCCAGATTGGCGATGGCCACGATGTCCTCGTCGCGCTCGCCGGGAAGGCCCATCATAAAGTAGAGCTTCATGCGGTTCCAACCGGCCTCGAAGGCCGCCTTGGCCGCACGGTCCAGGTCCTCCTCGGTCACGTTCTTGTTAATGATGTCGCGCATGCGCTGGCTGCCGGCCTCGGGCGCGAACGTCAGTCCGCCCTTCTTTTCGCCGGCGACCGACTCGGCCATATCCACGCCAAACGAATCCAGGCGCTGCGACGGAATAGACACGCGAATACCCGTATCCTCCAGGCGACGGTTGAGCCTGCCGAGCACGTCGCGAATGCAGGAGTGGTCGGTCGTGGAGAGCGAGGTCAGCGACACCTCGTCATAGCCGGTCTTTTCCAGACCCTGAATCACCGACGAGACGATCTGGTCGGCCGAGCGCTCACGCACCGGGCGATACGTCATGCCGGCCTGGCAAAAACGACAGCCGCGGGCGCAGCCGCGCAGGATCTCGATAGACAGGCGGTCGTGGACCAGCTGCGCATAGGGCACGCACGACTGCGACAGCGGATTCGTGGCGCCGAAATCCTCGACGACGCGCTTGTAGACCACGGTCGGCGCATCCTTGCCCTCACGCGGCACGGTGTAGCCATGCGGCGAGCAGGGCTCGTCGTGACAAACCTCATAGAGCGACGGCACGTAGTTGCCGGCAATGGATGCAAGCTGCTCAACAATCTGCGCGCGCGGGACTCCTTCGTCACGCAGACGGCGATGCAACTGGCAGGTCTCGAGCAGCGATTCCTCGCCCTCGCCGATGAGGATAACATCGAAGAAGGCCGCGTACGGCTCGGGGTTGTACACCGAGGGACCGCCGGCGATGATAATGGGGTCGTCTTCACCTCGGTCGGTCGCCAACAGCGGAATGCCAGCGAGGTCGAGAGCCTCGAGGAAGTTCGTCACCGCCATCTCGTGCGGCACATGCAGACCGACGATATCAAACGAAGCGACCGGCGCTGCACCCTCGAGCGAGAGCAGCGGAATGCCCGCCTCGCGCATGGCGTCACCCATATCTGGCCACGGCACATAGCCGCGCTCGCAGGAGATGCCCTCGGCCTGGTTAAGGATGTTGTAGAGGATGGCGATGCCCTGGTTGGGCAGACCAACCTCGTACACATCCGGGTAGATCAGGCAGCAACGGTAGTCGGCATCGGCCTTGGAAAGCGTACCCCACTCGTGATCGATATAGCGGCTCGGCTTCTCGACCTTGGCGAGCAGCGGCTCAATTAAATGAAAACAGTCTTGGTATGCAACGCGCAACGGAAAACCCCTAAGCAGCGAGATCTGATGCGTCCTGATAGGACGCCATAGGACGGGTAGCGCCCGCGACCGTGGTCACCAGATCGCGAACGCGGGAGAACGTGGCAGTGACCACCTCGTTGGCACGGCTGTAGTCGACATCGCGCTCGTAGAGCGAAACGAGCGCACGGCCCATGCCATAGGTGCCCGCGGCAGCAGTGAGCGCCTTGACGGCAAACCCAATATGCGGCGTCTGCTTGACGAGCGCGCGGGTGACCGCGCGGATCACCAAGCCGCCGGCAAGCACGCCGGCGACCTCGTAGCCGCGCTCAGGCTTAATGCCGCGTCCAAAGACGGCAGCGAGCTCAAAGAGCATGCCCACCTGCGCCAGCGCCATAACGGGATAATCGGCACCCGGCAAAAACACCAAAGCCCCGGTCGCCATATTGGTGAGCGCACACGAGGTGATGATACGATTGGCCGCCGCGATGCGCATGAAGGCAAAGTTCGCCGCAAAAGCCGTTTCCTTGTCGGTGCGATCGAGAATCCAGCGGGCAAGCGTCTCGAGCAGATACGTCTTATCGGTTGCCGCCACCACACCGAGCATGGGCGTGGACTCCTCGATAAACGGCACCTCCACAGCAGACTCGGCAAGCACGCACACGGGCGCGCCGGCGATCACGAGCTCCTGCACGGCACTCTCCAAGCGGTCGGAACCACACGAGAGCACCAGCACCACATCGGTATCGGTCTTTGGAGCAATTCGCTCCTCCCCCAGACGCTCGACGCGCACAATGCCCGAGGTCGTCTGCGGCACAAAGGCGTCACGCACCGTCTCGGCCAGAAAGCGCGAGGCGGACGAATCCAGATAGACCGAAACGCGCACCGGCGTATCGGAATCCTTCTTAACGGACGCGCCCATCTTAAAAGCGCGGGTCAGCTTATCTACGGGAATTTTCATAGCAAACCCCTCCAGCGGTTACGCGGCGCCCGAACGATGCCGCCATATGGATTGTACGATACCCACCGTCAGCAGCTGGATCATCATCGAAGACGAACCGAAGCTAATAAACGGTAGCGGAATACCGGTAATCGGCATCATGCCAATGCACATGCCGATGTTCTCGAAGGTCTGGAATGCCCACATGCCGACGATACCTACGCACGACAGACGCAGGAACAGCGACTCACACTTAAAGGCGACGCGAATCGTCGAAAAGATCAGCAGCACGTAGAGGCACAAGAGAAAAAAGGAACCGCAAAAACCAAAGGTCTCGGACAAAAAGGCGAAGACGAAGTCGGTGTGGAACTCAGGCAGAAAGCCGCCGGCCGACTGCGTCGCATGGCCCAAACCCTTACCAAAGAAGCCGCCCGAGCCAACGGCGATAAGCGACTGCTGCAGGTTGTAGGCATCGTCCGAATCGGCATTATCGGGGTCGATAAAGACCGTCAGACGATTCATCTGATACTGCTTGATGAGCACATCGTGGCCGAGCAACGAATCAAAGACCGAATCAAGCGCCAGAACGAGGGCCACCAGGCCCACGAGCAGGGCCAGGGTCGACAGCACCCATTCGCGGCGTGCACCGCTCATACAAATGACGATGGCGCCCGAAACAAGCACGACCAGGCCCGAGCCCAGGTCGCCCATGGCAACGACGGCCAAAAACGGAATGGACAGCATGCCGCAGAGCTTGACGTAGTCGCGAACGGTATCGATGCGACCGTTATACTGCGAGCCAAGCGTAGCAATAAAGAAGATGGTGATGAGCTTGGCAAGCTCAACCGGCTGGAATGTCAAGCCGATACCGGGAATCTTGATCCAGCCCGTCATGCCCAGACCGCCCGTATAGGACAGACCTGGAATCTTGGGCGAGAGGATCACGATCAGGTCGATGACGAGCAACGCCGTCGAGAAATTGGAAATACCGCGCAGGTCGGTACGCCAGACCAGCACCGCCAGCACCGTACCGATTCCAATTCCCAGCAGATGGCGTGAGAACGAAGCGTCGGCCTTAAACTGCGAAGCCGACCAGATAATGATGGCACCGTAGGCGACGAGGGCCACAGTAGCCACGAGCACACCGATATGCACCTTTTGGCGAAACGTGCCGCGCGAGGCCGAAAGTTGCTTGTTGACACGGTCCAGGCTGCTGCGAGAGCCGGTCTTGGTTGAACGGAACAGATCCGCCGGAGAAAAATCCATCGCAACCTCCTATCGAACCGAAGAATCGCCCGAGGCCGAAGAGGTATCGGGCTCGTCATAAATCACGCCGAGCACGTCGCGCACGACATGCATCGCGGTATCTGAGCCACCGCCGCCCTGCTCCAGGACGGTAGCGATGACATACTTGGGGTCATCGGCCGGTGCATAGGCGCAGAACCACGCGTATTCATCCTCGCCACTTTTCTCGCCCGTGCCCGACTTGCCGTATACCTGCGGCGTCAGGGTGCCAAAGTGAGCCGCCAGGGACGTCGATGCCGTGTAAATCACGTCGTGCATGCCGTTGCGAACAAGAGCCAAATCCGAATCGCTGTTGATCTTGGCCTCCAGGCGCTTCTTCTTGCCCTTGCCGTTGTACTTATAGGCATCGCCGTCGCCATCGCGCGACACGGCAGACAAAAACACGTGAGGCACGTACTGTTTGCCGCCGTTGGCAAGACCCATATAGGCACACGCCATCTGCAGGGGCGTCACCAGGATGTCGCCCTGACCGATGGCAATGTTGGTCATATCGCCGGCATTCCACTTGCGGTCCTCGGCAGATGCGTCGGTGAAGTACGACTCTTTCCACTCGGCATCGGGAATACGACCCGCGCCCTCACTCGGCAGATCGATACCGCAGGTCTTGCCTAGACCCCAGCGACGAAAGACCTCCTGCAGACCCTCGGGATGTTGCTCGTCATAAAAGAACGCCTTGCCCATGTCGTAGAAGACAGGGTCGCACGAGTTGGCGATTCCCGACTGCAGCGTCATGGTGCCGTGGCCGGAATGCAGCCAGCAGTACTTGCCCCACGACTTGCCCAGACCCGTCCAATAACCCGTGCAGTTGGTCGTCTGCCCCGACGTGTAGGTTCCAAACTCAAGACCGGCCAGCGCCGAGAGCGGCTTGATGGTCGAGGCCGACATGTACTGTCCGCTAATGGCGCGGTTGAGCAGCGGGTGCGAACCCTTGTCATCATTGAGCTCGGTCCACACGTCATTTGAGACGCCGCCGATAAAGACGGACGGATCGAACTTGGGCTGGCTCGCCATGCCCAGGATCTCGCCATTGTTGGGATCGAGACACACCACAGCGCCGTTGCCGGCATTGCTGTAGCCAGTGGTCTTGGCAAGCTCGATAGCGCTCGCCAGTGCCGTCTCACAGGCCTGTTGGATCTTAAGGTCGAGCGTGAGCTTAATGTCGGAGCCGGCCTTCGCGGGCACGGCGCCGGCCTGACCGGTCACATTGCCCGAGGCATCGACCTTGACGGTCTGCTCGCCACGAATACCCTGCAGCAGGTTTTCGTAGTAGCTCTCAACGCCCGCCTGGCCCACGATATCGCCCGACTGGTACGTAATCTTGCCAGCAGAAGCATCATCATCGCCAGAGGTTTTCTTATTCTGGGCCTCGAGCTGCTCGGACGTAATGGTGCCGGTATAGCCCAAGATATGGCATGCCGTCTCGCCGTATGGATACTGGCGTTCGGTACGCTCGGCAATCTTGACGCCCGGGAACTCGCCGGCGTGCTCCTTGATATAGGCAACCGTGGAGCGACGGACGTCCGTCGCGATGGTATGCAGGCTCTGAGCGCCCTCTGTATTGTCCTGAATATTGCGAAGGACCGCCACATAAGGCATTCCAAGCACGTTGGCAAGATGGCGAACCAGAACCTCATCCTCGGCAAGGTCGCGGTAGGCCACGACAGCAAGTGAGGGACGGTTCTGGACAAGCGCCACGCCATTGCGGTCGAGGATGCGGCCGCGCACAGCGGGTGTGGTAACGGTGCGAGTCTGATTACTATTGGCCTGCTTCTCGTAATAGTCCGACGAGACCATCTGCATGCCCCACAGCTTGACGGCAAGTGCCGCAAACATCGCGCCCACACCCGTGGTGAGGATGGAAAAGCGGCCCTTAAAGGCGGTCGCCGCGGTATTGCCCTCGCCCTCGGTGGCGCGCGGGGCCGTTCCATGCTGTGTATCGTAGGTAAAACGGGAATCGCCACGACGCATGATGACCAGCGCGACCACGATGGCCACAACCAGCACGATACCGGCGATAATAACCGTCATCTGGGAAGACATCTACGGGCCTCCCCTATTTGAGCTTGCGGGTCTTGGGCTTAAAGCGCATACCCGTCTGGCGTCCGCCACGTGCGGAGAATCCATAGCCGGACTGCGGCACGACGCCGGACATCAAAAACGGAATGGCAACCAGACCCGTCAGGATCGAGGACGGCAGCGCATGGCCGAAGATCGCCACGACAAAGCTCGTCTCCAAACCCATAAACAGCAAGATGATGCTGTAGATCACATTAATGACGAGCGCAAAGGCGCCCACGGTGACGCCGCGCGCACTCGGGGTACCGCCCGTCTGACCGACGGCGCTGTGCACCAGGGCAAAAGAACCCACGGTCAGCAGGAGCGACATAACGCCCACCGGCACGGCAGCGGACAGGTCATAAAACAAGCCGCTGCAAAAACCGCACACGACGGCACGGGTCGGGTCGCCCGAGAACACGCTTAGGCACACCAGGATAATCATGAAGTTGACGCGACCGCCCGCAATGGAGATCTGCGGTGCCAGGCCTGCCTGCAGCAGCACGCACACGATGGCGGCGATCACAAACGTGCGGGAGCTCATCCCCTGCTCGTGTAGATCCATGGACATGCCCCCTATTCGCTCGAGCCGGAATCGGTCGTCTCGGACGTGTCGGAACTGTCATCCGAGCTCTCGTCCTTCGTCTTGGTCGCAGCATCACGCGACGTTCCCTGCGGCGTGCTGTTGGCCGTACTCACGTCCTCATCCGAGGCCGATTGTTCGTCGGTCAGCGAGGTGATGACCAGCACTTCCTCGTTGTTCTCGGCCGTGGTCTGAGCGCGCACCACAATGGTGTAGTACACGTCGTTTGCCGATTTCTCAACCGACGAGACGGTGCCGAGCGGTAGACCCTTGGGGAACACGCCACCGATGCCCGAGGTCACGATGATGTCGCCAACCTTAACATCGGAGTCGACGCTCACGTACTCAAGACGCAGCGTGCCGTCAGCCTGACCCTGCAGCATGCCCTGGGCGCGCGTGTCCTGCACCATGGCGGATACGCCGGAGTTCTCGTCGCCAATCAGGCGCACGGTGGACGTTTTGGCCGAGACTTCGATGATCTGGCCGATAACACCGGCCGAACTCGTCACAGGCATGTTGATGGTAAGCCCGTCGGCAGAACCCTTATCAATCGTGACGGTCGAGGTCCAGGCATCGCCCGAGGCACCAACGATACGAGCTGCGGTCGATTTGAGGTTGTAGGTCGACTGCAGGCCGACCAGCCCCTCCAGACGCTCAGCGGTCTTTTGAGCCTCAGAAAGCTCGGCGACCTTAGAGGTCAGCTCCTCATTTTGCTTCTTGAGCTCGTCGAGCGTGTCCTGCGACGCCGTTAGGTTAGAGAACACGTTGCCAATCGCATTGAAGGGAGCCGCCACAGCCGAGCCCACAAAGCGCACCGGAGAGGTAATCGTCGTTACGCCCGAACGCACGGCATGAATCGGCCCTGCCTCGCCCTCGCGGATGTAAAACGTGAGCAGCAACACCGAAATCAGGCTGAAAACAATCAACGGGCGCATACCCGTTGATTGTCGCTTGGTATTCAGATTTGTGGAGAAACCCGAAGATCGTGCCAAATGGAATCCACCTTTTGGAAATTAAGCATTGGTCTGGACGAAGCCGCCATCAAACGCATTGGCCTCGAGCACGCGGGCGCAGCCGTTAACGACATTATCGAGCGCCGTGGGGCTGACGTTGACCGAAACACCGGTCTCATCGCGCAGGCGCACGTCGAGACCGCGCAGCAGCGCACCGCCACCGGTCAGCAAAATGCCGTAGTACATAAGGTCCGAGGCAAGATCGGGAGGCGTAGCGTCGAGTGCGTCCTTGACGGCCTTGGCCATCTCGTCGAGTGGCTTGTTGAGTGCGCGACGAATCTCCTCGCTCTCGATGCGCACGGTCTTGGGCAGACCGGTGATCACGTCGCGGCCGTTGACCTCGACGTCGAGCTCGTCCTTGAGCGGCACGGCGGAACCGACCTTGATCTTGATGTCCTCTGCCGTACGCTCGCCGATGGCCAGGTTGTAGGCATCGCGAACGTGCGTGAGGATGGCCTGGTCGAACTCGTCACCGGCAATACGGATGGACTGCGAGACGACGATGCCGCCCATAGCGATAACAGCGACCTCGGTGGTACCGCCACCGATGTCGATGACCATGGAGCCGGTGGGTTCCTCGACGGGCAGGTCGGCGCCGATAGCGGCGGCCATAGGCTCTTCGATCAGATAGGCCTGGCGGGCACCGGCCTGGATCGTGGCCTCAAAGACAGCTCGCTTCTCGACCGACGTGACGCCGGAAGGAACGCAGACGACAACGCGCGGACGCGGGGTCCACGGATAGCGCTTCTCGGACGCCTTGTCGATAAAGTAGCGAAGCATGGCCTCGGTAACATCGAAGTCGGCGATGACGCCGTCCTTCAGGGGACGAACGGCCACGATGTTGCCGGGCGTACGGCCGAGCATGCGCTTTGCCTCGATACCGACCGCCAGGATGCGCTCGTCGTTCTTGTCGATGGCGACAACAGAGGGCTCGCGAATGACGATGCCCTTGCCGCGCACGGAGACAAGCGTATTTGCGGTGCCGAGGTCGATGGCAAGATCGCCCGCATAGCTACCGAAGAACATATCCATCAAAGAAAACAACGCAACTCCTGATGTGTTGGATGATTGCTGGAAAACTACTAGCTCATCATACTAGCGCAAGCCCGGCACCTCACTTGCGGTGAAGCGCCGGGCAAAGCTAAATCCCATAAGGTCACTACTGGTTGTCAGCAGCCGAGAAATCCATATCGAGCGAGGAAACGACCCAGCCGATATGGTTATCGGAGCGCACGAATTTGACGGTGTACTCCTGCTCGCCGCCCTTGGACAGCGATGCCTTAACCTTAGCGGTCGTCTCGGTCATGGACTGATCCATGCCCTCGACGGACACGGTGGCACCCTGCGGAATCGAGGAGATGATCATCGACTTGGCGTCCTCGGACAGGCTCGAGGCCAGGCAAGACTCGGCCTTTGCGGTGTCACCGTCGCCGGCAGCCTGGAACAGATCGGTAACGACAGACTCCTGGGACGGGAAGCCAAAGCCGCGCGTGTAGGCAAAGCCCAGACCGCCCGCGGCGATCAAAATGAGCAGAAGCAGCACGATGAAGACTTTGAGACCCGTGTGGCGATGGCGGCGACGGACCTTGGCCTGCTTACGATCCTGACGGTCCTGCTGGACCATCTCGGACTCGGACAGCGTAAAGAAGCCGGTGTCCGAGGGATCGGGCATAAACTGACCGGTCGCGCCCGTAGGATCGAGCGGATCGACGGCAGGAGCGTCCATCGCGGGCGCCGGAGCCGTGGCCATAGCCGTCTGGGCAGACAGCGCGGCAAGCGAATCGTGCACGCGGGCAAGCTCATCGGCCTGCTCGGAGGTGAGCTGGTAGATGCCATCGGCAGTAGCGGCGTTAAAGGCGTCGAGTGCGTCGGAGGGGCGGCCGGCGGCAGAAAGTGCCTGACCCATGCCGGCGTTGAGCGCACGCGTGTCGTCGCGGGGGCCGGCAAAGTCGATAGCCGCGCGGTAGGTCTCCACGGCATCCGCCGGACGGCCGAGCTTAATGAAGCAACGACCAAGCTCGCCGAGTGCGGCGGCAGGAGCCGGATTGGCGCCGTCGATGGCAGCCTGACGGAAGGCAGTACCCGCGTTGGCATAGTCGCCCGACTGGAACAGCGCGTTACCCAGGCCCAGATAGGCCTTGAACGGCGTGGCATAGGAAGCATCCTGCGTAGCAGCAGAGAACGCCTGAGCGGCCGTCGTGTAGTCGCCCACGGCGGCGAGTGCCTTGCCGCGGTTGGTGAGCAGCGCGCCGCGCTTGCCGTAGGTGCCGTCATTGAGGGCAACGGCGTAGGCCTCGGCGGCCTCGGCATACATGCCCAAGTGCATCAAGGCGTTGCCACGAAGGTGATCGGCCTCGCCCATAATCTCATCGGGAGTTTTTGCCGCCCCAAGCATCTGGGCTGCAGCGGAAAAATCACCCGCGCGGTAAGCGGCGCGGCCCTGTTGGATCAGCTGGCTATTCAAGGAAGTCCCCTTTACTCGTGAACGATCTCGACATGGACGATCTCGTCGCCGGCACGCAGCTGCGAAATCACATCGAGACCCTCGACCGTGGTACCAAAGACGGTGTAACCGGAATCGAGGTTATGCTGGGCACCCAGGCAGAAGTAGAACTGCGAACCCGCGGAATCGGGGTCCATGGAGCGTGCCATGGCAAGGGCACCATCGACATGGCTGTTGCGCGGATTGGTGGCAAACTCGCCCTTGATGCAGTAGCCGGGACCACCGGTACCGGGCATGCCGTCGGGGCCCTCAAGACCGGCAGCGACGTCGGCGCCGGACATATCGCGGGTATTGGGGTCGCCGCCCTGAATGACAAAGCCGGGCACATAGCGATGGAACTTAAGGCCATCATAGAAACCCATCGTGGAAAGCTCACAGAAGTTCGCGACATGAATGGGAGCGCCCTCGCCGTCAAACTTGACCTTGATGGTACCCTTCGACGTCTCGATAACGGCGCACTCGTCGCCGGCAAGCTGATACTCGGGCGTGTAGAGCTCTTTCTTAAAACCAAACATGTGGTTCCTTCCTCGTGCGTTTAAAGCATATTTGTACGAATTGTAGCAATAAGCATGCGCTTACATCAATTGCGCACGTAGGTTATGCCGACTATGGCGAACTAATTTTAGGAACGCTGCTGCGGCTTCCAGGAACCCACATTGGCGTCGTACTGGTTCAGCGCGCTGTTGCCGCCCTGCGCGATGGGCGCCAGGATCTCGCTTTGGTGGGAACTCATCGACTCACCATCGGGAATGGCCAGCGAGATGTCCCAACTCTGGCAGATCACGTCGACACGCTCGAACATCCACTCGGCAAGCTGCTTTAAGTGGGCGATGTCATCCGCATAGACCGTATCGTCCTGATACTTAAGGTTGTTGAGCTCATCTTGCGTCTTTTTGATCTGGTCGCGCAGGGCGTAGGCACTCTGCGACAGCTCCTGACGGGTGGACAGCGGCGATCGGAGATAGCCGTTGTTAAAGGAATCGATGACCTCGCCGATCTGGTCCTCGTCACCGTAGGACACGATAGTCTGATACAGACCGTCGAGCCTGGTATAGAGCTGATCATCGGTGAGCACGGTTTCTTCCTGGACCACCTCGGCAGAATCGTCCTGCTTGGTATCGTCCTCAGTCGCCTCGCCCTTTTGGCGCGTAGGGAAGGTCGTCTGCGCGGCCTGGCCAAACTGGTCATAGAAGCCAGGCATGACACCCATGGGATCGGCTGTCACGAACCAATAGGCACCGCCGCAAAGGACGGCAAGGACCGCGATGACGATGAGCGGCTTGGGGATATGACGCTTGTGCTTGTGATAGGCGTCCTCGTCGGGGTGCACCTTGCGCTTGGGTTTTTGAGCATCGTCATGCAGGGAAACGGGCGTGGGAATATCGACCTTGGGGATACCGAAATCCTTATCGAAAGCCGGCAGCACGCAGGTCTCGTTAGGATCAGCAGCATCCGAAAGCACCGCAGCGGCAGAGGCCGGCGCATGCGGCACCTCGGTATCGATCTGCTCTTGCGTTAGGCGCGGAAAGCCCGCCGTGCGGCCCGCTGCCAGGTCGGATGCGGCCGCGTCCTCGGAGAGGATACCCGGAGCGGGGCGTCCGCATTTGGGGCACGTACGATCATGCGGAGAAAGACGGGCACCGCAGCCCTCACAGAACACGAACTCGGTGTGCTCGGGACCATCGCCCGGACCCACATAGGCGTTGCAGTAGGGGCAGAACGAGGCGCCGTCCTCGATAGTCTTAAGGCAATGCGGGCAGATCACGGCATCCTCTTTTCGAAGCAATTCAAACAATCGAGGTTAGAGCATAACATCGCCACGCCCCCACAGGAGCAAGGCACCAATTCAACATCGCAGGGTAGCTAATTTGAGACGGGGCTTTTTTAGCTGCACTGGCCGTCAATCGACCAAACCGATCGCGCTGTCAGCCAGGGTAGCCAAAAAAGCCCCGTCCCAAATTAGCTACCCTGTGAGGTGTGGTTACTTCTTCTTTTTCTTGGGCATCGAGACTTTGATGCCTTGGGCGGACTTGGTCACGCGAGAGCGCTTGGCTCCGGCACTCTTCTTTTTCTTGTGCTGGGCCTGGGCCACGCCCTCGAGTGCGCGGGCCTCGGCCTCGCGAGCGGTGCGATCTTCGCGGCGCTGCGCCATGTCGGCGGCAACGCGCTTGGCAAAACGCTCGGCCGTCGAACCCGTCGAGCTCACCTTGCCGCCACCGCGACCCAGGTGAACGCGCACACCACGGCCAAAACCAGTTGCGGCATGACGACGACGCGGCTTGAGCGAATCCATCATCGTGGCGAGCTTAAAGAACACCGAGCAGGTAAAGACCACGATGACAGCCAAGATAACCATCTGGCCCATCGACAGGTTGGCAATAGACAGCAGCTCCGGGAATCCGATAACGCCCACCAGGATGCCGGCGACCACAAACACAAAGAGCACCACACGTAAGGGCGTGAGCGGCTGCGAGATGCGCCAGATCAAGCTGACGCTCGCCGCGCACGACGTAAGCAGGCACATCGTAGACAGCGTGAGCTGGCTAAAGCCAAACACGCGCGCCACAAAGATATCGAGCGCCGCAGCCAAGATGACCGCAATCGACGCCGGCAGCGCCCGCTTGAGCACGTTCGTCAGGAACGACCCCTTCACGCGAGCATTGTTGGGCTCCAGGCCCAACACAAAGCCCGGCGCGCCGATGCAGAAGAAGTTAATGAGCGTCATCTGGATGGGCTCGAAGGGGTACGGCGGCAGCGCGATGCACAGCGCCGCCAGGCCCATCGAGAACAGCGTCTTGGTCAGGAACAGCGACGCCGAACGCTGCAGGTTGTTGATGGAGCGACGGCCCTCGGCCACCACGGCGGGCATCGAGGCAAAATCGTTGTCGACGAGCACGATCTCGGCCACGTTGCGCGCGGCATCGGAGCCGGCCGCCATGGCCACGGAGCAGTCGGCCTCCTTGAGCGCCAGCACGTCGTTGACGCCGTCGCCCGTCATGGCCACGGTGTGCTCGCGGCGCTTGAGCGCCTGCACGAGCTCGCGCTTCTGCTGCGGGGTCACACGACCAAAGACATGGTAGCGGTCCACTGCGGCATCGAGCTTGGCCGGCGTATCGAGCGTCGTGGCGTCCACATAAGCGTCCGCCCCCGGCACGCCCACCACGCGCGCGATCGACGACACCGTACGCGGGTCGTCGCCACTGATCACGTTGAGGGTCACGCCCTGCTCGTTAAAGTAGCCAATAGTCTCGGCCGCCGAGGTACGAATCTCGTCGCGGATGGTCACAAAGCCCACGGGCTCGGCCTCGCCCACCATATCGCCATCGGGCGTAAAGCCGTCCACGCGCGCCACCACGAGCACGCGGCAGGTATCGGCAAGCTCGGCGACACGATTCTCGACCTGCGAAAACACACGATCAGAGAGCACAAACTGCGCGGCACCCATCACGTAGGAGCCCTGCGCAAACGAAGCGCCACTCCATTTTTTAGACGACGAGAATGGAATGACCGACAGCGGCTCAGACACCTCGACCGGGCGATCGGCGTAATAGTTGAGCAGCGCCTGGCAGGTCTCGTTGGCATCGGCCGAAGTCGCACGTGCCACGTTAGCCAGAGCAAAATCGAGCACCGTGGTATCGACGGGAACGGCCGCCTCGTCGGAGTCGGCGCCTAGGCTCACGCCCTCAACCGGCAGCGGATACGTGCCCTCGACCTCCATGCGGCCCGACGTGATGGTGCCCGTCTTGTCCAGGCACAGCACGTCGACGCGCGCGAGCGTCTCGATGCAGTAGAGCTGCTGCGCCAGCACCTTGCGGCGGGCCAGGCGCACCGTGGCGATGGCGAGCACCGACGAGGTCAGCAGCACCAGGCCTTGCGGGATCATGCCCAGCAGGGCGCCCACCGTGGACAGCAGCGCCGACGAAGGCACATGACCAGCCAACAGCTCGGAGAAGCACCACGAAAGCGCGCTATCGCCCGGGGTTCCCGCGGCATCCCACAGCTCGCTCACACTCGAGGCAAACAACGCCAAACCGAGCGGGATCATGATAATGCTCGCAAAGCGCACGATGGCGTTAAGCGCGTTCATGATCTCGGAATTGACCTTTTTGACGTACTTGGCCTCGTTATTAATTTTGGCCACGTAGTTGTCGGCGCCGACATGGATCACGCGGGCGCGCAGCAGGCCCGAGTCGATAAAGCTGCCGCTCATGAGCTCGGAACCGGGCTGTTTCTTAATAAGGTCGCTCTCGCCCGTCAGCAGGCTCTCGTTCACGAGCGCCTCGCCGGAAACCACCACGGCGTCAGCGGGAATCTGGTCGCCGCGCCCCAGGCGGATGATGTCGTCGAGCACGATCTGGTCCAAGTCGAGCTCCACCTCGGCACCGTCGCGCACCGCGATGGCCTTCTTAGAGGTCAGCAGCGTGAGCTTATCGACCATCTTCTTGGACCGCATGGATTGAATGACGCCAATAGCGGTATTGAGGAACACCACAAACAGGAACGTCAGGTTCTTAAACGAACCGGTCAAAATGACCAGGAACGCCAAGATCACGTTGATCAAATTGAACAGCGTGCAGAGGTTCTCGATGATGAGCTCTTTGACCGACTTGGTCTTGAGCTCCATGTTGCGGTTGATCTTACCGGCGGCGATGCGCTCCTCAACCTCGGCGGTCGAGAGTCCGCGCTCGATATCCGTTGCTGCCATACCACGTCCCATCACGTCGCGTCGGTATAAGAAAAACCGCCCGGACCATGCGAGGTTCGGACGGTCTTACGTTCGATGGTGCCCCATGTTGGATTCGAACCAACGGCCTTCTGCTCCGGAGGCAGACGCTCTAATCCCCTGAGCTAATAGGGCCAACGTTTGGCATTATACCCAAGTGCACCACGGGCTAACAAAATAAAAGAAAAAGCTTTGCAATTCCGAGGAAGACGTGGCGCAACGGCCCACTTTAGAAGGCAAAAGCAAGTCAGATAGTATAAACTCTCATGCACCATATATACACGGCTCGCATTGCGGGCCGTTTTTGCAAAAGTTATCCATCGAGGTGAGAGGCACACCATGATTGCAATTTTAAAGCAGAGCGCCAGCGACGAGGCCGTCGGCCATATCGTCAGCTGGATTGAGAAAAAGGGCCTGAAGACCGATGTCTCGCGCGGCGAGAATGAAACGATTATCGGCCTGGTGGGCGATACGACCAAGATCGACCCGTTCCTGCTCGAGTCCATGGATGTCGTCGAGCGCGTGCAGCGCGTCTCCGAGCCGTTCAAGCGCGCCAACCGCAAGTTCCACCCCGAGGACTCCGTCATCGACTGCGGCCACGGCGTCAAGATCGGCGGCGATCAGTTCCAGGTCATCGCCGGCCCGTGCTCCGTCGAGGGCGAGAACCTCATCCGCATCGCACGCCGCGTGAAGGCCGCCGGCGCCACGATGCTACGCGGTGGCGCCTACAAGCCCCGCACCTCCCCCTACGCCTACCAGGGCATGGGTCCCGCCGGCCTCGATCTGCTGTGCGAGGCGTCTGCCGAGCTCGACATGCCGATCGTCACCGAGATCATGGACCCGCGCGACGTGCAGGTCTTCTTGGACAAGAAGATTGACGTCATGCAGATCGGCGCCCGCAACGCCCAGAACTTCCCCCTGCTCAAGGAGGTCGGCAAGACCAAGACCCCGATCCTGCTCAAGCGCGGCATGTCCGGCACGATCGATGAGCTGCTTATGGCCGCCGAGTACATCATGAGCGAGGGCAACGACAACGTCATCCTGTGCGAGCGCGGCATCCGCACCTTCGAGACCCGCACCCGTAACACCTTCGACCTCAACGCCGTGCCGGTGCTGCACCACCTGTCACACCTGCCTGTCGTTGCCGACCCCAGCCACGCCACCGGCTACACCCGCTACGTCGAGCCCATGGCGCTCGCTGCGACCGCCTGCGGTGCCAACGGCCTGGAGATCGAGGTCCACGACGAGCCGAGCCGTGCCTGGTCCGACGGCGCCCAGGCCCTCACCCCCGATCAATTCGACGACACCATGCGCCGCATCCGAGCCATCCGCGAGGTTGTCTGCCAAGAGACCATGGAATAGCCCATGGGTACGGTGAGAAACGCGCGCGTTAACCAGGGCGGCCCCAAGTGCGCCGGTATCGTCGGCCTTGGCCTCATCGGCGGTAGCTTTGCCCGCGGCTATGCACAGGCGGGCGTCCGCGTGCTGGCCTGGGACCCCGATGACGATGTCATGACGGCCGCCAGCATGGGCACTGCCGTCGGGGAGCTCAACGACGAGACGCTCGGCGAGTGCGACATCATCGTCCTGGCTTGCTACCCCGAGGCCTGCATCGAGTGGCTCGAGGCGCATACCCAGGCCCTCGCCGACGCCACCGACACCGAGGCCATCATGGGTCCCGTGGTGATCGACACCGTGGGCGTCAAGGGCATCGTGTGCGAACGTGCCTTTGAGCTTGCCCGTGAGCACGGCTTTTACTTTGTGGGCGCACACCCCATGGCGGGCACGCAGTACTCGGGCTACGCACACTCCCGCGCCGACCTGTTCCAGGGCGCGCCACTCGTGCTCGTGCCGCCCGCGGTGGACGATGCGCTCAAACTGGAGCTTTTGGGCCAGGTGCGCGAGATGGTGCGCCCCTTGGGCTTTGGCAAGTTCAGCGTGACCAGCGCCGCCGAGCACGACCGCGTCATCGCCTTCACGAGCCAGCTTGCGCACGTGGTATCCAACGCCTACGTCAAGAGCCCCACCGCCCAGGTCCACCACGGCTTTTCGGCTGGCAGCTACCGCGATCTCACCCGCGTGGCGCACCTCAATCCTCAGATGTGGTCCGAGCTTATGATCGACGACGCCGATGCGCTCGCCTTCGAGATCGACCATCTTATCGAATCGCTCGGCGCCTACAGCCGCGCCCTTAAGGACCGCGACCAGCGCTATCTGGAGAATCTCCTTGCCGAGGGCGACCGCATCAAGCGCGCGCTCGACGACGAGACCTCCCACTAGACCACCTATCACGCCAGGTCGAAAGGACCGAAGCTTATGGCGATTACCATCGATATCGACACTGCACGCCCCTACCAGGTGCATGTTGGCACGTTTTTGCTGGAGCAGGCGGGACCACTCGTGCGCGCCACTGCCGGCGGTACCAAGGCCGTCATCGTGACGGACACCAACGTGGGCCCGCTCTACCAGATGCCCGTTAAGCAGAGCCTGGAGGCGTCAGGCTACGAGGTGGGCATCTGCACCTTCGAGGCCGGCGAGGCCCATAAGCGCGCCGAAACCTATGTTGCCATTTTGGAGTTTGTGGCCGAGCACGAGCTTTCGCGCTCCGACGTGATCGTGGCACTCGGGGGCGGCGTCGTGGGCGATGTGGCGGGCTTTGTGGCCGCGACCTACATGCGCGGCTGCAAGTTTGTGCAGATCCCGACGAGCCTGCTCGCCATGGTGGATTCGTCGGTGGGCGGCAAGACCGCCATCGACCTGGCTGCCGGCAAGAACTTGGCCGGCGCCTTTTGGCAGCCGAGCGTGGTTATCGCCGACGTGGGGTGCCTGGCCACCCTCACGCCCGAGCAGTTCGCCGACGGCTGCGGCGAGGTCGTCAAGCACGCCGTGATCGCCGACCCGGAGCTTTTCGCCGAACTGGAGAAGACCCCGCTCACGCTGGAGCTGCTCAACCGCGATGTGGCCCGCGTAGCACTCATCATCGCCCGCAACATCGACATCAAGCGCGCCGTGGTCGTCGCCGACGAGCACGAAACCAACCAGCGCAAGCTGCTCAACTTTGGACACAGCGCCGGACACGCCGTCGAGGCCTGCGAGCACTTTGAGCTCGGACACGGCAACTGCGTGTCGATCGGCATGGGCATCATCACGCGCGCCGCGGCCCTGCACGGCGTTTGCGATGCTGCACTGCCCGGCCGTATTGAGGAGCTCTGCGCCCGCCACGGCCTCAAGACCCGCTGCGACCTCAATGCCGATGCCGTCTTTGCCGAGGCGCTCCACGACAAGAAGCGCGCGGGCGACACCATCGACCTGGTGATTCCGCACGGCATTGGCCGCTGCAGCATCGACCGCACGCCGCTTTCCACTTTCCACGAACTCATTGCCGAGGGCCTCGGCCAGAAGGGAGACGCATCCGCATGCTAGCCCGCATCACCCCGTCCCCGCTTAAGGGCACCGTTCCCGCCATCGCGTCCAAGTCGATGGCGCACCGTCTCATCATCTGCGCTGCCCTTGCCAACGGAGAGACGCATGTGACCTGCAACACCACCTGCGCCGATATTGAGGCCACGGTCCGCTGCCTCACGGCGCTCGGCGCCCGCATCGAGACCGTCGAGGACGGCTTCCAGGTCCACCCCACCATGAAGAGCATTGAGTTCGGCCTGCTCAAGGCCCTTGCCGGCGGCACGCTCGACTGCGGCGAGAGCGGCTCCACGCTCCGCTTTATGCTGCCCGTCGCCTGCGCGCTGGGGGCAGAGGCAACCTTTGTGGGACAGGGCCGCCTAGGCGCACGCCCGCTGTCCCCGCTCTCGGACGAGATCATTGCCGCCGGCTGCGACCTACAGGGTCTGGGCGGTTTTCCGCTCAAGACAAGCGGACGCATGCGCCCGGGCACCTTTGTGCTGCCGGGCAACGTAAGCTCGCAGTATATCTCCGGCCTGCTGCTGGCAGCCCCGTTGCTCGCCCAGCCCTCCTGTGTGCAGGTGACTGGCCTCATTGAGAGCCGCCCCTACATCAACCTAACGATCCAGGCCATGAAGGCCTTTGGCGTTGAGGTCAACGTCGAGCGCATTCCGGCCAAGGACGGCCAGCCCGAGGTCACGAACTTCCGCGTGAGCAGCGGCTCGTACCGCACGCCCGGCAGCGTGGCCGTCGAGGGCGACTGGTCCAACGCTGCCTTTTGGCTGTGTGCCGGCGCTATCGGCACCGACCCCATCACCGTCGAGGGCGTGTCCCTGAGCTCCGCACAGGGCGACCGCAACGTGCTTGCCGCGCTTTCGCGCTTTGGCGCCCGCATCGTGCGCTCCACCAACGCCGCCACCGTGCAGTCCGACAAGCTCGCCGGCTTTGAGATGAGCGCCCACGACATTCCCGACCTGGTGCCCGTTATCTCGGCCGTGGCCTCGCTGGCACAGGGCCGCACCTTTATCCGCGATTGCGCCCGCCTGCGTATCAAGGAATCCGACCGCCTGGCCACCACCACCCGCGAGCTCACCGCGCTGGGCGCGCAGGTGCGTATTGCCGGCGACGACCTCATCATCAAGGGCGTCGATGCCTTTACCGGCGGCGAGGTCGATTCGCACAACGACCACCGCATCGCCATGATGGCCGCCATCGCCGCGAGCCGTGCCACCGGCGAGGTCGTGATCCACGGCGCCGAGGCCGTCAACAAGTCCTATCCCGATTTTTTCGACCACTACCGCCTGCTGGGCGGCAAGGTCACACTCGAGGAGGAATAGCATGTCCTCGACCTTTGGCAACGTCTTGCACTTAAGCATCTTCGGCCAATCGCACTCCCCCGCTATCGGCTGCTCGCTCGATGGCATCCCGGCGGGCATCGCCGTGGACCAGGAGAAGCTGCAGGCCTTCCTCGACCGTCGCGCCCCCGGCCGCGACGAGACCGCAACCAAACGCCGCGAGGCCGACGCCGCGCATATCATCGCCGGTGTGATCGATGGACATACCACCGGCGCGCCCATCGCCGCGATTATCGAGAACACCAACACGCGCTCCAATGATTACACCGAGCTGCGCCGCAAGCCCCGTCCCGGACATGCGGACTTCCCTGCGCGCGTGAAGTATCACAACATGCACGATGTCGCTGGTGGCGGGCATTTTTCCGGCCGCCTAACGGCCCCCTTATGCATCGCCGGCGGCATTGCGCTGCAGGCACTTGAGGCCCGCGGCATTCAGGTCATGGCGCACGTCGCGCAGATCGGCGGCATCTCCGACCTGCCGATGGACGATATGGTCTATCGCGAGGCCGACCGCAAGGCAATCCTTACGAACGATCTGCCGTGCATTGACGCCGCCGCAGCCGGCCGCATGCGCGAGGAGATTCTTGCCTCGCGCGACGAGCTCGACAGCATCGGCGGCATCGTGGAGTGCGGCATTTACGGGCTTCCCGCGGGCATCGGCGACCCCATGTTCGACGGCATCGAGAACCGCATCGCGCAAATCGCGTTTGGCATTCCCTCCGTAAAGGGCGTGGAGTTTGGCATGGGCTTTGCCGTGGCCGCCATGCGCGGCAGCGAGAACAACGATCCGTATCGCATCGACGCCGAGACCGGCGAGATCGAGGTTGAGTCCAACAACGCCGGCGGCATCCTGGGCGGTATTTCGACCGGCGCGCCCGTCATGTGGCGCATGGCCGTAAAGCCAACGCCCTCGATTGGCCGCGAGCAGCAGACCGTAGACATGGACGCCATGGAAAATGCCGAGCTCTCGATCCACGGCCGCCACGATCCCTGCATCGTCCCCCGAGCCGTCCCCGTAGCCGAAGCAGCCGCAGCGCTGGCCATCTGGGACGCCCTCCTCGAGGACGCAGGCCAGCTCTAACCCGACTCACCTGGGTTGCCTGCCAACTCAGCCGTTACGTGAAAGGGGCCTCCATGGACCTTGCTGACATCCGCCAGGCCATCGATGGCATCGACACCACGCTCCTCAACAGCTTTGTCGAGCGAATGGACATTGCCACCGAGGTAGCCAAGTCAAAAATCGAGATGGGCAAGGCCGTCTTCGACCCCGCCCGTGAGCGCTCCAAGCTCAACAACCTCGCCAGCCGCGCGCCCGAGCGCTACAAGGCGCAGACCATCACCCTGTTCCGTCTCCTCATGAGCATGAGCAAGGCCGAGCAGCAGCGCTACATCAACGAGCTCAAGGGCATCACGGTGTCGCAAAAGGCCCATGCCATGGCCGCAGCCTTTGACACACCCTTCCCCCAGACGGCAACCGTCGCCTGCCAGGGCGTCGAAGGTGCCTACAGCCAAATCGCCGCGTGCAAACTCTTCGACGTGCCCGACATCGCGTTTTTCGAGACCTTCGAAGGCGTTATGCGCGCTGTGCGCGACGGCTTCTGCGAGTTTGGCGTGCTGCCCATCGAGAACTCCACCGCCGGCTCGGTCAACGCCGTCTACGACCTGCTCGCCCAGTTCGACTTCCACATCGTGCGCTCGCTTCGCCTCAAGATCGACCACAACTTGCTCGTCAAGCCCGGCACTAAGCTCGCCGACGTGCGCGAGGTCTACAGCCACGGCCAAGCCATTGCCCAGTGTGCCGGCTTTATCGAGTCCCACGACCTGCACGCCACCAAGTACCCCAACACCGCCATGTCGGCCGAGATGGTCGCCAGCTCCGGGCGCACCGATGTTGCCGCCATCGCATCGCGCAGCTGCGCGACACTCTATGGCCTGGAGGTGCTGGAGTCCAACATCCAGGACTCGGACAACAACTACACACGCTTTGTCGTCATCAGCCGCGAGCCACGCGTCTATCCCGGTGCCAACCGTACCTCGCTCATGATCACCACGGCCAATGAGCCGGGTGCCCTCTATCGCGTGCTCGAGCGCTTCTACGCGCTCAACATCAACCTCATCAAACTCGAGAGCCGCCCCATCCCCGGCCACGACTTTGAGTTTATGTTCTACTTTGATCTGGACTGTCCCTTTGGCAGCAAGGCCCTCGACGACCTGCTCGATTCGATCGACGACGTATGCGAGAGCTTCACCTACTTTGGCAGCTACACGGAGGTGCTCTAGATGACCGATACCGCCGCAACCCGCCCCTACGGCGTGCTGGGCCGCGTGCTGGGCCACAGCTACACCCCGACCATCTACAAGGAGCTGGCGGGGCTTGAGTACGTGCGTTTTGAGCGCGAGCCCGAGGATCTTGAGGCTTTTATGACGGGCGACGAATGGGAGGGCACCAACGTGACCATCCCCTACAAGCGCGCCGTCATGGAATACCTGGACGAGCTGAGCCCGCTCGCCGAGCGCATGGGCAACGTCAACACCATCACGCGCCTGCCCGACGGCCGCCTGCACGGCGATAATACTGACTACTTCGGTTTCCAGTGCCTGGTCGAGGAGTTGGGCGTTGAGGTTGCCGGCAAGAAGGCCCTCGTGCTCGGTGCCACCGGCGGCGCCGGCACCACGGCAAGTATGGTGCTGGGAGACATGGGCGCCATCGTCGTACCCGTGGGTCGCACGAGCGAGGTCAACTACGACAATATCGCGCAGCAGTCCGACGCCTCCCTACTCGTCAACTGCACGCCCGCCGGCATGTTCCCCCATTGCCCCGACGCGCCTTGCACGCTCGAAGGCCTCGATGCGCTCGAGGGCGTCATCGACATTGTCTACAACCCCGCCCGCACGGGCCTGATGCTCGAGGCCGAGCGCCGCGGCATCCCCTGCATCGGCGGCCTGCTTATGCTTGTTGCCCAGGCGGCACAAGCTGTCGAGCGCTATACCGGCAAAGCCACCCCGCGCGAGAGGATCCTGGACGTAACGGAGCGCCTGTCACGCCGCGAACAGAACATCGCGCTGATCGGCATGCCGGGCTCGGGCAAGACCCGCGTGGGCGAGCAGATCGCCCAGTTCACGGGCCGCGAGCACATCGATCTCGATCGCGCCCTCGAGGAGCGCCTGGGCATGCCCTGCGCCGACTTTATCATCAAGTGCGGCGAGGCGGCCTTCCGCGAGCAGGAGACGGCAGCGCTGGCCGACATCTCCAAGCGCAGCGGCTTGGTGCTCTCCACCGGCGGCGGCGTGGTTACGCGCGACGAGAACTACCCTCTGCTGCACCAAAACAGCCAAATCGTGATGCTCAACCGCAAGCTCGACGAGCTCGCCCACAAGGGCCGCCCCATCACCGCGCGCGACGGCATCGACAAGCTGGCCGAGCAGCGTATGCCGCGCTACCGCGCCTGGGCCGACTACATCATCGACTCACGCGACTGCGCCGCCAACACCGCCCATGCCCTCCTCGACACCCTCCCACCCGCTCTCTAACCAAAACCACCACAAAGGGGGCAGGCACCTTTGTGGTGGTTTTTCAACTGCAAAGGAAGCAACCATGAAAGCACTCGTCATTAACGGCCCCAACCTCAACATGCTCGGCATTCGCGAGCCAGGCATCTACGGCAGCGACAACTACGATCGCTTAGTGCAGATCTGCCAGGAAGCGGGTGCCGCACAGGGCTTCGACGAGGTCGAGGTCTTCCAGTCTAACCACGAGGGCAGCATCGTCGACAAGATCCAGGAGGCTTACGGAAAGGTCGACGGCATCGTCATCAACCCGGCCGCCTACACGCACACAAGCGTGGCCATCCTGGACGCGCTCAAAGCCGTCGCCATCCCGGCTGTGGAGGTCCACATTAGCGCAGTCGAGACCCGCGAAGACTTCCGCCAGGTGAGCTACGCCCGTCTGGCCTGCTTCGCCACCATCACCGGAGAGGGCCTGAAGGGCTACGCCCACGCGTTGGAGCTGCTGAAAGAGCATCTCGAAAAGTAAAATGCCAACCCCAACAAACAGCAGCGGCTTGCTCGCGCTCGGCTCCAGCAACACACAAGATGAAAAAAGCCCAGATCACCAAGCGGTCTGGGCTTAATAAACGATGGTGCTCCATGGCGGATTCGAACCGTCGACCTTGGGATTAGAAGTCCCCTGCTCTATCCAACTGAGCTAATGGAGCAAATAACCGCACGCCCAAGCAAGCACAAGCCTGTCAGGCGCAAGTAATTATAACCTAGTTGAACTGCTCGCGGTACGCCTTGCAGACCTCATCGACCGGGCCGTCCATGCGAAGGTCACCCTTCTCAATCCAAACGGCACGCTGGCAGATGCGCTCAACCTGCTCCATAGAGTGCGAAACGAACAGAACCGTCACGTCGCCGCTCTGGATAAAGTGCTGGATGCGGGCCTCACACTTTTGCTGGAAGAACACATCACCGACGGACAGCGTCTCGTCAACGATCAGAATATCGGGCTCGGTAATCGTCGCGATTGCAAAGGCGATACGCGCCACCATGCCCGAAGAGAAGTTCTTAAGCGGCATATCGACAAAGTTCTGCAGCTCAGCGAACTCGATAATGCCGTCAAAGTTGGCGTCGATGAACTCCTTGGTATAGCCGAGCAGGGCGCCGTTCAGATAGATGTTCTCGCGGGCGGTCAGCTCGGGGTCAAAGCCGGCGCCAAGCTCAATCAGCGGCGCGATGTTACCGTGCACCTTAACGCTGCCCTCGCTAGGCTCAAGAACGCCAGCGATAATCTTGAGCATCGTAGACTTGCCGGAGCCATTGGTGCCGACCAGACCCACAACCTCGCCGCGATGAATATCAAACGAGATGTGCTTAAGCGCCCTAAACTCCTCAAAGAACAGCTCGTGCTTGGCAAGCTTAATGAAGTACTCCTTGAGGTTGGTCAGCGACTCGGACGCCATGTTAAAGATCATGGTGACGTCGTCGACCTCGACAGCCAGAGGCTGCTCGCTGTAATCAACAACAGATTCAGTCATCACAGCACTCCTTAGATGTAGAGGATAAATTTGCGCTCGGACTTATGGAACACGGTATAGCCAATAATAAGCGCAAGAACCGCCCAAGCGACGCACATACCAAACGTCATAAGCGAGGGCGTAGTCTGGAACAGGAAGATATCGCGCATAAACTGCAGGTAGTTGAACATGGGGTTCGCATACATCAAGATACGCACGAGATGCGGCATTTGCGCAATATAGTCAGTCGTCCAGAAGATGGGCGTAATGTAAGTCCACGCCGTAATGACGACGCTCCACAGATGCATAACGTCGCGGAAGAAGACCGTAAGGGCAGAGAGCATCATGCCCAGGCCCATGCAGAAGCACATAAGCAGCAGCAGGCAAACCGGCAACAGAATCAGGTGCCAAGAAGGCATAACGCGGAACCACAGCATGACGATGGCGACGGCGACCAGCGAGAAGGCAAAGTTGACCAGCGAGAAGAGCACCTTCTGCACCGGGAAAACCCAGCGGTGCACCTTAACCTTCTTGAGCAGAGGGGCAGCGCCCACGATCGACGTCAGGGCCTGGTTAGTAGACTCAGACATGACGGCAAAGGTGATGTTACCCACGATCAAGTACAGCGGGTACATCTCGGGCGTCATTGAGCCATTGCGGCCCTGGCCAAAAATCGTCGAGAACACGATGGCCATGACGATCATCATCAGCAGCGGGTTGAGCACCGACCATGCGACGCCCAGAACGCTACGGCGATACTTGATCTTAAAATCCTTGGTAACCAGCTGACGAAGGATAAACGCGTCCTTCTCAAATTCGTTCTTAGCAAACGTCGCAGGCAGACTGCGAGTTTCTTGTTGCTTTGTCTGATCCGACACGGATGCAACTCCTTTACTCGTAATCGTTGACAAACGAACAGTATAGACCCGACGGCCATGCAAACGATTCGCGCAACAAAACTGGAGAACTAACCCACATCTTAGGATGCCAGGCCCAAACGGCTATACTTTCTAGGATTGAATGTATAAGGAGCATTAAGTGAATTCTGAATCCATCGCCGTCATCATCCCTTGCTACAACGAAGCGCTCACGATCGGCAAAGTCATCGACGACTTTCACCGCGAGCTTCCGCAGGCGACGGTCTATGTCTATGACAACAACTCGTCGGACGATACCTCACGCATTGCCACCGAGCACGGCGCCACAGTCCGCTTTGAGCCCCGTCAGGGAAAGGGCAACGTGTGCCGCCAGATGTTTCGCGATATCGACGCCGATTGCTACCTGATGGTCGACGGAGACGACACCTACCCCGCCGAGGCGGCCAAGGCCCTCTGCGAGCCCATCCTTAACGGCACGGCCGACATGACCGTAGGCGATCGCCTTTCCAACGGCACCTACGCCGAGGAGAACAAGCGTGCCTTCCACGGCTTTGGCAATAATCTGGTCCGCGCCATGATCAAGTGGATCTATGGCTACAGCTTCGATGACGTCATGACAGGCTACCGCGCCATGAGCCGCCCGTTCGTTAAAACCTTCCCAGTGCTTTCCGAGGGCTTTCAGATCGAAACCGAGCTCTCGATCCACGCCGTCGACCACCGCTGGCGCATCAAAGATGTGCCCATCGAGTACCGCGACCGTCCCGAGGGTTCCGAGTCCAAACTCAACACCGTGAGCGACGGCATTAAAGTCGTTGCGATGATCGGCACGCTGTTCAAGGACTACCGCCCGCTGAAGTTCTTCAGCCTCGTTGCGCTTCTGTTCGCGGTATTCGGCCTCGCCCTGGGCATGCCCATCGTTGTCGAATATTTCCAGACCGGCCTCGTCCCGCGCTTCCCCACCGCTGTGCTCGCCGCCTCGTTTATGTTCCTGTGCGGCCTGAGCCTTGCGACCGGCTTCATCCTAGATTCTGTAGCAAAGGTCGAAAAAAAGCAGTGGGAGGTCAACGTGTACAGCAAATACGCCTACGACGACCAGCCCGGCCACCCTACTTCCATGCCAAGCGAGAGGTAGATCTTCCGCAAAATACTATTGGCACCACTGCGCAGATAGCCACCAACAAGAAAAGCCGCCGTTAAAGAACGGCGGCTTTTACTCTCGAAAAGTTAATAGCGGCTAGAGCGTCTTGATGTACTCCCCCAGCTCTTCCTCCCAGTCGGGCATGTGGAAGCCGGCAGCCTCGAGCTTGGACAGGTCGAGCGCGGAGTGGACCGGGCGCGAGGCGACGGGGCCCTCGGCGCTCGCGTAGTAGTCGGCGGTCGATACCGGCACGACCCTGTCCCCGTTGCCGTTGGCGGCCTCGAAGACGGCGCGGGCGATATCGGCCCAGGACTTGACGGTGCCGGAGCCGGTGCAGTCGTAGGTGCCGTAGGGGGCGTGCGTCCCCAGCACGTGGAAGATGGCCTCGGCCATGTCGCGCGTGAAGGTCAGGCGGCCCAGCTGGTCGTCAACGACCGTGACCTGCTCGAGCCCGTCCTCGGGGTCGGCGACGCAGTCGGACAGGCCCTTCATCGTCTTGACGAAGTTGCGGCCCTCGCCGATGACCCAGCTGGAGCGCATGATGTAGTGGCGCGGGCACCCGGCCACGGCGATGTCGCCGGCGGCCTTGGTCTGGCCGTAGACGGACAGCGGGCTGAGGGGCTCGTCCTCGTCATGCACCTCGGCGGTACCGTCGAAGACGTAGTCGGAGGACACGTGGACGAGGGTGATCCCGTGCCCGGCGCAGGTGCGTGCGAGAAGAGCGGGACCGGCGGCGTTGGCCTTCCAGGCGGTCACGCGGCCCTCGGGGGTCTCCGCCCTGTCCACGGCCGTGTAGGCGCCGCAGTTGATCACGGTGCCGTAGAGCGACCAGTCGTATTTTGAGTAGGCGTCCGGGTCGGACATGTCGAAGGTGTCGATGTCGCAGAAGTCGAAGCCCTTCGCCACGCCGCGCTCCTCGGCGAGCGCGCGCACCGCATGGCCCAGCTGGCCGTTGCAGCCGGTGACGAGCGTCCTCTTGGGCGCCATGGGGACGACGTCCCTGAGCATCGGGTGGTTGAGGTCGGCATCGGAGACGGTGGCCTCGTCGAGAGGGATGGGCCACTCGATGGCGAGCTCGGGATCGGCGAGGTTCACGAAGGTGTAGGTCCTCTTGAGCTCCAGCGACCAGTGGGCGTCCACCAGGTAGGTGTAGGCGGTGCCGTCCTCCAGGGCCTGGAAGGAGTTGCCCACGCCGCGCGGGACGTAGATGGCCTTGCTCGGGTCCAGGGTGCAGGTGAACACCTTGCCGAAGGTCTCGCTGCCCTCGCGCAGGTCCACCCAGGCGCCGAAGACGCTGCCGCGCGCCACGGAGATGAACTTGTCCCAGGGCTCGGCGTGGATGCCGCGGGTGACGCCGCGGCTGTCGTTGTAGGAGATGTTGTTCTGGACGACCCTGAGGTCCGGGATGCCCAGGGCGGTCATCTTGGCGCGCTGCCAGTTCTCCTTGAACCAGCCGCGCGAGTCGCCGTGGACGGCGAGGTCGACGACCTTGAGGCCCTCGATGCCGGTCTCGGCGACGGAGAGGTCCTTCTCGAATGCGATGTCTGCCATGTGGGAAAAGCTCCTATCGAAGAGGTTGTATAACCGGGGGCGCCCGCGCGGGGACGCAGGATCATCCCCATGCCCTGCATCCCCGCGCGGGCGCCCCGCGGTGCGGTTCGCCGGAATGCAGTCTTACTGGCCCTGCGCGCGGTAGCGGGCCTCGGTGGCCTCCTTGGCGGGGCGCCACCAGGACTCGTTGGCGACGTACCAGTCGATGGTCTGCTTCAGGCCCCCGGCGAAGTCGGTGTGCGCCGGCCTCCAGCCCAGCTCGCGCTGGAGCTTGGTGGAGTCGATGGCGTAGCGGCGGTCGTGGCCGGGGCGGTCGGCGACCCAGTCGAAGTCCTCGGGGTCCTTTCCCATGGCCTCGAGGATCATGCGCAGCACGGTGATGTTGTTCCTCTCCCCGTCGGCTCCGATGAGGTAGGTCTCCCCCATGCGCCCCTTCGTGAGGATGTCCCAGACGGCGCTGGAGTGGTCCTCGGTGTGGATCCAGTCGCGGACGTTCTCGCCGCGGCCGTAGAGCTTGGGGCGCACGCCGTCGACGATGTTGGTGATCTGCCTGGGAATGAACTTCTCCACGTGCTGGTAGGGGCCGTAGTTGTTGGAGCAGTTGGAGATCGTGGTGCGAAGCCCGTAGGTGCGGGTCCACGCTCGGACGAGCATGTCGGAGGAAGCCTTGGTCGAGCTGTACGGAGAGGACGGCTTATAGGGCGTCTCCTCAGTGAACTTGGCGGGGTCGTCGAGCGCCAGGTCGCCGTAGACCTCGTCGGTGGAGACGTGGTGGTAGCGGACGCCGTACTTGCGGACGGCCTCCAGGAGGCGGAAGGTGCCCTCGACGTTGGTGCGCAGGAAGGGCTCGGGGTCGGCGATGGAGTTGTCGTTGTGGGACTCGGCGGCGTAGTGCACGATGGCGTCGTGGCCCGGGACGATGCGGTCCAGGAGCTCCGCGTCGCAGATGTCGCCCACGACGAGCTCCACGCGGTCGGAGGGCAGGCCCGCGATGTTCTCGGGGTTGCCGGCGTAGGTCAGCTTGTCCAGGACGGTGACGTGCACCTCGGGGTGGTTGTTGACCACGTAGTGCACGAAGTTGCTGCCGATGAAGCCGCAGCCGCCAGTGACGATGATATTCTTGGGTTCGAAAATCTCAGACATGAAAATCCAATCTGAAGCATGTACAGCTTCTTTAGTATGCCGCAGGAAGTGACGCCGCGACGCTATTCAACAAAACTATCGGACATTTCGGCATGCGATAAGAGCCATAACCTTCGCAGAATTACCTCCTGTACAAAACGCCTCCGAAATGCAGTCTTTGTCGTAGTGAAAAACCGAATCCCCAGTTATTTCACGTAAGTACTTATAGAAGAAATCCTCCCAGCTTTTAAACTTCTCACTGTTTACAAAGGCTTCTGGGGTTTCCAAAACCGTCTTAACATCTAGCCCTGAAATTACGCCGGAGCTCAGCAGAAGCCATTCGAACGACTCGGGAAGACAAACCGTAACAGTATCGCGGTGAATGTCTTGCAGCTTAAGGACGCGGTCCGCATAGCACCCAAATGCCGCCCCGTCCGCGACAACAAACACGCGATCGTCGAGATGCTGATCCAACCAGCCCAAAATCGCGCTGTTCGTCATGGCCGAAGTACAGGTAAGCTCACTGTCAGCAAAATGCCGTTTAAAGAACTGGAAACCAGACTTACTGTCCTCGCATAGAAGGATAGAAAAGTCCTGTTTTGGCGCCGACCGGGAAATAGCATAACGATGATTCCCGCGATCTTGATAAACAGGGACGAAAGAATGGTATTTTCCGCTCGTCTTAATCTTGTAAATCTCATCCACGCTATACGGAAGATTGGGGAAATCAGCCCTTGAGATCAGCACGAAATAATTCGAGGAATACAGCACATGATGGGCAAACTCATCAGAATGGATCTCTTTTAAGCCCTCATCGACAAATACAATCGAGTCATGAACGGACGAAAGCTGGTTTCGCCAATCATAATCGGTCAGGGCGACACAGGGACAATCGCATTGCAAGGAAACACCCGACTGCTCGCCCGTTCGCATGTAGTCTGCGACCATGTCAAACAGTGTCGTCTTACCCGTGCCACTATCCCCACGCACAATAGTAATGTTCCGTTTAATGGTAAATGTGTACTTGGTTCCCCTGCGGCGGGAAATCTTAACGAGATGCGAACCGTTCATAAGCAGCACCTACAGATACGGAATCGACTCGTGAATCAAATCGGCCATGTTGTGAACGATTCGGCCGCTATTCACGACTTTAATTTTAAAATCCTCGCGACCAAAGTCCATCACATGATAGAGATTCACAACGAGCTTGCGGTCTTTCGCCATGTCGAGAATCCACTTGGCACAGTTGTCACCACAGGTAGAAGCGTTAAAAATATGCTTACGATCAAATCTCATAAGCAGCAGCGTTTTCACGCCACCAGAAAGCTGGAGTGGGGAGATGGATCCAAGCACAGGGCTTTCGATGACGTTTTCGGAGACAACAACCGATCGATCGACATCTTTAATTATCGAGACTGCATAGGGATCCGTAATCCAAGAAGACCGGTAAGAGTTTTTGAAATATGTCGCTGTGTTGTAAATCGCTTCTGGCATATCGCCAAAGTAGACGCTTAACACATCCACTCCCAATCACATTGTCTTTATGGTCAACGTAATCATAACGAAAGGGGCCACCAGATAAACGGTGACCCCTAAAAGAAAACAAGCTTGCGCTAGTACTCGCGTGGGCTATTGACGATCTCGCCGGCGGCGACCTTCTTCAGGTGCTGCCCGTAGACCGACTTGCCGTAGGCCTTGGCGGCCTCCTCCAGCTCGGCGGTCGTGATCCAGCCGTTCTCCCAGGCAATCTCCTCGGGGACCGAGACCGGCAGGTCCTGGGAGTGCTCCACGGCGCGGACGAACTCCGCGGCCTCGTGCAGGCTCTCCATGGTGCCGGTGTCCAGCCACGCGTAGCCGCGGCCGAGGGTGACCACGGACAGCGTCCCCTCCTCCAGGTACATCTGGTTGAGCGTGGTGATCTCCAGCTCGCCGCGGGCCGACGGCTTAACCTCATGCGCCTTGGCGGCGACGTCGCCCGGGTAGAAGTACAGGCCGGTGACGGCGTAGAAGCTCTTGGGGCGCTCGGGCTTCTCCTCGATGGAGACGGCCCTGCCCTCGCCGTCGAACTCCACGACGCCGAAGCGCTCGGGGTCGTCCACGTGGTAGCCGAAGACCGTGGCGCGGCCCGACTGCGCGTTCTCGACGGCCTTCTTCAGGTGGCGGCTGAGGCCGTTGCCGTAGAAGATGTTGTCGCCGAGCACCAGCGCGCAAGGCTCGCCGGCGATGAACTCCTCGCCGATGGTGAAGGCCTGGGCCAGGCCGTCGGGGCTCGGCTGCTCGGCGTAGGAGAGGTTGACGCCGTAGCGCGAGCCGTCACCGAGCAGGCGCTCGAAGTTGGGCAGGTCGGTCGGCGTGGAGATGACCAGGATGTCCCGGATGCCCGCCAGCATGAGGGTGGACAGCGGGTAATAGATCATGGGCTTGTCGTAGACCGGCAGCAGCTGCTTGGAGGTCACGAGCGTGAGCGGGTATAGGCGGGTGCCGGACCCGCCGGCGAGGATGATGCCTTTCATAAAAATCCTCTCGATTGACAATCGTTGAGCAAAAGCCGCTGATTACAGATGCATAGTTAATTAAATTATACGCACCGGCAGCAACCTCCCCGTCTTCTTATTTAAATCGGACAGCAGAAACACGCAACTCTTTCTGCATTTCTAGCGAGGCAACAAATGAAAAAGTACAATGAGCAGTGTCCAACAAACGAAAGGCAAACAATGCGAGTCGAAACAACCGGAGTATGCAGAGGAAACTGGAAAATCTACCAGCAGCTTAAGATTGAAGGCATCCATAAAGGCTCCAGCGTAACAGCCCAGGCGGCTACAGACGATAACCGCCGCTCACCTTTATCCCTCCTAAAATTCCGGGACAATAGTTGTGACTCGAACTCATACGTCCTTGTAGTCCCCGATCCCGATGCTCGCACCATCAAAATTGAGTTTAGCGAAATCGGCCAAGACGGTCGCACCCTGAGCAGCGACTCCCTTTCGCTCAATTGCAAGAACATCAAATGGGAGTCGCGCCTTAACTACAAAATTAAACCTGACATGTGCAGCAAACTCCGAAACTACGATGACGTTTCAGAGTTTGACATGGCAACGATTGATTTCTGGCAGTGCATCGAAGATTCAAGCGACTATATCCTTAGGTGCACGGTGAGAACTCCTTATCGTAGCGACTCGCAAATCAAACTTCGTTGTTTCGATCGAACCCTTAATGAAGTTAATTTGAGCATCGTCAATTTCGGCTCGAATGTAACAAGCCTTGGATTTACGTCTGAGAAAAAGCAGCTTGAAACGCAGCTCTCAATTCGAATGCCAAAGGCGTTCGATCGTTACTACTTTATTATTGACGATCAAAATCACCCATCATTCAGTGCATTCGACTGCTTAACACCCGATAAGCTAGGCTTGCTTCTTGAGGAGACCAACTTTCTCTTTACCCATGCGCAGTTTGACCCTGAATACCCCGAATGGTTCACGGATCATAAGGCAACTATCGGCGCTCTGGAGAAGCAGAGAAAAATCGTCTTCAACAGCGCTCCGAAGTTCAGCATTATTGTCCCTCTATACAACACACCCATTTCGTTCTTTAACGATATGGCCGAATCCGTAAAAAACCAGTCTTATGCAAACTGGGAGCTCATCCTAGTTAATGCAAGTCCTGACAATCAGGAACTAAAGGCTCGCGTTGAGCAGGAGACGGCCCACGACAACAGAATTAAATCAATTAACCTTACCGAGAATAAGGGCATTTCCGAAAACACAAACGCCGGCGTTGCCATCGCTTCGGGTGATTTCGTTAGCTTCTTTGACCATGACGATATTCTTGAACCGGACTTGTTGTTCTCATATGCCGAGGCAATTGAAAACAATGATGACGTCGATCTTCTTTATTGTGATGAAGATAAACTCATGCCCGATGGAATGCTAGCGCAGCCGTTCTTTAAGCCGGATTTCAATATCGATCTGCTCAGAAACAATAACTATATCTGCCATATGCTTACCATCCGTAAGTCTCTGCTTGACACTCTAGAACCGAACACGAAAGAGTTCGATGGAGCACAGGATCATAATCTGACTCTCCACGCCGTGGAAAAGGCAAGGAAAGTTCATCATGTTGCAAAGGTTCTATATCACTGGCGCCTAAGCGAGACCTCCACCGCAGCAAATGCCGATAGCAAGCCGTATGCCACTATCGCAGGTATCAAAGCGGTCCAGAGTCATTTGGACAGGCTTGGGCTCAATGCGAAGGTCGAACAAGCGCGTCGTCCCTTTACATATAAAGTAACCTACGCTGTGCCAGATTCCCATCCACTCGTGTCAATTATCATTCCAACTAAAGACCACGCCAACATTCTGGACAACTGCATTAAGTCAATTGTTGAGAAATCAACGTACGACAATTTCGAGCTTGTCATAATCGAAAACAACAGCACAGAAAAGGAGACGTTCGATTATTACGATAAGTTGCAAGCAAAATATCCTGACATCGTTCGTCTTGTAACTTGGAAGCACGAATTCAATTTCTCCAAGCTCATGAACTTTGGCGTTGCTCACGCCAAGGGCGACTATCTCTTGCTGTTGAATAACGATACTGAGGTAATTACGCCCAATTGGATTGAGACTATGCTTGGCATCTGCGCACGTGAGGATGTTGGCGCAGTTGGTGCAAAACTCTACTATCCCGACAACACCATCCAGCACGCGGGCTTATGCGTCACTGGTGGCGTGGCAGGACATCTTTGCCAAAGCATGCCAAGGGATAACTGGGGCTACTTTGCACTCAACGATGCACAACAAGACTTCAGCGCCGTCACCGCAGCTTGCATAATGACCAAGCGTGATGAATATGAGAAAGTCGGAGGTTTCACGGAAGAGCTTCAAGTTGCATTTAATGACGTTGACTTTTGCTTAAAGCTACGCGAGATCAACGACCTAATTGTATACACACCCGAAGTCGAGCTCTATCACTACGAGTCGATTTCTAGAGGCGTTGAAAACAATACGGAGAAGCAGATTCGCTTCCACAAAGAGGTCGCGTACATGAATTATCGATGGGCTAAGTATTACGTCAAAGGCGATCCTTATATGAATCCAAACTTCACCGTCGGGGAACCCGCGAATCGTTATTATCATTTATAGATAATGAGTATTTACTCATTTGGGCGCTGTTGAATATCGCGAAACTGCGCCGTCGATATCGCGCTTGGGCACCGGGCCCGACATGGGCTCCGGTGCCGTTTTGCTACCTGCGGTCCGCCCCGCGGCACGGCCTCATGTTGGCCTCTCGCATGCCAACCCAGCGCTCGGTCAAAGTCTCTGCTTGGCTTGGAAAAGCATAGCTTTCGGGGACCCTGCGGCGTCCGAATCATCGCCTGCTATCTAAACTGTTAGATAGCAGAAAAAACCCGAGAGCATTACGCAAAGGCCTACACACAGGATGCAATACTAATAAAACGAATAAGATATAAACAATTCATCACGCACATGCCAAAAGAGACGACAGAAAGCGAAGATGAGTTGAATTTAAACAAGCGCGTTCTCGACCCAAACAACAAAGCTGGTAGAACAGGAAGAAAATATCGTCCTTGAACACCCTGTATTACATTCTCGTAATTGAACGTCCAGCCCAACCACATAGATACAATGGAACCAAGGGCAGCCAAAGCAAAAGCGATAATAAACAGAATGGAACAAATGGGGCTGAGAAAAGAGGGCTCATCTTCGGAATCCAAACAACAAATAAACCCAAACAACAAATAAGGAATCATAAAAAAGGCTGGAAACTGCAAGTTTTTCTGGAGCCATCCAAGCGAATAACCTAAGGTGGATCCCCAATAGAAATCTCCTAGGGAATCTAATGTCCTAAAAAAGACCTCGAAGCTATTCTTTGGATGCATGATGATGTCACTGAGCGTATAAAACCGCCCGATCTCTTGGCCACGAGAGGCATCTGAAGACTGAGACACCAATGTACTCATTGATGCTATGCGCAGCACTAGAACGGAGGCTATAACAGCAAAGATCAGTATGCACTTACCGATACGTCCGACTTTCACATCTTGGAACTGCGAAAGGGGCACAAGCAAACCAAGTAATATCATCCCAGAATAAACAACCTTACACGGAGCCAAAAACGCCGAAATAATTAAATAAATGACGATTTCTTTACAACCTATTGATTTCTGCTCTCCAAAAAAACCGCGCATTAGACAAGCGAATACTAAAAGCGAGTACGCAATAATTCCTGAATCATAAGAGTATGAAGCAGCCAAGTGAAGCGTCATAGGCAGAAGCGAAACAAAAACAATAACCGATTTGCCCTTAGGTGCAATCCTGTATGCCTGGAACGCACAAAAGCAAAAAACCAGAGCCGAACCAATGCGCCCCATATAGAACACAGGATAGGCACCAAGTCCGAAAAACAGACCGATTTGCAGCCCAACGATAGATCCTATTTTTGCAGAAACGTTCTCACTACTGACGCTAAATGAGAACTCATTGAATGGAGTCCACTTCCCATTCTCAAACAGAGCATAATTCTGAATAATCGAATCAAATGAAGAGGAGTCAATGGCGTTACTCTGGCGACCCTTATAAAGGGAAAGATCGATATCCCGTACTAGAAAACCACCATCATTTGTCACATGCGCATTGAATGGAAGACTATCAACCATCCAATAAGTTGAAAAAAAATGATGGCCTTCATCCGGAACCGTAAACGGAGGAAAGATAAAGATAAAAATAATTAGAAATGCTATAAGCAGCGCCAAGAATACCCATTCACTTTTAAGACGATGGTACACCTTAGCATATGCAGCGCAAAGGCCAAGAATTAGAATCAACGAGATGGTAATTGTAAGCAGTACAAGTAATCTCGGATTATTTAGATACCAATAGACTGAATAGAATGCGAAAAAAACGGCAAACAAAACAAATAAAGGCTTACATCTTATGGAACTTGTCATAAAAATCCTTATAATCGAGAAACTAATAGAACGCAATTAAAAATACTGGTATCAGTATACTAGCAAGCACATTGGCATCCAAAAAGAATGGCGGAATTCAATCTCATGGATCGCGCCGAAAATGTTGGTGCAAGGGTGACCCCTTAGTGCCCGTTTAACGAAAAACGGCCTTCGTCCCGGAACCAGAAATCACCACAACAACAGGTTCCGGGAAAAGACGAAGATCGCTATGTAAATCTTGTCAGACCCGGCGCCGGACATACTCGCCATGCCCCGTTTCAGCGACGGCGCCATCGACATGCGGGAGCTGCTCCCCAGACTCGCCAAACAGGTCGTGAACGCCGCGATGGACGCCGAGGCCGACCAGCTGAGCGGTGGCGGGGCGAACAGCCGAAACGGCTACCGCGAGAGGTCGCTCGCACCTGCGCCGGCACGCTGACGCTGCGCATCCCGAAGCTCCGCTCCGGCAGCTTCTTCCCGGACGACGTGATCGAGCGCTGTTAGCGCCGGAATAATTTAGCCAAATATAGTCGGCCGAGATTGACCAATCCCGGCCGACCCATTTTAGCCAACACGCCCGCATCTATGACTTTCCTATCGCATTCCTACATCCCCTCGGGCTGGATCCCCCTCACCTTCACCGCCTGGGGGACGGCCTCCACCGAGTAGGTGTCAAGCTCCCTGCCGCGGTAGCTCGGGCCCCGCATCACGAACACCGACGCCTTGTCGAACAGCCTGTCGAGGGCGCAGAGGAGCGTGTCGTCGCCCGTGAAGAACCCATCCCACCCGCTCGGGGCGATGTTGCTCGTGAGGACCATCGCGTTCGGCCCCTCCTTCTCGTAGCGCCTGTCGACGACATCGAAGAACAGGTCGGTGCACGGCCTGTCGTAGACGCATCTCCCCGCCTCGTCAACGATGAGGCACGACGGCTTGACGAGCGAGGAGACGACCCGCGAGGTGTTTCCCCGCTGGACGGCCTTCTGGAACCTGTCCCTGAGCTCGGTCGCCTTTATGTAGTAGGTCTTGAGCCCCCGCATGCAGCACTCGCGCCCGTAGGCCTGCGCGAGGTGCGTCTTCCCTATGCCGCCGGGCCCGACGAAGGCGACGTTGCGGTGCGCGTAGAGGTCGGCCAGCGACGGGAGCTTGCCCAGCGCGGCCGCGTCCCGGCCCTGGATCCTGGAGAAGTCGAAGCCCTCGAAGGTCTTGGGCTCGCGCCTGGGCAGCCTGCTCAGCCTCAGCAGCGTCTCGATGGAGGCGAGCCTCCTCTTCTCCGCAAGGTAGGAGAAGGTGGCTGCCACGGCGGCCATCTCCCCGTCGCCGAGGTCGAGGTCCGAGGCGAGGGTCGCGAGCTCCTCCGCCCCGACGGCGATCCCGAGCCTCGACGCGGCGTCGCTCGCGAGCTCGTAGGGGCTCGCCCCCGCGCCCGCCATCATTCGGCCCTCCCGAAGTCGAACCTCTCGAAACCGGGTTTCGTCCTGGGCGGGGCGATTTGCTCGACCACGGTCCCCACCGGCTGGGTCGGCAGCTCCTCGGGCTGCGCCGGCGATGTCTCCCACTGCCCCTCGCACCAGCCGACGGCGCCGGTGCCGACGGCGTGGGCGACGAGCTCGCGGGAGAGGTCGTCGCTGTATATGTGCACCACGCGCCCCTCCCGGTTCACCCTGCACTCGCGGCGGACGTACCAGTAGGGCACGCCGTAGCGGTGCCCCTCGAAGCTCACGAAGCCGTCGAAGGAGATCTTCCGGCGCGGGCACAGGTACCGCTCGACCTCGGCCGTGACCTCGAGCGGCCTGGTGTTCGCCGAGCACGCCGCCTCGTGCTCGCGCATCGGGACGCATGCCGCCGCGCGCCGCCAGCGGCCTCCCTGCTCGGCGCACCAGAGGGCGGCCTCCCGGTTGAGGGCGTCAAGGTCGGTAAAGGACCTTCCCGCGAGGAAGTTCCCCTTCACGAAGCGGACGAGCCTCTCCACCTTGCCCTTCGTATAGGGGTGGCGCGGCCTGCACAACCTGGTGCGGAAGCCGACGACGCCCATGAACTCGGCGTAGTCGGCCTGCCAGACGGGCCGGCCGTCGGCATCGCGGCGGACGACCACGCTCTTCATGTTGTCGGTGAGCACGGCCGCGGGCACGCCCAGCGCCGAGAACGCGTGCAGCATCCCGATGAGGAGGTTCTCCTGGCGCGCGTTCGGGAAGAACTCGACGTGGGCGCCCCCGCAATGGTGGCAGACCATGGCGAAGCAGGCGATCCGCGCCCGCTCCCCGCCAGGGCGCTCGACCGCGACGAAGCCCCAGTCCATCTGGTAGGCCTCTCCGGGCGCCGTCCTGAAGCGCTGGCCGCGGCAGCCCTGCGGGGCCGCCTGCCGCCTCTTCGCGGGCACGAGGTCCCGGTGCGCGGCGATATAGGTCTTCACCGTGGTGAGGCCGCCGGCGTATCCCTGGCCGAGCAGCCGCTCGAATATCACCTGCGAGTTGGTGACGCCCTTCCGCAGGAGGTCGTCCACCAGGCCGGTGTGGCCGGCGAGCACGCCCGGCGCGGCCCTCCTCCCGCTGTTCCCGTGGGGCAGGGCCCTGAACCCGTGTGCCCTGACCGTCCTCGCGCGGGAGCGGGTGAGCCCCGTCCTCCTGCAGAACTCCGCGAGGTTGCATGCCTGCGGGTCGAACCCGTCGCCCTCCTCCGCGGCCATCTACCGGAGCGCCGCGTCTATAATCTCCTGTAGGTCATCGTGTCTCTCGTTCACCTCAATGGTCCTCCTAACGCCGGCGTGTTGGCACCACCAGCGTAGTGGCGGCGGGGAGGCACGGTGGCCATTATTCGGTGACCGGGATTGGTCAAAATAGTTTGACTATTAGCGGCTAAAATCGCCCGGCGCTAACAGCGCCACCGGCGCGTGGACCGCGCCCTCGTTGCCGCCGTCGCCGAGATGTACGCCACCGGCACGAGCACCCGCAAGGTGCAGAGGGTAGCCGAGAAGATAGGCGTCTCCAGGCTCTCGAAGGACCAGGTGAGCGCCATCGCCTCGAGCCTGGACCAGGCATCGAGGATCTGTACGGAAGGCCGCTCGAGGGCTCGCCAGTGCCCTACGTCTGGCTCGACGCGACCTACGTCAAGGAGCCCACTCTTCTTCGAGATTGTTTTCCGCAAGATAGCCAAAGCAATATCATTCCAAAGGCGTATTTAAAACCCAGCCCCACTGGGGCGTAGCGGTAGTGTGGTAGTAGTTCAGCCATCAGGCCAGTGATATCGTCCTAATAAATTTAACGGGTTAAAGGGCTAGCAAAAACCGATACATCATCTGCATTATGCATTACAAAATGATGCGTAACTACACACCACATCGAAATTAACCCAAATGGCTCGATAATGGAATTACGCTCTTTTGTAATGGAGTCCTCCGGCTGATTCTATTATCTGTTCTACATTATTAATACAAAACTATTCGACCACGACATAACAGCTGAAACAACATTGCAGCCGGAGCAGGGATATCGCCTCCATTGACAAGCAAATGGCAACCCGCGATGAGAATCATCGGATTTGGTACCGATCCAGACCTCAGCAAAGGGTATAAGCAACGTTTGTATAAGGCAGATTTCCACTTTCCTCAACTAGCAACATTGAAGAACTAAAAGTAAACTAAATCAAATAATTGTATCAAGCTCAGTCATAATAATCCAACCGATTCTCAAGCTCTTTTTCGAGCAAGGCAATCCTTTGTGTAAGGCTTTTGATTGCCAAAACATGACGGCTCACCGCAACGCTAAGGGATAGAGAGATTGCAAGCAACAGCACAATTGCACCCAGGAAGAGGAAATTGGCCGGGTTAACAAACCCAATAGCCGTGGAGCAATAAAAAATAAGCTGAGGGAATAAATCACAAAGCAAGGCCGCCATGCACATTAAAATCCAAAGCAAAGAATACTTAAGAAGCATCTTTCCTTTGGATACGAGTCGAAGAACATAAACGAGGAACCCACCAAAAAAGATGGCTGCCCCAATCCTTAGAAAAAAATTCATTATTGGTCTCCCCTATGGATCCAACACACAAGGACAATAGCAAGCGTAACTTTAATCATGTAGTAGACGGAAGAGAGAACCCCAATGGATGAACGCCCGCCCTGGCGCTCATTCATCTTTACAGGTGCCTCCATAACGGGGAGACCAAGCTTCATAGCCAAAGCTATCGATTCCGGCTCCGGATAATCATCAGGATAGCTCTTGCAGAATAAGTCGATGGCGTCTTTATTGCAGGCTCTAAAGCCAGAAGTGGGATCGGTGACCGCCTTACCTGTAAGCAACTTAAGCAAAAAAGAGAGCCACCTGATTCCAACACGACGCATAAAGGTTGATTGGAAACCGTCGGTCTCGACCAAGAATCGAGAGCCTATCGCCAGACTCGCCCCACCCTCAATCAGCTTAACAAGCTCAGGTATATAAGAAGGATCATGTTGGCCATCGCCGTCAACCTGAATGTCAATATCATAGCCAAATCTCTGAGCATACTTATGCCCCGCCTGGACCGCCCCACCGATACCAAGGTTCTGTGGGAGATCCAATATGTTGACATCATGCTCTCGACAAAGCCTAAGTGTCCCATCCTGTGAGCCGTCGTTAATTACGACATAGTCATATCCAGCAGCCTTAATAGAAGCAACGGTATTGAGAATGCATTCCTGCTCGTTATAAGCGGGAATAATTACCAGAACACGCGGATATCCTTTTGAATCTTTTGTTAAAGCAAATGACAATCGAGTTTCATCCATTCCAAATAATAGTTGGCCCTTAGCGACGCTCGAAGAAAATGCGGCCCTTACAGTCCAACGCACTGTCTAGTAATGAATAAAGTTTACAGCATCCGGACTAACCATCGCGAAGTTACATCTCAAGCTTGGATATTTAGTTTGCACGGCTGGCATACAGCTGACGTTCACCTGGAGCCCCCATCTGCCATCGCGAGATACAAATCCGCTGCGGCTCTCGCCCAATTGCGCGGTGCATAAGACTTCGACGCCATTCTAATCGGACAAAACTGCTCCAACTATCCCCCCCATCCCAACGATAGCCTTAATCTTTGGCACTAGCTTAAGGAAACGCGGTCTGGGTTGATACAGGCGAGGCCAACATGCAGCAGCGCCTTGATTATCGACTTTATCCGAACACCTCCCACATTCATCCGCACATGTTCGGA
>CATYJA010000001.1:0-87787 GCA_958407545.1 uncultured Collinsella sp. | reverse complement strand
GCCTTTCAAGCCTTCGGGCATGACCATAAGGTCAATGCCCTCGTCTTTCAAGGCACCTTGCTCGCGCTGACGGGTTCTCGCTGTTGGTGACGGTATCATTGGCGTTTCCGTTCTTGTTGGCGAGGTCAACGGTGCTGTCTTTGCCGTATTATTGAGGCTGTTTGTTGCTGCGCTTTATTTTGTTGAGGGGCTTTGTTGGACAGCTATTTCACTCTGCAATCGAATATTGAGGCTTCGGGCGAGTTTTTGGACCGCAAGAGTCGGTTTATTGCCCAGCTGGTCCATATTGAGTCCGAGGATGAGGCGAACGCCTTTATCGAGACAGTTCGCAAACGTCATTACGACGCTCGACACAATGTTCCCGCGTGGATTTTGGTCGATGGACGCGAGCGCCAGAGCGATGATGGTGAGCCGAGTCGAACGAGCGGCATGCCGACGCTCGAGGTGCTGCGCGGTGCGGGGCTCAAAAATGTTTGCTGCGTAGTGACGCGCTATTTTGGTGGCACGCTGTTGGGGCCTGGTGGCTTGGTGCGCGCCTATACCGCGGCGACGCAGGCGGCGGTGGCCGCGGCTCAGGAGGCCGGGCAGATCGTTGAGATGACAAGCGTCGTGCCGGTTGACGTGCATGTTGCCTATCCGCAGTATGAGCAGGTGCTTCGTTTGGCGCAGGATTCGGGTGCCAAGGTTTCGGATACCGATTACGCGGATGCCGTGACGATTCATTTAGTGTTTAAAGCGGGGGAGCAGGAGCCGTTTTGCGCTAAGATGCGCGAGCTTATGGCGGGGCGCGAGGAGATCGAGGTCGGCGCTCCCGAATTTGCAGAGTTCTAACGGCGACGGCCGGCGTGCTTTTGGATGGATCCCAAGCGCGCCGGCCGTCGCTTTTCTGTTGCTGCCGTTTACTCGGCGAGCTGCTTTAGTACATCACAGGCGATTTCGACGGCATCGTCGATGCAGCCGGGGCAGCTGCGGAGCGGACCCTTATCCGATCCGACGCCCTTGAGCGTGCCGCAGACGGTCGTCGTGTTCTTCTCACCAAAACGTTTGGCGATCTCGCGCGATAGCTTGTAGGTCTGGCCTTTGGTCTTGGGGTTCTCCATGCCGTCGCTCATTACAAAGCCCATGATGGCAACAGCGCCTGAGATGGCGCCGCAGGTCTCGGTCATGCCACCCATGCCGGCGCCAAAGCCCTCGGTGAGGGTAAAGGCGGTCTGGGGGTCGAGCCCGACGGCAGGTGCGAGCGTGCAGGCAACGGCCTGTGCGCAGTTAAAGCCGCGGGCGTGGTATTCGGCAGCCTGAGCCTGGCAGGCGGCGGTGTCGAGCTGGGCCGTATCGATTTGCTTCATCGTTGTCTCCTTGGTCACGGTGTACCCGCCTATGGTACCCGTGACGGTGCGTGTAATCATCGAGAGCTTCATGGATGCTTCATTTTTATCTATCGAGCAAATGCCTAAGGCTGAGACGAATGCCCCTGATTCATTTGTCCCATAACCTACCTCGGGGATGGGTTGAGAGGGGTGCAGGGTAGCGGTATCGTGAATCGAATAAAACTAAAACCCAGGCAAGGGAGCTAGATATGAGCGAGCAGACCATCGGTACCACATGTGTTCAGGGCGGCTATCACCCGGGAGATGCCGAGCCGCGCCAGGTGCCCATCTACCAGTCCACCACGTGGAAGTACGACACGTCCGAGCACATGGGCAAGCTGTTTGACCTAGAGGAGTCGGGCTACTTCTACAGTCGTCTGCAGAACCCCACGTGCGATCTCGTTGCCGCCAAGATCTGCGAGATGGAGGGCGGCACCGCTGCGATGCTCACGAGCTCGGGCATGGCTGCGAATTTCCTCGCGATCTTTAACGTGGCCGGTGCCGGCGATCATGTGGTCGCGAGCTCTGCTATCTACGGCGGTACCTACAACCTGCTCGCCCATACTATGGAGCGCATGGGTTTGACCTGTACCTTCGTTGCCCCCGACTGCACAGACGAGGAGCTCGAGGCAGCCTTCCAGCCCAATACCAAGCTCGTCTTTGGCGAGACAATCGCCAATCCCGCCCTTGCCGTGCTCGATATTGAGCGCTTTGCCAAGGCCGCGCATGACCACGGCGTGCCGCTGATGGTCGACAACACCTTCCCGACGCCCGTGATGTGCCGTCCCTTTGAGTGGGGCGCCGACATCGTTACGCACTCCACCACCAAGTACATGGATGGACATGCTGCCTACCTGGGCGGCGTGATCGTCGACCACGGCCAGTTTGACTGGATGGCCCATGCGGACAAGTTCCCGGGTCTCACCACGCCTGACGAGAGCTACCATGGCGTAACCTATGCCGAGAAGTTCGGTCGCGAGGGCGCCTTCATTACCAAGGCCACCGCGCAGCTCATGCGCGATCTTGGCCCAATGCAGAACCCGCAGGCGGCGTTCTTCTTGAACAGCTCGCTCGAGAGCCTGCATGTGCGCATGCCGCGTCATTGCGAGAACGGCCTGGCCGTTGCCAAGTTCCTGCAGAGCCATCCCAAGGTGCGCTTCGTGAGCTATCCGGGCCTGGAGGGCGACAAGTACTATGACCTCGCTCAGAAGTACATGCCAAACGGTACCTGCGGCGTTGTGAGCTTTGGCTTTAATGGTGGTCGCGCGGCGGCCGAGACCTTTATGAAGAGCCTCAAGCTCGCCCAGATCGCCACGCATGTGGCCGACGCCCGCACCTGCTGCCTGCATCCCGCTAACGCTACGCACCGCCAGATGAACGATGAGGAGCTCATCGCCTGCGGTATCTCCGCCGACATGGTGCGCCTGTCGTGCGGCCTCGAGGACACGGCCGATCTGATTGCCGACCTTGAGCAGGCGCTCGAGCAGTGCTAGGCTAGCGTTCGCACAAGGCGCCGATGCTGGCAGAAAGCTTCGGTGGCCTTTCGTTCCGATTCCGTAGGCGGGACCCCAATTGCGACTGTTTACAGGCGATTGGGGCCCCGTTTTTGCGTTGGGCCACTCGAAAGGATGGATATGGAGAAAACTGCAGAGCAGCTGCGCCGCGAGCACATTGCCCTAGAGGGCGACACCCATGGAAAGAACAAGTGGGCGATTCTGTTTACCGTGCTCATCATGACGTTTATGGTGTGTCTGGATTCGACCGTCGTGACCGTGGCGCTGCCCGTGATGCAAAAGGAGCTGGGCGTGGGCCTCGATCGCATTCAGCTGGTAAGCTCGGTGTATCTGCTTGCGACTTGCGTGGCTATGTTGCCGTTTGGCCGTCTGGGCGACGTGCGCGGCAAGGTGAATGTGTTCCAGTTGGGCGTCATCGTCTTTTCGGTCGGTTCGCTGCTGTGCGGCCTTTCGGCCTCGCTCGAGGTTCTTATCCTGGCACGCATTGTTCAGGGCATAGGTTGCGCGGCGGCCATGGCTAACAACATGGGTATCATCACCGAGTCGTTTCCGGCGCGCGAACGAGGCCGTGCCATGGGTATTCTTGCGACCTTCGTGGCCCTCGGCATGATGTGTGGCCCCGTGCTCGGCGGCATGCTGGTGGCAAGCTTTCCCTGGGAGAGTATCTTCCTCATCAACCTGCCTATTGGCGTCATCTCGTTTATCGTGGGGCTCTACACGCTGCCGCATGTTAGGCCAGAGGCCGGTGAACGCCCCATGTCGCTGGCGGAGGCCGCGCGTCGCTGCTTTGCAAATTCGGCCTTCACTATCAACCTTGCCTGCATGCTCATCGTGTTCGTTGGTATTGGCGCATCCGAGTTTATTTTGCCGTTCTATTTTCAGGATGCCCACGGCTTTGGTTCCGACATTTCCGGATTGCTGTTTTTGGCGCTGCCGATGGTGAATGCCTTTATCGGCCCGCTTTCGGGTGCGGTTTCGGACCGTGTTGGCTGCGAGGGTCCCACGGCGGTCGGCCTGGGCGTGTACGTGTGCGGGCTCTTTGCGGTAAGTACGCTCGACGAGCACTCTTCCATCCCTGTGATTGTGTGCTGTGCCGCGTTTATGTCGTGCGGTACGTCGATTTTCCAGAGCCCCAATAACTCGCTGTATATGGGCTCGGCTCCGCGCGAAGCACTCGGCTTTGCGGGCAGCTTGGGCAGTTTGGCGCGCTACGCGGGTATGGCAGTTGGCATTACGGCGGCATCGCATATCCTATATGGGCAGATGAGCGTGGCGATGGGTGAGGCCGTGACCAGTTTTGTTGCAGGCCGTCCGGATGTGTTCCTGTTTGGTTTTCGTTCGGTGTTCTATGTGTTGATGGCTGTGGCTGCTGTGGGCTTTGCGCTCGCCATGGTGCGTTTGGTGAGGATGCGCGCCCGCCATTAGCTTGTGGGGGTAGGCCTGCCACGAATTGGGCCTATCTACTGGTCTTGCGGCTTTATGGTGCGATGCGGCTTGTGGGACGGGCGGGGGTCGGTCCGTGGTAGACTATCGAACAACGTTTATTAATCGCGCGGTATCGTTGCCGCGAGAAGGGGTTGCGCCATGCAGGAGCTTGAGGATCGTATTCGCCATGACGGCATCGTAAAGGCCGGTAACGTCCTTAAGGTTGATGCCTTCCTCAACCACCAGTGCGACGTTGAGTTATTTGACCACATGGGTGCCGAGTGGGCCCGTCTGTTCGAGGGCGTCGAGATCAACAAGATCCTGACGATTGAGGCTTCGGGCATTGGCATGGCTTGCATCGCGGCTCAGCATTTTGGCGGTGTGCCGGTGGTCTTTGCCAAGAAGGCGCAGTCCATCAACCTCGACGGCGAGCAGTATGCCACGACCATCTACTCCTTTACCAAGCAGAAGGAGTACCCGGTCATCGTTGGCAAGCGTTTCCTGTCCGAGGGCGACAAGGTCCTGATCATCGACGACTTCCTGGCCAACGGCTGCGCGCTCGAGGGTCTTATCAAGATCTGCGAGGCTGCGGGTGCCGAGGTGTCCGGTATTGGCATTGCAGTGGAGAAGGGCTTCCAGGGCGGCGGCGATAAGCTCCGCGAGCGCGGCTTCCGCGTTGAGAGCCTGGCCCGTATCGCCGATATGGACTGCGAGACCGGCGAGATCACTTTCGCCTAAGCGCGCAACACAAGCGATTGGTATGCGATGTGACAAAGGGACTTTCCCTTTGTCACATTTTTTGTATGAGGGGAGGTGTTGATATGGACGAGAACAAGATGGGATGGCGCGAGTATGCGCGCTATGCCGAGATGTCGGCCGAGGAGTTGGCGCGCGATTGCGAGGTGCAGGTGTTTCGCGCGACGGGTCCGGGCGGACAAGGCGTCAACACGACGGACTCGGCGGTGCGCATGAAACATATCCCTTCGGGAATTACCGTGACGGCGCGCGAGAGCCGCAGCCAGTTCCAGAACCGTGCAAGCTGCCTGCGTAAGCTGCGCGCTGAGCTTGAGCGTCGCGGGCGTCCACCGCGCCGACGCGTAAAGACCAAGGTGCCTCAGCGCTCTCGCCAGCGCAGGCTCAATGACAAGCACTTCAGCTCCATTAAAAAGGCCAACCGTCGCAAGCCACGTAGCGACGAATAGCCTCCTCATAAGTTGCGGTGAAATAGGGACTGTTTATGCAGCTAAAGCCGCAAAACAGTCCCTATTTCACCGCAACTTAGGTGGGGTTAGCGGGTGGGGTGCCAGATGTGGAGGGCGCCGGCGAGGATGTCGACCTCGATGCGCGAGGCGATGATGGGCTCGCCGTCGGCCTGGATGGGATAGTCGGGCTCCTCAAAGGTGAGCTCGACATGGCGGCAGCGGCGCATGCGAACCGGCGGCAACTTGGTATGGTGGCCGTCCTTGGCCGAAAGAAACATAGGCAGGGCAACCGCGCGAGGGACGGGGCCGCAGGCGTAGCAGACGTCGAGTACGCCGTCGCAGGGGTCGGCATCGGGGCAGATGCGATAGCCCGAGCCATAGGTAGGACCCAGCTGAATCGCCATGATGATCGCCCTCACACGCTCGGTGGGTGCCCCGTCAAAGCTGACCGTCATGGGGTAGTTACGATAGCGCAGACCAAACTGCTCAAGTCCCGAGAGGGTGTAGAGCGGAGCGCCCGTCAAGCCGGTCTTTTTGCGCAGCTCAGTGGTGCCCAGACCGATGGCGGCATCGATGCCGACCGAAAGCGTTTGGTCGTAGTACTCAACGGTAGCCTCGCCGCTGCCGCTTGCGGGGTTCCATGAACGAATGTGCCCGATGTCCTGACGCTGCAGCTCACAGGTGAGCAGTGCGCCAAAATCCTTGCCGGAGAAATCGTCGATGCCGAGCGTTTGAGCAAAATCGTTGCCGGAGCCAACGGGCAGGACGGCAAGAGCGGGGCGGGCGTCCTCCTTTTGCGTCATAAGCCCATTGACGACCTCGTGGATTACGCCGTCGCCGCCGAGTGCGATAACGGTGCGATAGCCCGTTGCCTGGGCGGCAAGCTCCTTGGCATGCCCCATGCGCTCGGTCAGCACCAAGTCAAACTGGGATGCGCGCGTGGTCATATCCAAAAAGCGCTGCAGGCGCTCGGCAACTTCGCGCGCCGCACCCGACTGGTCGGCTGGGTTGGCGATGATGAGCGTGCGGCCAAAATCAGTTGCGTGCATGGGGCGACTCCCGGCGTATGACGTGACGGTGCGGTCGCGCTCAGGTCGAATTGCCCCCGATTGTGGCTGCACGTCGAATACTTACATCTACTGTATCAGGTCGTTGTGGCGCTCGATAGCATCCGCTACCGTACCGCCCTCATCCACAATAAGCGAACGGCGCTTGGGCGAGATGATGCGCTGGGCGGGGTACACGCCGCGGTGTCCGGCAGTTAGGTAGCTGATAAAGGCCACGATGACAAAGAACCCGGCTGCCGTGCCGTGGAACAGGTCGATGGCCATCATGCAGGTGGTGATGGGCACGTTGAGGCCGGCGCAGAACACGCCGAGCATGCCGAGAGCCGCCAGAAAACTGGGGTCGATTCCGACGAGGCAACCGATCCAGCCGCCGAGCGCCGCACCGATGCCAAACAGGGGCGTGACCTCGCCGCCTTGGAAGCCCGCACCCAGGGTAAGCGCTGTGACGACCAACTTAATGGCTGCGTCTGCCAGGGTGGTGTTGCCGGCAAATCCGGCGCCGGAAAGCCACGTGGAAAGGCCGGCGTAGTCCCAGGCGTCGAGAAGGGCATAGGCGGCCAAAACCACGAGTGCGCCTATGAGTGCGCGAACGAGGTAATTGGTGATAAAGCGACCGTACAGGCTCTTGACGGTTCGAACTGACCAGGCAAAGAGGCGTGCCGTCAGACCGAAGATAATGGCGCTGATAACAACGATGACAACCGTCCGTGGCGTCATGTTGGGAACGCTGGCGATAACATTCGCCTCGTACTCGGTACCCAGGGCGAGTGATGTAAAGTAGCCGGTAAACGAGGCGACCAGGCAGTAGATGCCCGCGGTGTAGTCGATCTTGCCGATAAAGCACATCTCCATGCCAAAGAAAGCTCCGGCAAGGGGCGAACCGAATACGGCGCCAAAGGCCGACGAGATGCCGGCGAGCATGAGGTCGTGGTGGTCATGCTTTTTAAGGTGGGCGAGGCTCGAGATGTTGCTGGCGATGGTGCCGCCAATCTGAACCGCGGCTCCCTCGCGACCGGCCGATCCACCCGTTAGGTGCGTGAGCGTGGAGCAGACGAAGGTGAGGACGGCCATGCGCATATGGATGAGGCGTGTGCCCAGAGCGGAGTCGATGACCAGGTTGTTACCGCGTTTGGCGGCAAGACCGTGGTTTTTGTACACCCATGCGGTGGCAACGCCCACAACGGGAAGCAGTGCGTAAATCCACGCATGGTGCTCGCGATAGTCGGTGGCGATATTCAGCGAGGCCAAAAACGCCCAAGCGGCAACGCCCATGGCGAGCGAGACAATGACGACGAGCGCGAGCAACTTGGCGCTCGCGAGTAGGTTGCGGGCGTTGCGGCGCGTGTCGGCAGCCAAGAGATGCTCGGAGCGGGTAAGCTGATGCCTGCCTGCCGTGATGACGTCGTTCAGGGAGAAAAAGCCGCCGTCGTCGAGCGGCTGGGAATGATCCTGCGTTTCGTTTGCGCTTTCGGTTTTGTCGTTATGAGCCATACGTTCCTCTTTTAGGTTGCAACGCAAGCATTATAAAACGCGGTAAACGCGACGAGCCGGTGGGTTGGTTTCCATTCTGTTTCGCGGCCTGCAACCGACAGGTGTATTTGCGGGTACAGACCGAGTCGCGCCCGTGCGTCGGGGGATTATACTGAGACAAGCATAAAGAATCGGCGCCCCTGTTGTGCGCCGTGGCATTAAGAGGTACATATGGCAGAGAAACTCATTCCACTGGAGGATGCGCAATCGATTGTTCTGTCGCACGTTGCTCCGACGGATCTCATCGAGATTCCCGTGTGGCAGGCCACCGGTCTTCCCTTGGCCGAGGACGCGGTGGCCGATATCGACATCTCGCCGTTTGCCAACAGCGCAATGGACGGATATGCCGTGCGCTCGGCGGACTTGGCGCAGGCATCTGGCGAGGCGCCGGTGACGCTCGACGTTATCGGACACGAGGCCGCGGGCCATGTGTTTGAGGGCGCAATCGGCGCGGGCGAGACAGTCCGCATCATGACGGGCGCGCCGGTACCCGAAGGTGCCGATGCCGTGGTGAAGTACGAGATCGTCGATGTGCTCGACGGTGACGGCAACGAGGGCTCGCGTGCGAGGTTCTCGGCGCCGGCCAAGGTGGGGGAGAATGTTCGTTCTGCCGCCGAGGAGGCCCATGCCGGCGACGTCGTGATGCGCGCCGGTGAGGTTGTGGCTCCGGCCGGCGCCGGCCTGCTGGCAAGCGCCGGTTACGCGAGCGTGAAGGTCCATGCCGCTCCGCGCGTGGGCATTATCTCGCTGGGCACGGAGCTGGTCGCGCCGGGTGAGCTGCCGGCGCGCGGGCAGATTCGCGACTCCAACTCGTCGGCGTTGATGGCCGAAGCACTTGATGCCGGCGCCGAGCCCGTGTTCTACGGCATTGCGCCCGATGATGAGCAGGCGATTGCCGAGCTGGTTCATCGTGCCGTGCAGGAGTGCGACTTTGTCATTACGAGCGGCGGTGCCTCGGCGGGCGATTACGATTTCGTGACGGCGCTCGTCCGGCGCGAGGGCGAGGTGCTGTTTGACCGCATCTCGATGCGTCCGGGCAAGGCCATCACGTTTGGTTTGCTCGGCGGTAAGCCCTACCTGGGGCTTTCAGGCAATCCAGCGGCGGCGTATGTGGGCTTTGAGATGCTTGCCCGTCCGGCGATTCGCAAGATGCGCGGTTTTGCCGAGGTTGCGCGTCCCGTGCAGCAGGCGACGCTCACGCACGGCGTGAAAAAGCGACAGCATCGCCGCTTCTTCGATCGCGCCACGGTTTTGCGCGACCCAGAGACCGATGAGCTGTTGGTGACCGAGGCCAAGACGCAGAATTCGGCGTTGCTCGGCACGATGCAGCGGGCCAACTGCCTGCTGCGTATTGACGAAGGACCGTGCGAGCTCAAGGCGGGCGACGTCGTGGATGTCGTGCGTGTCGACCTGCCTGAGGGCACGGTGCTATAGGAGGAATGCTATGGAGCTGAAGATTTCGATTGTGACGTGCTCGGATACGCGCGATCTTGCTCAGGACGAGGCGGGTGCTGCGCTCGAGGAACTCATCGTGGCGCAGGGCTGGACGGTCTCCTCACATGTGGTCGTGCGCGACGACGCTAGCGAGATTGGTGATGCCATTGTGGAAGCCGCTGATGAGTGCCACGCCAATGTCGTGCTCACCTGCGGCGGCACGGGGCTTTCGATGCGCGATGTGACGCCCGAGGCGACGCGTGCCGTCTGCGACCGCGATGTGCCGGGTATCGCAGAGGCAATCCGTGCGTACTCCATGACCAAGACGCGCCGCGCCATGCTCTCGCGTGCTATTTGCATGCAACGAGGTCATACACTTGTCGTAAACTTTCCCGGTTCTACGAAGGCCGCCCGCGAAAGCTGGGAGGCCATAGCAGACCAGCTGGAGCATGCGGCTCAGATGACAGCGGGCGGCGGACATACCAACTAAGCGGTTTACCTGCGGCGGGGCGACCTGAACGGCTGCTCCGCCTTTGTTTTTCGCCGAATCGACGCCGAGGTGCACGGTAACTTGAAACTATATTCTCTGACGAGAATAATATCTCACTATCATTATTCGCGCAGAAGTATAATCTGATTGCAGATTAAAGCCCGCGGCGGGGTGCCCGGGCATAGCGTTCGAAAGGGTTGAATATGTTCGATATGGTTTCACGCCGCGGTTTTGTCTCGCTTTCTGCTGCCGCTGCCGCCGGCCTTGGCCTTGCCGGCTGCTCGGGCAACAAGACGTCCGAGCTCGCTGGTTCCGATACCGGCTCCGCCAAGTCTTCCTCTAAGAAGAAAGCTGTCGAGCTGCAGGTCTTTGCCGCCAACTCGCTCGAGAAGGCCCTGCCCGAGGTTCAGGAGCTCTACACCGAGCAGACCGGCACCACCTTTGCCGACACGCAGTTTAAGGCGTCTGGCGACCTTGTCGAGCAGATGCGCGCCGGTGCCGCCGTCGACGTGCTCATCACGGCTTCCAAGGGCACCATGGACGACGCCGAGGCCGCCGAGCTCGTCGACGCCGACACGCGTGAGGACATGTTCGTCAACGACCTTGTGATCATTCGCGCCGAGGGCTCCGACACCAAGGTCGAGGCCATCGCCGACGTCGCGAATCTGGACGGCAAGATCGCCATCGGCGACGCCAAGACCGTCCCTGCCGGAAAGTACGCCAACCAGGCGTTGGCCTCCGTGGGCCTCTACACCGGCACCGAGGGCGACGACGGTGAGTATGCTCCCGAGATTGCCGACAAGGTCGCACTGGCCGATAAGGTGGGCACCGCCGCCGCCTATGTGTCCACAGGCGACTGCGTGGCCGGTTTTGTCTACAGTTCTGACATCTACCGCTACGACGGCATCGAGGAGGCCTTCGTGTGCCCCGAGGACTCGCACAAGCCCATCGTGTACCCGGGTGCCGTTGCCGAGAGCTCCGAGCACGCCGACGAGGCCAAGGCGTTCATCGACTTCTGCCTGACCAACAAGAAGGCTCAGAAGATTTGGGCCAAGTACGGCTTTGAGCTTTCCGCGTAGTGCGGCTTGGCGCGATAATTCCATCGTTTTGTGTTTCACTCCGTCCTTGTATTCGCTTGGAGCTTTTCGTGCTTAATAGATTCCGCATGCTTGTCGCCTGTGCTTTGACCTTCGCGCTTTGCTGGGTGCCGGGATTTGCGTTTGCTGGGGACGCTGAGGACGGGGCCCAGGCTGCTGCGACCGCTCATGGGCTTTCCTATGGGATCGAGGGTTTTGAGCGGTTGGCCAAGGGGACCGCTCGTGCCATGGAGGGCCAGCCTGAGGGCTACCGGTTTCCCGTTAACGAGGACGTGGACCTTGTGGTGGCGCCTGCTGTCGATCGCGTTGTGGTGTGGATATCGCCCAACGCGGTCGAGAAGTATGGATTGGATCCGCAGGACAACGAGTGCGTATCGGGTCTCAAGGCCCTCGTCTGTAAGCTCGACAGCGCAAACTGCATGGGAGGTGCGCAGCTAGGGGACGTGGATCTTCCTTGGTATGTCACGGCGGAAACAACGTTTGAATCCGGCGGGTATACCTATGGCTTTGACGAGCGCGGTGCGGATGGGGACCGCTATGTGGTGATTGCATCAGCCTCGGGTGATGCCAAGGGCGGCGCGCGTTGGCTTGATAGCGCTCAAATGGTAGAAGCATCGTCTGTCGTATTGCGGGATGAGCAGGGCCCCTGGACCTCTCTGACCTCCTTTTTGTGCGACATCGACTATCGCCCGTTTTGGGTGTCCATAAAAACGAGCGGCCTTGCCCTGCTGATCTCCTTTGCGCTGGGCCTGTTCGCCGCGTGGAAGACTATGGGTACCTCGAGCCGCATCAAGGGCCTGCTCGACTCGGTCTTTACCATCCCTATGGTGCTGCCGCCCACGGTCTGCGGCTTTTTGTTGCTTATGCTGTTTGGTCGCTCGACCAGTGTTGGACAGTGGCTTATCGCGCACGGCATCTCAATCGTCTTTACGTGGCCCGCGGCGGTGATATCTGCCGTGGTGGTGTCGTTCCCGCTCGTCTATCGTACGGCACTCGGAGCCTTCGAGAGCCTCGACACGCAGATGCTCGATGCGGCGCGCACGCTGGGATGGTCCGAGCGTCGCATCTTTACCAAGCTTATGATGCCGCTTGGCTGGCCTTCTATTGCCGCCGGCACGGTGCTCGCCTTTGCCCGCGCGATGGGCGAGTTTGGCTGCACGCTGTTCTTTGCGGGCAACTACGCCGGTATTACGCAGACCATTCCCATCGCCATCTACTTTGAGTGGATGGGCGGCAACACATCGGTAGCCCTCTTTTGGGTCGTGGTCGTAATTGCGTTCAGCTTCCTGGTCATCCTATTCATCAATATGTACACGGCGTATTCGCAAAAGTATCGCGAGCGCGGCCTGTCCCGCGCGGAGCGCAAGCAGGCCAAGCGGCTGGGCGGCCAGACCGATTCGCTCGACCCAGTCGGCGGCGATGCCTTGCGTATCGATCGCGAGGCGCTGGCCGAGCTTATGCGCGATGACACGGCCGCAAAGGGAGGTCGATAAGCCATGTCGCTCGTTCTGGATATCAAAAAGCACTACCCCGGGTTTATGCTCGACATGCAGCTTGAGGCCGGAGAGGAGCGTGTGGCGCTGCTCGGTGCCTCCGGATGTGGCAAGAGCTGCACACTGCGTTGCATTGCTGGTGTGGAGACGCCCGACGAGGGCAAAATCGTCGTCAACGGCGCGACCTTTTTTGATTCGGCCGCGGGCATCAACCTGTCGCCCCAGGAGCGAAAATGCGCCCTGCTGTTCCAAAACTATCAGCTGTTTCCCAACATGACGGTGGCCGATAACGTATGTGCCGGCGTAAAGGACGCGGGCGACGCCGCGGCGCGCAAAAAGCTTGCCGAGTGCTATTTGGGCATTTTCGGCCTGGCCGACTTTGCCGACCGCTATCCCGCGCGACTCTCGGGCGGTCAGCAGCAACGTGTGGCGCTTGCGCGCATGGTGGCGGCGCATCCGGGCATTTTTATGTTTGACGAGCCCATGAGCGCGCTCGATTCCTATCTTAAGAGCGCACTCGAGCAGAACATGCTCGACCTGTTCGATGTGTGCAACCGCACCGTGCTCTACGTGAGCCACGACATCGACGAAGCATGCCGCCTCTGCCAGCGCATCTGCGTGATGCACGACGGGCATGTTGAGGAGACCGGCTCCGTCGAGGACGTGGTCCGCCGTCCGCAGACGCTGGCGGCACTGCGTCTGACGGGCTGCAAGAACACAAGCCGGGCGCGCAAGATTGGGCCTCAGGAAGTTGAAGCCCTGGACTGGGGCATGACCTTTAACGTGGGCCACGAGGTTCCCGATAACGTGACGTACCTCGGTATTCGTGCGAGCTACTTCCATGTTGACAATCGCGCGGAGCGCGGTCGCAACAGCTACGATTTGCACGTGGCCCGTGTGAGCGATTCGCGCTTTGAGCGGCTGGTGCTGCTGGACGTGCCGCGTGTTGATGCGCCCACGCGTCTGCAGTGGAAGGTGAATAAGGTGAGTGTACCCGTGGAAGAGCTGCCGCAGGCGGGTGAGACTCTGCGCATGCATTTTGATGCAAGCAGGATTCATCTCGTTTGCCGATAATGCGGGGGCGATGCGGTCGAGGAGGTAGTCCTCGACCGCTTTGTTTTCACTTCGCCGTTCGCCGATTTCTACATGACTAAACCTTATCAGTCTGATAATTAATTATCAGACAGTGAGATGCTCACATCCCGACGCTGTCGTACGCATGTCGGCGGTGTTCGTCTGGACGACAACCGTTGATATAGTTACCTTCGACGAGAAAAGGAGGGCGCGCTGATGCCGCAGAAGACATATTCGCGTCGCGTTGCGGCGCGCGCCCTGTATATGGCTCGGAGCCGCATATGAGCAGGTATGTTCACGGCTCCGGGAGAGACGACGCACAACTAAATAATCAGCTGCAAAGCAGGTTCCCCAAAATTCCGGGTTTAGGCACGGCTGGGTTTTCGCCGCCCACCGTGCAGAAATACCGTAGCTATTCATTTTTGGTTCGAGAGGGGAACCGTCATGGCTGAAGAATTTGATTTCCATCCGATGTGGGAGAGCCTCGGCATGAATCTTGCCGACCACGACATGCTGCTGGGCGCCGTGGGCCAGATGTACGGCGATATGTTCCTGACGCAGAACAATCGCCCCAAGTCCACGTCCTACCTGGATTTTGTCGCCACCAACATCCACAGCGGCCGTATTAAGGAGATGCTCGACAAGAAGGAGGCCGGCGAGGCCACCAAGATTGTGGGCTCGTTCTGTGTCTACGTGCCCGAGGAGATTGTGCTTGCCTGTGACGGCATCCCCGTGGGTCTGTGCTCTGGTGCCGATTGGGCAACCGATAAGGTCGAGGAACACCTGCCGCGCAACACCTGTCCGCTTATCAAGAGCTTTGCCGGCTTTAAGCTGGGCGAGGTCTGCCCCTACATCGAGTCGAGTGACCTGGTGGTGGGCGAGAACACCTGCGATGGCAAGAAGAAAGCCTACGAGTTCTTTGCCACGCAAAAGAACATGTATGTCATGGATATCCCCAACGTACACGACGAGTCGACGCTCGTGACCTGGAAGGCCGAGGTCAAGAAGCTCGCCGCCAAGATCGAGGAAGAGTGCGGCGTCGCGATCACGCCTGAGCGTCTGAAGGCCGCCATCCACGCCGTCAATGAGAAGCGCCGCGCCCTGAAGCGTCTGGCTGCCACACGCGCTGCCGACCCGGCGCCCATCAGCGGCCTCGACAGCCTGCTGACCGTGCAGGCCGCCTTTATGGACGACACGCCGCGTCTGACCGGAGCCATTAACGATATGGCGGCTGAGTGCGAGCAGCGTGTCGAGGCCGGCGAGGGCGTGGCGCCCAAGGGGACCAAGCGCATCCTGTACACCGGTACGCCCATGGCCGTGCCCAACTGGAAGCTGTTCAACCTGATCGAGAAGGCCGGTGGCGTCGTGGTGGGCGAGGAGTCCTGCACGGGCTCGCGCTACTACAAGGACCTGGTCGACGAGTCCGGCGAGACGGTCGACGAGATGCTCGACGCCATCGCCGAGCGCTACTTTAAGATCAACTGTGCCGTCTTTACGCCCAATGACCAGCGTATGAAGGACATTGTCCAGATGGCCAAGGACCTGCATGCCGACGGTATCGTCGACGTGGCCTTGCAGTTCTGCACGCTTTACGAGATGGAGTCGTTTGCCGTGGAGAAGGCCGCCGAGGAGGCCGGCATTCCGTTTATGCATATCACCACCGACTACGCCGGCGAGGATGCCGGTCAGCTCCAGACCCGCATCGAAGCCTTCCTCGAGACGATTTAGCCGCACCTGCGCTAAGCCGTGCCGCCGGGTGTTCCTATCCACGCGATAGGGATTTCTCCGTTGCCATGTCGGCCGGTGTCCGGATGCACCGCAGGGCGCCGATCGGCTTCGCATAACTGCCGGGGCGGGGGATTTCCGCCGTCCCGGCAGATTCTATCTGTTTACTCAGACACGAAAGGAACTCAATGAACAACGATCTTTTCAAGGCGGGCGTTTCCCGTCGCGGTTTTCTGACCGGCTCCGCTGCCCTGTGCGTCATGGCGGGCCTCGGCCTGACCGGCTGCGGCGGTTCGGGCGCCGAGAGCGGTAGCGCCGCTGCCTCCGGCCAGGATGTGGAGTATCGCGACGAGCTGCAGATCGCGCTCCCGGCGAGCCCGGACGGTCTCGATCCGCACACCACGTCGTCGCTTGTGACCATGGACATCATCTGCAACGTCGTCGAGCCGCTCTTTGGCCTCGATAGCGACTACGAGCCCCAGCCCGTGCTGGCCAAGGGCTATGAGGTCTCCGACGACGGCCTGACCTACACCATCAAGCTGCGCGAGGGCGTCACCTTCCACAACGGCAAGGAGTTTGGCTCCGAAGACGTCGTGGCCTCGATGAACCGCTGGCTCACCGTCAACGACCGCGCCGCGAGCCTGCTGCCCGGCGCCACCTTCGCCGCCTCGGGCGACCACGAGGTCACCTGCACGCTGACCGAGCCCGCCATCGACTTTCTGATCATCCTGGGCAACCACTCCCAGTATCCGGGTATCTTCCCCTCCGAGGTCATCGAGGCCGCGGGCGATACCGGCGTGACCGAGTACGTGGGTACCGGTGCCTACAAACTTGTGGAGTGGAAGCAGGACCAGTACGTCCATCTCACCCGCTACGAAGACTATGTCGCCGCTCACGGCAAGGCTTCGGGCTACACCGGCAAGGTCTCCGCGCCCACCAAGGACATCTACTATCAGTTCGTGACCGAGGCCTCCACGCGCGTGAGCGGGTTTGAGACCGGCGAGTACGATATCGCTGGCGAGATCCCCACCGAGAACTACCACGACTTCGACGGCAACGACGACGTCAAGCTCTACACCCATAACGCCGGCGTTCTGACCGCCTTCCTCAACATGAACGAGGGCGTCTTCGCCGACGAGGAGATCCGCAAGTGCGCCCTCATGGCTATCGACTGCGAGGCGGCCGCTCTTGCCGCCTATGGCGAGAAGGAGCTCTTCAACATCGATCCCAACCTTGGCAACCCCGAGAACGCTCAGTGGGCGACCGACGCGGGCAAGAAGTACTTCAACCAGGCCGACGCCAAGGCCGCCAAGAAGGCCCTGGCCAAGACCTCCTATGCCGGTGAGACGGTCAAGCTGCTGACCACCCCCGACTACAAGGATATGTACAACGCCACCGTCGCGCTGCAGGAGCAGCTCGAGAAGGCCGGCTTCACCGCCGAGGTCGACAGCTACGAGTTCGCGACCTTTATGGACATCCGCTCTGGCAAGCCCGAGCAGTGGGACCTCTTTGTGGCCTCCACCAACTACAAGCCCATCCCGGCCCAGTCCCTCTCGGTCTCCAAGGCCTTCTATGGCCTGTCCGACGAGAAGGCGCTCAAGCTCGTGGCCGAGACCCGCACCGCCAAGGACACCGACGCCGCGGCCAAGAAGTGGGCCGAGGCTCAGGAGCGCCTCTATGAGATCGCCGTCATCGAGCCGCTTTGCCACTACGCTTCCATCACGGGCACCCAGGCAGACGTCGAGGACGTCGAAGTGCTCGATGGTGCCATCGTTTGGAATGCCAAGCGTCCGGAGTAATGCAATAGATGGCGTGACGGCTTGAGGGGTCTGGTTCCCTGTGGCCGCCACGCCCCGTCCACGTTCAGAGGGGAAATAGACGCCTCGCATGTTGAAGTACACGCTCAAACGTATAGGCGCGATGGTTCCGGTGATGCTCATCATCTCGGTCGTCGTGTTTTTGATTATCTATCTCACACCGGGTGACCCGGCCTCTTCGATGCTCGGCATGGAGGCTTCGGCCGACCAGATCGAGCGCGTCAACGATAGCCTGGGACTCAACGAGCCGCTGCCGCAGCGCTACGTTGAGTGGATGGGCGGCGTGCTTACCGGTGACCTGGGCGATTCGTATTTTATGCACCAGCCCGTCACACAGGCGATCGCCGAGCACTTTGGCCCCACGCTATCGCTCGCGCTTCTGGCGCAGCTCATCGCGCTGTTGATTGCACTGCCCTGCGGCGTCGTCGCTGCCCTCAAACATGGGTCGCGCACCGACGCGGTCTTGCGTGTCGTTGCTCTTTTGGGCGTGGCGATACCCGGCTTTTTGATGGCGCTCATGCTGATGTGGCTGTTTGCCGTCACGTTGCGTGTGTTCCCGGTGGCCGGCTATGCGCCGCTATCGAAGGGCTGGTTCAGCCATTTACGCTATCTTGCGTTGCCGGCCATATCGCTTGGATGCGTGCAGGCGGCCCTGCTCATGCGCATGACCCGTTCGAGCGTTATCGAGGCCATGCAGCTTGACTGCGTCAAGACGGCGCGTGCCAAGGGCGTCTCCGAGGTTCGCGTGGTGCTAGCCCATGCCCTGCGCAACGCAGCGCTGCCGATTCTCACATCGGTCGGCTATTCTTTTGGCGCCCTGATTACGGGCGCCGTGGTGACTGAGGCCATTTTTAACATCCCCGGTTTGGGCCAGCTGGTCACGAGCTCTATCGAGCGTCGCGACTATCCGGTGATTCAGGGCGTGCTGTTGGTCATCGCCTTGTTGAATTCGGTGATCAATCTGGCCGTCGACCTTGCCTACGGCGCTTTTGACCCGCGCGCTCGCAAATGGGGCGATGCATGATGACAAACTTTAAGAAGGCTCTTGCCAACAAGGGGTTTGTGGTCGGCGGCTGCATTTTCCTGGCGATTGCGCTGATCGCGCTCGTCGGTCCGCTGGTGTGGACGGTTGATCCCAATGCGCAGGAGATGACGTTGCGACTTTCGGCACCTTCGCCCGCGCATCCCTTTGGCTGCGATGACTTTGGCCGCGACCTGCTTGCCCGTGTCATCGCGGGCGCGCGCGTGTCGCTTGGCGTTGGCATTGCCGTCACGCTCGCGACGAGTGCGCTCGGCTTGGTGATCGGCGCCTATGCGTGCTACAACGAGAGGCTCGATCATATTCTCATGCGCATTTGCGACGGCCTTATGTCCATTCCGGGCGTGCTGCTGGCCATCGCGCTCATGGCGATGATGGGGGCGAGCGTGTGGAACGTTATCATCGCGCTCTCCATCGTCTATACGCCCAGCATGGCGCGCATCGTGCGCTCGCGTGCGATGGTGGTCAAGGAGGAGCTCTTTGTGGAGGCCCTGCGCGTGCAGGGCGCCTCGACCGCGCGCATCGTATGGCTGCATATTGTGCCCAACGTTATGGCGCCCTTCCTGGTGCAGGCGGCCTTCGTCTTTGCCGAGGCCGTGCTCTCGGAGGCCGCCCTCTCGTTTCTGGGCCTGGGCATCAAAGCGCCCGACGCCAGCTGGGGGAACATCCTGCAGGCGGGCAAGAACGTGATGCGCAAAGCCTGGTGGATGATCTTCTTCCCAGCAGCGGCCATCATCGCGAGCGTGCTTTCGCTGAACCTTGCCGGCGACGGCCTGCGCGACGCCCTCGACCCCAAGACCAAGGAGGACTAGTCCATGGCTCAGCATCTTTTGGACGTGCGCGACCTCTGCATCTCGTTTGTGGGCCGCGATGGCAACGCGCTGGAAGCCGTCAACAAACTCAACCTACATATCGATGCCGGCGAGATCGTTGGTGTTGTCGGCGAGTCCGGCTGCGGTAAGTCGGTGTTTGCCCAGAGTGTCATGCGCCTATTGGAGCATGAACAGAAGATGGCCTATGAGGGCCAGATTGTGTTTGATGGCGAGGATCTGCTGGCGCGTCCGCTCAAGACGATGCGCAAGGTGCGCGGCTGCGACATCGCCATGATTTTCCAGGATCCTTTGAGCTCGCTTAACCCCGTCATGACGGTTGGGGCCCAGGTCGTCGAGGCGGTGAGGGCCCACCGTAAGGTGAGCCGACGCGAAGCCCGCAACGAGGCTCTATCGCTGTTGGAGCGTGTGGGAATTCGAGATGCCGCGGCTCGCTTTGACATGTATCCGGGCGATTTTAGCGGCGGTATGCGCCAGCGCGTGATGATCGCCATGGCGCTTGCCGGTCATCCGCGACTGCTGATTGCCGATGAGCCCACCACGGCACTCGACACGACGACTCAAAAACAGATTTTGGATCTCCTGCGCGACCTCAACAGTTCCGAGGGCATGGCGGTGCTTTTTATCAGCCATGATTTGGGTGTCGTCACGAGCATCTGCTCGCGCGTGCACGTCATGTATCTGGGCCAAATCGTAGAAGAGATCGACGCCTGCGGCCTTATGGAGCGCCCGAGCCACCCGTATGCCCAGGGGTTCATCGCGAGCATTCCGCCGCTCGAAGGCGAGCGAGTTGACACGCTGGCGGATATTCCGGGCACAGTGCCGCCGCTTACGGCAATACCCTGTGGATGCCGCTTTGCGCCTCGTTGCGCCCGGGCGGACGAGCGTTGCCGCGCGCAGGAGCCTCCGCTGGTTGCCGTGAATGCGTGTGACCGGTCTAAATGCTGGCTTGTCGAGAAAGGGGAGTGCCATGGCTGTTGATAGCGAAGCCCTGCTTAGGGTCTCACATCTGACTAAAGCGTATCCCATGCCGGGCTCAGGTTTTAAGCGTCAGGCCTTTACCGCCGTGGACGATCTGTCGTTTGAGATCGCGCCGGGCGAGGTCTATGGCCTGGTTGGCGAATCCGGATCGGGCAAGTCGACGACTGGACGCTTGATCTGTGGTCTCGAGCGTGCGGATTCCGGCTCGATTGTCTATCGCGGGCACGACCTCGCCACGATGTCGGAGCGCGAACGCAAGCCATTTCGCCGCGAGATCCAGCTGGTATTCCAGGATAGCTCTACGGCTTTTGACCCGCGCAACCGTGTCGGCCGCATTTTGGAGGAGCCGCTGATTATCGCCGGCGTGCGCGATGCGGATGAGCGCCATGGGCGCGCGCTCTCGGCCCTGGCCTCGGTCGGCCTTCTGGCAGAGCATTATGACCGCTATCCGCATGACCTTTCGGGGGGACAGCGTCAGCGACTCAATCTGGCACGGGCGCTTATTTGCGAGCCGCGCCTTGTGGTATGCGACGAGCCGGTCTCGGCGCTTGACGTGTCCGTTCAGGCCCAAGTGCTCAACTTGCTTCGCGACCTGCAGCGCACGACGGGCGTGGCGCTGCTGTTTATCACGCATGACATGCGCGTGGTGCGGCATATGTCCGACCGGATTGGCGTGCTCTACCACGGTCGTCTTGTCGAGGAAGGCGCGGCCGAGGATGTGATCGCGCATCCGAGCGATCCGTATACGCAGGAGCTTATCGACGCCATTCCCTAGAGGATGCTTCCTTTTGGGTATGGTGTGGGTTCGTTGTTTAATTGTCGGTATATCGGTGCAAGAGAGGGGAACTACTATGGCCGATATCGAGGAGCAGCCGTTGCCGCGCACGTTTGAGGAGTTCAACGAGCAACGCAAGGCGGCGTTTATTCGCGTCAAGGATTACAAGCAGGCCGGCAATCGCCTGGTCGGCTTTTTGTGCAGCTATACGCCGCTCGAGATCATCGATGCCGCGGGCGCCGCAAGTGTCGCTCTGTGCGGTACGTCCGATGAGGTGATTCCCGAGGCCGAGAAGGTGCTGCCGGCAAACCTCTGCCCGCTCATCAAGTCGACCTACGGCTTTGCCTACTCGCAAAAGTGCCCGTTTACGTACTTTAGCGACATGATCATCGGCGAGACCACCTGCGACGGCAAGAAGAAGATGTACGAGCTGCTCAACGAACTCAAGCGTACGCACATTCTGCATCTTCCGCAGGGTAGCGATCGCGCCTACGAGCGTGAAGGCTGGTATGAGGAGTGCCGCCTGCTCAAGGAGAAGCTTGAGAACTTCTACGGCATCACGATCACCGATGACGACCTGCGCGCCGCCGTGCGCCGTCGCAACCGCTTGCGTGCGGCCCAGCTCGACATGTTTGCGCTGCAGGCCAACCAGCCGGCGGCTATGAGCGGCGTCGACCTGATGAGCACCATGTTTGCCGGTACGTTCAGCTTTGATATCGAGGCTTATACGCAGCAGCTGGAGCAAAAGGTTGCCAAGCTGCGCGAGGCCTACAACGCGGGCGAGCGCCCGGTCGCGGCAGTCGCCAAGCGCATCCTGATTACCGGATGCCCGGTGGGCGGTGTGATCAACAAGATCGGTCGCACCATCGAGTCCAATGGCGGCGTGGTCGTGTGCATGGACGACTGCTCGGGCGAGCGCACGGCGGCCATGATGATCGATCCGGACGCCCCCGACATTCTGCGCGCCATCGCCGACCGCTACCTGGATATCAACTGCTCGGTCATGACGCCCAACGACGGTCGTATGGAAAACACGCTGGCCATGTGCGAGAAGTATCACGTCGATGGCGTAGTGGAGAGCGTGCTCCAGGCCTGCCACACCTTTAACGTGGAGAGTGCCCGCATGCAGGAGGCTGTCGAGGGTGCGGGTATTCCGTACATGAAGATCGAGACCGACTACAGCAACGGCGACATGGGCCAGATCGAGACCCGCATCGCCGCCTTCATCGAAACCCTCTAGCTTCCTCAGGCACCTGAGAAACCTAGAGCTAAGGCGCCTGAACGCGCCGCTACCTTTGATGTTTAGATTGGGAGAGAGCCATGATAGGGATCGGGATCGATATCGGGTCTACGGCGGCTAAGGCTGCTGTGGTCGACGGGGAGGGTTCGGCGGCGTGGACGTGCGTGCAGCCAACCGGGTTCTCCTCGGTCGATGCGGCCGAGCGCTTGCGCGGCGAGCTCGCTGCAGCCGGCTATGACGTGGCTGCCGACGACGTGCGTGTGATCGCGACTGGCTACGGCCGTGTTGCCGTGCCCTATGCGCACAAGGTCGTGACTGAGATCACCTGTCACGGCGCCGGTGCCGTGCGCCTGTTTGGCAACCACGGCACCGTGATCGACGTGGGCGGTCAGGACACCAAGGTCATCCAACTTAAGGGTGGCCGCGTGGCCAAGTTTGCCATGAACGATAAGTGCGCCGCCGGCACGGGGCGCTTTTTGGAGATCATGGCCGACCGCCTAGGCATTTCCCAGCAGCAGATGGCCGACCTGGCGCGTTCCGGCGAGCCCACCAAGATATCCAGCATGTGCACGGTCTTTGCCGAAAGCGAGGTCATCAGCCTGATCGGTCGCGGTGAGCCGCGCGAGAACATTGCGCGTGGCGTGATCGACAGCGTGGTCTCGCGCGTGGCGACCATGGCCGGGCAGGCTACGGGCGCCCCGTACTACCTGACCGGTGGTCTCTGCGAGAACGCCTACGTGGTGGAGCGGTTGGGCGAGCTACTGGGGTCGCCGGTGACCACCTCGCCCCAGGCCCGCTTTGCCGGGGCGATCGGCGCGGCTGTCCGCGCGCGGGCGCTGGTTTAAGGGGCCCTGTCGATGCGCATCCTCAATATCTCGGCACAAAAACCAGATAGTACCGGCAGCGGCACCTACCTTGCCGCGCTCGTGCGCGAGCAGATCGAGACGGGGCATCGCGCCGCCGTGCTTTGCGGCGCGGCACCGGGTGATACCCAAGGCGAGCTGGACCGGCGTGCTGCCGTGTTTACCGTGCCGTTCGAGTCGCCCGAGCTGCCGTTTCCCATCTGCGGTATGTCCGATGTCATGCCCTATCCCTCCACACGCTATCGTGACCTGACGCCTTCGATGCTCAAGGCATTTGAGCGGGCATTTGCTGCTGCAATCGATCGGGCGGTGGCTGAGTTTCGGCCCGATCTGGTGCTTTGCCATCACCTGTATCTGGTGACCGCATTGGCGCGCGAGTGCGTCCGGGGTGTTCCGGTTGTTGCCGTGTGCCATTCGACCGACCTGCGCCAGCTGCGTTCGCATGCGCTCGAGCGCGATCGCATCGTAAGTGCGGTTCGTCGGCTCGATGCCGTCTTTGCGCTCCATGCTGAGCAGGCTGAGCAGATTGGCCTGGTGTGCGGCGTCGATGCCGATCGTATCCACGTGATTGGGACGGGCTACGACCATCGCGTCTTCTGCCGCGACGCAAGCGTGGCGAGGCAGCCGGGATCGCTTGTGTACGTGGGCAAGATTTGCTTTAAAAAGGGCGTCGAGTCGCTGGTTCGAGCCGTGTCATTGCCGATTGACGATGACGTTCGCCCATCTGGCTTGGTACTTGTGGGCGGCCGCGGGGACGATGCCGAGTACGCGCGTATCGAGCGTTTGGGCGCGGCTTCGGATGTGCCGGTGACGCTGGCGGGGCGCCTGGATAGCGATGAACTCGTGCGTGCCTACCGCAGTTCCGACGTCTTTGTGCTGCCTTCGTTTTACGAAGGCCTGCCGCTCGTGACGATCGAGGCCCTCGCGTGCGGCTGCAAAGTTGTGGCGACCGATTTGCCCGGCGTTCGTCCCTGGATGGAGGCGATGCTTCCCGGTGCTCCCGTGACGTGGGTGGCGTCGCCGCGTATGACGGATGTCGACACGCCCGTGGCGGCCGACCTTCCGTTGTTTGAGCGCGCACTGGCAGATGCTATCGTGCAGGCGCTTGCGGCTCCGCCTTCGACGTTCGAGCCGTCGGCGGTCTCTTGGGAAGCGTGCCTGGGGCGTATACTTAAAGTCGTTGATTTGTTGGAAGGGGGTTCGTATGGCTAAGGACACCATGAGGCTCACGTCCATGACGGCCGCGAGCGGTTGAGCCGCTAAGTTGGCCCCCGGAGCCCTCGCCCAGGTCCTGGGCGATTTACCCAATGTGCATAACGACAACTTGCTCGTCGGGTTCGATACCTCCGACGATGCGAGCGTCTTCCGCGTAGGGGAGAACCTTGGCCTCGTGCAGTCCATCGACTTCTTCCCGCCGATGGTCGACGACCCGTTTCTGTTTGGCCAGATTGCCGCGGCAAACTCACTGTCGGACATCTACGCCATGGGCGGGCGGCCGAGCCATGCCATGAACCTGCTGTGCCTTCCCAGTTGCCTGGGAGTTGAGGTTGCCGGCGAAATTCTGGCGGGCGGCGCCGACAAGTGCGTCGAGGCCGGCTGCTCCATCGCGGGCGGCCACACCATCAACGACGACGAGCCCAAGTACGGCCTGTCCGTGAGCGGGTTTGTCGCACTTGACCGTATGCTCGCCAACAGCGGCGCGCGCGTGGGCGATGTTCTGCTGCTGACCAAGGCGATCGGCTCGGGCATCATCACCACGGCCATTAAGGGCGAGCTCATCGAGCAGGACGAGGCCGCAGCCATGTTTGACTCGATGCGCGCCCTCAACGAGGCTCCGATTCGTCTGGCCGAGGGACTCGAACTTCACGGCTGCACGGACATTACAGGCTTCGGCCTTATCGGGCATGCGTGCGAGATGGCCGAGGGCTCTGGCGTGCAGATTGAGCTTGCGTCGGGGGCGGTGCCGCTCTTTGACCAGGTGCTCGACATGGCGCGTCTGGGCATTATCCCCGCGGGCTCCTACCGTAACCAGGACTTCTTTGGCCCGCGCGTGACGGCTGACGATGACCTGGAGCCGGGCATGTTGGATGCGCTGTACGATCCGCAGACTTCGGGTGGTTTGCTTATTGCGGCGCCCGCGAAGGATGTGGATGAGCTTGCGCGTCGCCTGGATGCCGAGGGGCGCATCGCGGCCGTCGTCGGGCGCGTGTGCGAGGCGGAGCTGGGCGGTCCTGCCGTCCGCGTTGTTCGCTAGCCCGCGCGTTTATGTAACTGTTTGCCGTTCTCTAGAACGGTTCTTTCGAAAGGAATTTGCTATGTCTACCAAGATTGAAGTCAATGCCATGGGCGATGCCTGCCCGCTGCCCGTCGTCAAGACGCTTAAGGCACTCAAACAGCTTGATGGCGAGGGCGCTGTGGTGACCTCGGTCGACAACGAGACCGCCGTCAAGAACATCTCCAAGATGGCGCAGGAGAAGGGCTGCACGGCTTCGGTCGAGAAGGTTTCTGACGCCGAGTGGCACGTGACCGTGGCGACCTCTGGCGGCGTTGCCGTGGCCGATCCCGAGCAGGATGGCGCTGCCTTCTGTGATGCCAGCGCCGGCAAGGGCAAACTCGTCATTTCCGTCTACACCGACTGCATGGGCCGTGGCGACGACGAGCTGGGCCACAAGCTCATGAAGGCGTTTATCTTTGCCGTGACGCAGCAGGAGGAGCTGCCCGCGACCATGCTGTTCTACAACGGCGGCGCCAAGCTCACCGTCGAGGGCTCGCCGGTGCTCGACGACCTGAAGGGCCTGGCCGAGCAGGGTGTCGAGATCCTTACCTGTGGTACCTGCCTCGACCACTATGGCATTAAGGACCAGCTTGCAGTGGGCGAGGTCACCAACATGTACGTGATCGTGGAGAAGATGGAGCAGGCCGTGCGCGTCGTGCGCCCGTAGCGTATTGGTTGGAGTTGCCATGAGGGAGAAGCGCCCGGCGCTTGTCATCACGTTTCCCACCACGGCGGCCGCCATGGGCTGCGAGTCCCTGTGCATCGAGCGCGGCCTTCCCGGGCGAACGATTCCCGTGCCCGGGGAGGTCGCTGCTGGCTGCGGTCTGGCGTGGAAGGCGTTGCCTGCCGATGAGGACCTGCTGCGCGGCGAGCTTGCCGCGGCGGGCGTCCCCACCGAGGGCTTTACCGTGATCGATATGTGGGAGGTCGTGCGATGATCTACCTGGATAACGCGGCGACGACCATGCACAAGCCGCAGACGGTCATCGATGCCGTGACGCAGGCGATGTGCTCGCTCGGCAATGCCGGGCGCGGCGCCACGTCGGGCGCCCTCGATGCCGCTCGTACGATTCACGGTTGCCGTGCCAAGCTCGCGTGCCTGTTGGGTTGCCCGAGGGCAGACCATGTGTGCTTTACGCCCAACTCTACGGCGGCGCTCAACACCGTCATCAATGGCGCGGTGCGCCCCGGCGACCGTGTGGTCACGACGGTGCTCGAGCACAACTCCGTGCTGCGTCCGCTCAACCGCCTGGCGGCAGAGCAGGGCGTGACCGTTGAGCATGCGGGCTGCGACGCGAACGGCCTGCTCGACTACGACGAGCTCGAGCGGCTGGTCACGCCCGATACGCGTGCCGTGGTGGTGACGCACGCCTCTAATGTGACCGGCAACGCGGTCGACATTGCGCGCGTGGCCGCCATAGCCCATGCGGCCGGCGCGCTTGTGATTGTCGATGCCTCGCAGTCTGCCGGCGCGGCGCATATCGATATGCAGGCCATGGGGCTCGACGTGGTGTGCTTTACTGGCCACAAGGGGCTCATGGGTCCGCAGGGGACCGGCGGGCTGGCCGTGGCGGAGGGCATTGACGTGGCGCCGTGGGCCATGGGCGGCACGGGCGTGCACAGCTTCGATGCGCTGCAGCCGCTTGAGTGGCCCACGCGCCTTGAGGCGGGCACGCTCAACGGCCACGGCATCGCGGGACTTTCTGCCGGTCTCGACTATATCGAGGCACAAGGCGGGGTCGAGGCGATTGCGGCGCATGAGCGTTCGCTTGCGGATCGCTTCCTTGCCGGTGTGCGCGAGATTCCGGGGATTAAGCTCTACGGTGCCTTTGACCAGCCGTTGCGCTCTGCGATTGTGTCGCTCAACGTGGGCGATATCGACTCTGCTGAGATCTCGGACGCGCTCATGCAAGGGTGGGGGATTGCGACGCGCCCCGGCGCCCATTGCGCTCCGCTCATGCACCGCGCGCTCGGGACCGAGCGCCAGGGTGTCGTTCGCTTCTCGTTTGGGTATTTCAACACGGACGAGGAAGTTGACACCGCGATTGATGCTTTGCGCGATTTAGCCTGCTAAAGCTGCTAGACCGTTTATACTTGCGGGACGGGTATTTTGCCCGTCCCGTTTTTGTTTCGATTCGAAAGGTGCTCTCATGGCTTCATCCGCCCCGCGCGGTCTGCGCTCCGACCATGTCGTCACCGTCGGCATCGCCCTGTTCTCGATGCTCTTTGGCGCCGGCAACCTCATTATTCCGCCGCTGCTGGCTCTGCAGGCAGGTTCTGCCACGCCGGTCGCCATGCTCGGCTTTCTGATTGCCGCCATCGGCCTGCCCGTCATGGGATTTATCGCCGTCGCGCTCGCCGGCACGGCCCGCGAGCTTGCCGGCCGCGTGCACCCCAAGTTTGGTGAGTTCTTTGTTGCGGCGGTCTACCTGGCCATCGGCCCGTGCCTGGCCATTCCTCGCACAAGCTCTACTGCGTTCGAAATGCTGGTGCCGCTGCTACCCGAGGGCGTTTCGATTGGCACGGCACGTCTGGTGTTTGCCATCGGGTTCTTCGTCGTCGCGTTTGCGCTCACGCTGCGCCCGGGTGTCATCACACGCGTACTCGGCCGCATTACGGGCCCCGCGCTCATTGCGCTCATCGTGCTGGTCGTGGGTGCTGCCGTGATCTCGCCGCTGGGACCGGCTGCCGCGCCTCAGGCTCCCTACGATGCAGGCGCCGCCGTGCAGGGCTTTTTGACCGGTTACCAGACCATGGACCTGCTCGCGTCGCTCGCCTTCGGCATCATCATCGCCGAGACCATCCACGAGCTGGGCGTTACCGATGACAAGCGCGTGGCCTTCGAGATCTCGCGTTCGGGTGTGATCGCCGGCGCGCTCATGGCCATCATCTACTGCGGCCTGGCGCTTGCCGGCACGCAGCTCAGCACCGTGATGCCCGATGCCACCAATGGCGCCGCCATCCTTGCCCGCTCTGCCTCCATGCACTTTGGCCTTGTCGGCACGGTCGTGGTCTTTGCGATCTTTTTCCTTGCCTGCATGAACGTGTGCATCGGCCTCATCAGCTGCTGCTCGCGTTACTTCTGCGAGACGTATGTGGTCGAAGGGGGAGCGGAGGCCTCCGAGGAGGCCATGCGCCGTCCCTTTGCGATTCTCGCCTTTGTGTTCGCAGCGTTTTCGTGCGTGCTCTCCAACGTGGGCCTCGACGTGATCCTCATGTTCTCGGTGCCTATGCTCAATGCCCTGTATCCCGTCGCCATCGTGCTGGTCCTCATGGGTTTGGTACACGGCTTTTGCGACGCTCATCCGCAGGTGTGGGTCTGGGTCGGCGGCGTGGTTGCCGTGCAGAGCGTGATCACCTCGGTCCGCGATGCGTTCTTTGCTGGCGCGTGGCTGCCGTTTGATGCGTTGCCGCTGGCAGATATCGGCGCTGCGTGGGCGCCGGTTGCTGTGGTCGCGTTTGTGATTGGTCTGGTTCATAGCCAGTTTGTCGCACATTCGAGGAGCTAGGGTTTCTGCGCTTGCACAGGCGGGGAGTCTCCCCTATAATTTCCTTCGCTTTGGGACACGCAAGGTTTAGACCTTAGCTGCTCAACACCTTCGGGACGTGGCGCAGTTTGGTAGCGCGCCTGCTTTGGGAGCAGGATGTCGCAGGTTCAAATCCTGTCGTCCCGACCATATCTTGCGGGCGTAGTTCAATGGTAGAACCCCAGCCTTCCAAGCTGATGACGCGGGTTCGATTCCCGTCGCCCGCTCCATAAGATAGTTTTAACGGCTTTGGCTCCATTTGGTGCCAGAGCCGTTTTCATATACATGTCAGGGACCCCACATCCCCTCCTAAGTTGCGGTGAAATGCGGACTGTTTTCCGGCTTTTATGGCCCATGTAGTCCGTATTTCACCGCAACTATTTGTAAGGTTGGATTTTGATGCCGTTGGGAGGGTCGTAGCGACCGTCTACCGAGAATGGAAATATTTTTTGAAGCTCTGACCTGCGACGTCAAGCTTTTGGTCAGCTTTTGGCAAGGCCTGCGGACGAAAGCATGCGATAGCGTAATGGTATTTTCTCCGCCGTGATGGTTATGGGGTTGGCCATGCTCGATAAAGGCAAACATTTTCCGCAGTCATATGCAAGGATGCTATTCTCGGCCCTTGGAATTCATCAAGATGGACAGCTGCTTATAACAATTGATCCTTGGGAAGAACGCCGTGCGCGCGAGCTTATGCAGGAGGAGCTCATGCTTCGTCTTTACAACCACGTGTATGCGGATCCGGTCTATTGGAATAATCTTGGGGTTGAAGATCGCATCTTTCAGCTGGCATCCGCTATTGCGGTCGTTGAACCGGATGCTGTGTTTTGCGGATCGACGGCAGCGCTGCTCTTTGGCATCGGCTCGGCTTATACGCTTCTGGATAAAGTGCAAGTGCTGCTGCCTCGGTCTACAAGGCGCGATACGTATGAGTTCGTTGAATACAAGCGCTGGCGGGCGGGCGAAGTGTGGCGGCTCGGTCTGTTTACGCTGACGGATCCGTATCGAACGGTTGTTGATATCGCCCGAACGAGCGCCTTTCGCTATGCGCTGGGCTATGTCGATGGCTTGGCCCGCGAGTACGATGTCGAACGTGAAGAGCTGCGAGCATATGCGCAGGCAAATTGCCGAGGGTTGCATGGCATCGCGCGTGCTTTTGACGTTTTTGAGCATATGGACGGCAGGTCAGACAATGGCGGCGAGTCCGAGGCGAGAGCAGCAATGATTCTTGCTGGGGTTGCCGCGCCTGAGCTTCAAGTTGAGATAACGCGACCGGGAAACGCTGGTTATTATCTAGCAGATTATGGCTGGCAGATGCCAGATGGCTCATGGACGCTGGCAGAGCTGCATGGGCTGGGTAAGTTTGAAGACGAAGCTCAAAATGATCCGGAGCAAGCGGCGGCAAAAACCTATCGAGCGGCCCTCATGCGCGATGCGAACCTTCGCGCCATGGGCCACAACGTCATTCATTTCAAACTCTCGGACACCTACGAAGTAGAATCGTTCGGTGCCATGATGCGCGGTTACGGTATTCCGACAACAAAACCCTACGCCGACTCCCGATAGAGAAATCGTTCGCAGCCAACCTTCAATAAGTTGCGGTGAAATACGGACCATCGAGGCCTTTAAAGGCATGAAACAGTCCGTATTTCACCGCAACTCAGATGGGGATGGGGTTAGCTGCGGGGGCGGTGACGGAGCTTGTCGATGGTGGAGTCGGTGCTGTGGCTGCGAGCGTCGGCGGCGCGGTCGCGGACTTCGGCAGCGGTTTGGCGCTTGCGGCGGTAATCGATCATGCCTTGAATGATGGGCTTGCCAAAGCTCACGACATCATCGTTGTAGATGGCGGTTCGGGCTGCGAGGAGGCAGTCGGTAAAGTCCATATGGGTCTTGCCAAAGAGTTTGACGGCAAGGGCGACAACGGTGGGCTCGTCGACCATGACGTCATCGAGCAGCCTTCTCATGGCCGTAGCAATCTCAGCGCGGGGAACCTTATAGACGTCGCGCAGCGTGACCACGACGCGCGTGATGATCTCGGGGTAGACGCGAGCGGTGCGCGTGGCGATGACCTTGGCGGCGCGCGGTGACAGAACTTCGTCGTCGTTGAGCAGGTAGCGTAGGATGACGGTCTCGTCGATGATGGTGCTACTCATGGATATCTACTTCCTCGGGACCCAAAATCGAATCGTCGCTTTCCGTGGCAAGGTATTCAATCCAGGCATTGCACTCCTCGGCGCGGCGATTGGGATCTCCGTATGCTTTGAGCGATCCATAGGCGGCGGTGCCGTCCTTTGAGCGCACGGCGACCGGCTGAAAGGGAAGCTTGCGCATCAAAATGCTCTGCGCGACAAAAAGGCGGACAGCCTCGACGAGCGATGTGCCCATGGCGTCGTAGAGGCGCTCGGCATGCTGTTTGTCCTCTTCGCGAATGCGCACCTGCAGGATGGCTCGTTTTTGCGTCGATGACATCACTGCCCTCCCTTAGCTAACGTGCAATATAGTCGGTCAAATGCGGCATGTGCCGACATCATAGAATCTTATAACCATTACTTTATTTTACTCAAGTAAATAACCATTAACACGAATACAAGCGTAGTACATCCAAAATGAGAGCGTGTAAAAATCTCAGAGGTGTACGCATGTAATACACTCAACTTTATAGCTTCTAGAGAATAATTCCAACCTGCCAAAACCCCTGCAATACACCCGTATTGCAGGGCCTATGCTCAAGTTTGCCACCTGCAACTGCGTATATTTAGCCTGTATATCGTTGGAGGAACTCTATCGAAGTGCCTGTTTCGCCGCATGCACTCGATACGTCGATGCCGGACCACGGGCGGTCCGGGGCAACGTCGACAGGGTCTCTCCGGCATGGGATTCAGGAGGGAGTGAACAACATGGGCAATAAACGAGTCGTAGCCGATTCCTCACGTTGCATTGGGTGCCAAACCTGTATGGCGGCGTGCATCGAGGCGCACGATATTCCCGGCAACATCGCCGCGCCGCGCCTGCGTGTGACGCGTACGTACGAGATTTCCGCACCGGTGGCATGTCACCACTGCGAGGACGCTCCGTGCGCCAAGGCCTGCCCCACGGGCGCCTTGTTCTTTGATCCAAAGAACCATCGCATCGGCGTCAACGAGGACAACTGCATCGGCTGCAAGAGCTGCGTCATGGCATGCCCCTTTGGCGCCGTGAGCGTGGCGACCACGCAGGTCCCCGTCTTGATGGGTGACGTGCGAGTGGGTTCGCAGACTAAGAGCTTCGTGCTCAAGTGCGATCTGTGCGTGGACCGTCCCGGCGGTCCGGCGTGTGCCGAGGCGTGCCCGACCAAGGGCCTCACCCTGGTAGACGAGGAGCGTTTGGCGGAGCTGACCGCCGAGCGTGCCCGCGCCACCATCGAAAACGAGGCGTAAGCGTCGGGCGACAGGCCCAATGATTGTCAAATAAGTACCGAGCATTCGGTAGCAGAGAAAGGAAGGAGGGTGTCATGGAGAAGCATAAAGTGATCTGCCCGTACTGCGGCGCCGGTTGCCAGTTTAACCTCTTGGTCCAAAACGGCCAGGTCGTGGGTACCGAACCGCTCAACGGCATCACCAATCAGAGCGAGCTGTGCCTTAAGGGCATGAGCGGCTACGACTTCATCAACGACACCAAGATCTTGACTCCTCGCGTGCTGCACCCGATGATCCGCCGCACTAAGGGCGCGGATCTTGAGCGCGTAAGCTGGGACGAGGCACTGGATTTCACCGCATCTAAGATGCAGGCCATAATTGACGAATATGGTCCTAACGCTGTCATGACCACCGGCTCTTCGCGAGGCGGCGGCAATGAGGCGAACTACGTCATGCAGAAGTTTACGCGTGCGTGCATCGGCACCCACAGCGTGGACAACTGCGCCCGTACTTGACACGGCCCTACTGTCCTCGGTCTGATGGACACGGTTGGTTCAGGTTGCATGTCATGCTCCATCCCCGGTATGGAGGATGCGGGCTGCATTTTCCTCTTCGGCTATAACCCTGCCGATTCGCACCCCATCGTCGCAAGGCGTATCGTGCGAGCCAAAGAAAAGGGTTGCAAGATCATCGTCGCCGACCCGCGCCATATCGAAACCGCGCGTATCGCCGATCTCTACCTTCCGATCAAGAACGGTTGCAATGTCGCGTTCCTCAACGCCTTTGCCAACTGCTTGGTCAACGATGGCCTCTACGACAAGAAATTCGTCGCCGAGCACACGAACGGCTTTGACGAGTGGTGGGAGACCATCAAGAATTACACTCCCGAATCCGTACAGGACATCACGGGTGTCGAGCCCGCGTTGATCCACCAAGCTGCCGAGATGTACGCCACGGCGAAGCCCTCTGCCATCATTGGCTGGGGTATGGGCGTATGCCAGCAGAAGCAGAACCTGAAGACGGTGCACACCATCGCCTCCATCGCCTGCGTTGCCGGTCAGATCGGCAAACCCAATTCCGGCCTCGCGCCCGTGCGCGGTCAGAACAACGTCCAGGGCTCCTGTGATATGGGCATGCTGCCCAACCTGTACCCTGGCTACCAGAAGGTCACCGACCCGGCTGTGCGTGCCAAGTTTGCCAAGGCTTGGGGCGTGCCCGAGGAAAAGCTCCCGCTCGAGGAGGGCTACAAGCTCACCGACCTGGGCCACCTGGTCGACGAGGGTAAGGTGCACTGCTTCTACAACTACGGCGAGGACCCGGTGCAGACCGAGCCCGATTCGGCCGGCATGCGCAAGACGCTCTCCGAGCTGGATCTGTTCATCTGCCAGGACATCTTTATGACGCAGACGACCATGCTCGCCGACGTCATCCTGCCCGCTACCTCTTGGGGCGAGCACGAGGGTGTCTTTACCGCATCCGACCGTAGCTTCCAGCACTTTGACGCGGCCGTTCCGCCCAAGGGCGAGTGCCGTCACGACTGGGAGATCTTCGCGGACCTGTCTACGCGCATGGGCTACCCCATGCACTACGACAACACCGAGCAGATCTGGAACGAGTGCATTAGCCTGTGCCCCAACTTTGTGGGCGCGACCTACGAGAAGATGGCTCCCGAGGGCGGTTACGCCCAGTGGCCCGTCAAGAGCACCGATGTGAACGACCACGGTACGCCCGACATGTTCGCTGGTGGCAAGTTCACCACCAAGGACGGCCGCGCCAACCTGATGGCACACGACTGGGAGGCGCCCTCCGAGCTTCCCGACGATGAGTACCCGCTCATCCTGTGCACCGTCCGCGAGGTCGGCCACTACAGCTGCCGCTCGATGACCGGCAACTGCAAGACGCTGGCGCTGCTTGCCGACGAGCCCGGCTTTGTCCGCATGAATCCCGCGGACGCCCAGGCACGCGGCATCAAGAATGGCGACATCGTCTCGATCCACAGCCGCCGCGGCCAGGTATACAGCCGCGCCGACGTGAGCGACCGCATCAACAAGGGCACGGTCTATATGACCTACCAGTGGTGGATCGGCAAGTGCAACGAGCTGACCATGCACAAGGTCGACCCGGTCTCGCATACGCCCGAGGACAAGTTCTCCGCCTGCCAGGTCGACGCTATCGCCGACCAGGTCTGGGCCGAGGGCGAGGTCGAGCGTCAGTACACCGAGCTCAAGCAGGCTCTGGTGGACGCCGCCGCTCCCCAGGACGTTGAGCCTGGCGCCGCCAAGTTCGACGACGAGACGCACGTGAATCAAATCGTGTAGTCCCGTTCTCGTTGGCTTTTTGGGCCGGGCGTCCCGTACGTTCGGGAGCCCGGCCCGTTATTTTGAAAGGAAGTGGGGATGAACCGCTTCATCGACATCAACCCGGAGAGGTGCATCGGCTGCGGAACATGCCAGTCCGCCTGTGCCGACGCCCACCGGATGCAGGGTCTTCAGGATACGCCGCGCCTGGCGCTCGTGAAGACCGGCGGTATTTCGGCCGCCCTTGCCTGCCACCATTGCGAGGGTGCCCCCTGCGCCGAGGTCTGCCCGGTGAATGCCATCGAGCACGATGGCGATCGCATCCACGTCAAGGAGCAGGAGTGCATCGGGTGCAGGCTGTGCGCCATCGCGTGCCCCTTCGGAGCCATCCATCCCGATGGCACGTCTATCGCCGGTGTCGCAGGCATGTGCGACCCGACGCCTTCGTATCCTAAGTCCCTGAGCAGCCTGCTTACGTGGGCTCCCGGCCAGTACACCTGCGCTGTTAAGTGCGACCTGTGCGCCTTCGATCCGGACGGTCCGCATTGTGTGGCGGCGTGCCCCACCAAGGCGCTGACCGTCATGGGCGGCGCGGCCGATCGCGAGCTCGACGAGGCCAAGCGCCTGCGCTCGATCGAAAACGGTCCGGTCGTCGACGTTACCGCTGTGGCCCAGGGTCTGTCCGAGAAAGCAGAAGGGAGCGTAAACAATGGATAGCATGACGCTGTTTATCGCATCGCTTGCCGTCTCGTGCATCGGTGCGCTCGCCTCGGTTCTGCTGATTAAGGCCGACAACGCCGCCAAGACCGCCGGCTGCCTGATCGGCGCCGTCGCGGCCGTGCTGTCGTTCATCGCGGGCCTCGAGGCCGTGCTTGGCGACGTTTCGTCCCTCAACACGGTCTTCTTCTTCCCGTTCGCCCGTCTCGAGCTCTTGCTCAACGGCCTTGCGGGCCTGATCGTGGTCCTCATCTCGATTCTCGCCTTTGCGGGCTTCATCTACGGTCTGTCCTACTTCGACGAGTACCCGGGCAAGGTCGGGCGCGCCGGCTTCTTTATGAACACCTTCGTCGCCTCGATGATGCTCGTCATCACCGCCGACAACGTGTTCTGGTTCCTGGTCGCCTTTGAGCTCATGTCCCTTACGAGCTACTTCCTTGTCGTTATCGAGGAGAACAAGAACTCCATTAGGGGCGGTTGGCTCTACTTCGTCATCGCGCACGTGGGCTTCGTTCTCATCATGGCGAGCTTCCTGCTCATGACCAACGGCGTGGGCGGTTCCTTCAGCTTCAGTGATTTCCGTACGCATGACTTTGGACCCGCCGTCTCCTCCGCGTGCTTCGTCCTCGCGTTCTTCGGATTTGGCGCGAAGGCCGGTATCATTCCGCTGCACTCCTGGCTGCCCCAGGCGCACCCCGAGGCGCCGTCCAACGTGTCCGCCCTCATGTCCGGCGGCATGATCAAGATCGGCATCCTGGGAATCCTCAAGGTCGGTCTCGACCTGCTCGCGGGTTCGGGCGTCCAGCTCTGGTGGGGCCTCATGGTCCTGGTCTTCGGATCCATCTCGTCGGTCCTGGGTGTCGTCTACGCCCTCCACGAGCACGACATCAAGCGCCTGCTTGCCTATCACTCCGTCGAGAACATCGGCATCATCTTGCTCGGTGTCGGCGCGTCCATGACGGCGCACGCCCTGGGCAACGACGTCATCGCGACAATCGCGCTCATGGCCGCCCTCTACCACACGCTCAACCACGCCATGTTCAAGGGTGAGCTGTTCCTCGGCGCGGGCTCCCTGCTCTATGCCACGGGTACGCGCAACATGGAGAAGATGGGCGGCCTGTTCCGCCGTATGCCGGTCACGGCCGTCTGCTTCCTCATCGGTGCCCTTGCCATCTCGGCTATCCCGCCGCTCAACGGCTTCGTTTCCGAGTGGTTCACCTACCAGTCCCTGTTCAACATCTCGACGCTCTCCGACCCGGTCGTCATGGTGTTCGCCGTCGCCTCTGCGGCCGCCCTCGCCATCACCGGTGCCCTGGCCGTCACGTGCTTCGTGAAGGCCTACGGCGTCTCGTTCGCGAGCAGCCCTCGTTCCCAGGAGGCCGCGAACGCCAAGGAGTCCCCGGCTCCGATGTTGTTCTCGCAGATGCTCCTCGCGGCCATCTGCGTGGTGCTGGGAATCGGCTCTCCCGTCATCGCCCCGGTTCTGGGCGACGTCGCCCAGAGCGTGCTTGCCGGCTCTGCCATCACAGCCACCTCGGGCGTGTCTCTGGTGAACGAGATTTCCGGTGCCGCCACCTCCACCCCCGCGATCGCCATCGCGCTCGTGGTCCTCACCGGCCTCGCGTTCGTGTTGAGGTCCTGCCTCGGCACCAAGGCCCCCGCTAAGAAGACCGACCCTTGGGCGTGCGGCTACGAGCCCAACGAGCACATGCCCGTCGTCGCCACGAGCTTCGCGTCAGACGTAGAGCTCTTCATGGGCCCGCTCTACACCCTGCGCGAGGTATGCACCAAGATCTGCTGGTCCATCGCTCACGTGTTCCAGAAGCTCACCGGTGTCGCTCAGGGCGTTGAGCCCCTGCCCGACCGCTTCCTGGTCGATGCACCGAGCGAGGGTGCCGATAAGCTGGCCGGCCTCGCCTCCAAGATCGAGGGCGGCAACTACTCCGTATACATCTGCTACATCGTCGCGGCGCTCGTGGTCTTCCTCGTGCTCGCCGTGGTCATGGTCTAGAGAGGGGAGAGGATATTATGAACATCGTTCTTGCGATAGCGCAGGGCCTCGTGGTCATGCTGGTCGCGCCCTTCTTCTCCGGCCTCGCCCGTGTGATTCGCGCGAAGATGCACAATCGCCGCGGTCCGTCCATCCTTCAGGATTACCGGGACCTCGCGAAGCTCATGGCGCGTCCCGAGTCCGTGAGTTCCGACTCGAGCTTCGTGCTGCGCATCATGCCGCCGCTGTTCCTCGCGGTGTCGTTCATGCTCGCCATGGGCCTGCCCATGTTCACGCTCGAGAGCCCCATGCCCGTCTTTGGTGACGCCATCACCATTATGTACGCGCTCGCGCTGTCCCGCTTCTTCTTCGCGCTGTCCGGCGTGGATTCCTCCAACGCCTACGCGGGCTTCGGCGGTATCCGCGAGCTCCTCATGAGCGTGCTCATCGAGCCGTCCATGCTCATCGCGCTGTTTACCGTCGCCATCGTGTGCGGCTCCACGGACATTGCGACCATGGGTCAGCACATCGTTACGGGCAACGTCTCGAGCGTCGTCGCCGTCATCCTCGCCGGCGTCGCCTTCGCGGCCGCCTGCTATATGGAGCTCGGCAAGCTTCCGTTCGATCAGGCCGAAGCCGAGCAGGAGCTCCAGGAGGGCCCGCTCGCCGAGCTCTCCGGCCCGTCCCTGGCCATGATGAAGCTCGCCATGGGCATGAAGCAGGTCGTGGTCGTCGCTTGGTTCACCTCCATCTTCATCCCCTGGGGAGAGCCCGCGACCATCGGCGTCACCGCTCTCGTGGGCGCCGTCGTCTTCCTTGTCAAGTGCCTGGTCGATTTCGTTGTCTGCGGCGTGCTCGAGAACTCCGTTTCCCGTTCGCGCTTCAAGGTGCTCGGTAACCAGACCTGGGCCGTCGTCGGCATCGCGGTCCTCGCGTTCGTCTTCGTCGTCGTAGGCGTGTAGGGAGAAGGGAGAAACTATGTCAATCGAATCGAGCTTGTCCCTCTTTGCCATGGTGGCGATCGCCGTCCCCATGCTGGGCTCCCTGCTCATCGTCATGCTGCCGCGTCCCTACGCTAAATGGATCTGCGCCTTTGCCGGCGGCATCGCCACGGTCGCTTCCGTTGGCTTGGCCGCGACGTTTGCCGGAAACGGCATGAACGCGGTCGATGTAACCTGGGCGAGTATGGGCCAGACCTTGGTCATGGGCTTCATATTCGACCGGATGAGCACGCTGCTCGCACCCGCGTTCGTCGCTATCGGCCTGCTCGTCGTCATCTATTCGTTCCCGTACATGAGCGATAAGAACAAGGAGCATCCCGACGCGCCCCGTCGCCGCTTCTACGTGTACTTCTCCACGTTCATCGGCGCCATGGCCGGTCTCGCCTACAGCTCCACCATCGTCGGCCAGCTCGTTTTCTTCGAGATCACCGGCGTGTGCTCCTGGGGCCTCATCAGCTACTACATGACGCCCACGGCCAAGAAGGCCGGTATGAAGGCGCTCATCATCACCCATATCGGCGCTCTGGGACTCTACATCGGCGCGGCCTTCCTGTTCGCCGGAACCGGCACGTTCGCGCTGAGCGCGATCTCCCAGCTCGATTCCGGTATGAAGACCGTCGTGCTGCTGCTCATCCTGTTCGCCGCTTGGGCCAAGTCCGCCCAGTTCCCGCTCTACATGTGGCTGCCCTCCGCAATGGAGGCCCCCACGCCCGTTTCCGCCTACCTCCATGGCGCGTCCATGGTGAAGGTCGGCGTGTGCGTGTTCGCCCGCGCTCTTGCGAGTGCCGGCGATATCCCCGAGATCGTCGGTTGGGTCGCCATCATCGACGCCGTCGTGACCATGCTCTTCGGCTTCCTCATGTACCTGCCCCAGAAGGATATGAAGCGCCTGCTCGCCTTCTCGACGATCGCGCAGCTCGCCTACGTGTTCTTCGGCCTGGGCCTCTCCGTGTTCGGAAGCCAGATGGCGTTCAACGGTGCCGTCGAGCACATCTTCAACCACGCGTTCACCAAGACCCTGTTCTTCCTCATCGCCGGCTCCCTCAGCTTCACGCTGGGAACCCGTATGTTGCCCAAGATCCAGGGCCTCATGAAGAAGTACCCGGTCACGGGCGTGGGCTTCGCGGTCGCCGCGACCGCTATCGCCGGCGTGCCCCCCATGAGCACGTTCTTCTCCAAGTTCCAGATTATTTCCGGTGGCTTCGCGGTTGGTGCTTCCAACACGGTCATCTTCGTCCTCGTGTGCGTCATGGTCGTCGAGACCGTCGCCACCTTCGCATGGTTCCTGCGTTGGATGGGTAAGGTCCTGCCCGGTGAGCCGAGCGAGACCGTGGCCGCCGGCCAGCCCCTTCCGCGCGCCATGGCGTTCGTGTTCGTCGTCCTCATGATCATGGTCGTCGTCGCCGGTCCTCTGTCCTCTAGTTGGATGGGTTAGGAGGTAGGACATGGGTTATTCGTTAGTCAATATCCTGGGCGGTCTTCTGATCGTGACCTCCACCATGGTGGTCGTCTCGAAGACCATCCCGTCCGCCATTAAGTGGTACGCGATCCAGTCGGTTGTCCTGGTGGGCGTGCTGCTCACCCTGGGCCTCACCACCGGTGCCACCGAGCTTCTCATGTGGGCCGCGTCGGCCTTCGTCACCAAGGTGATCCTCGTTCCGTTCATTCTCAACCGTGCCTACAAAAAGATGGGTTCGCCTGCCGATAGCACGCTGACCTCCTCCATCAAGCCGGCCTGGACCATCATCCTCACCGGTCTGGAGGTGGCCATCTGCTTCGCGGTGGTCACGCGCCTGAGCCTGCCCACCGCTGAGGTGGCTACTCCGGCCCTCGCCATCAGCTTCGCGCACTTCTTCGTCGGCCTCACGTGCATCATCTCCCAGCGCAACATCCTCAAGCAAATCTTCGGGTACTGCCTTATGGAGAACGGTAGCCACGTGACGCTCGCCCTGCTCGCGCCCACGGCCCCCGAGATCATCGAGATCGGCATCGCCACCGACGCCATTTTCGCCGTCATCATCATGTCCGCCGTCGTCGTGAGGATCTGGAACGACACCAAGTCGCTCGACTCCCACGACCTGACCGAATTGAAGGGGTAGGCCATGGATGTTTCAATGCTGACGGTCGCCCTGCTCGCTTGTCCCCTCGTGTTCTCCCTGATTATGGCTGCGCTCCCCAAGACGACGTCCTACAGCGTCTTTGCGGGGCTCAACACCATCTCCGTCGCGGCGACCCTCGTCCTTTCGGTCGTCACCGCGGGAACCATGCTCTCGAGCGGGCAGAATATCGACGCTTTGGGCCTGTGGCTCCATCTCGATTCGCTCTCGTCGATCTTCGTCCTTCTGGTAGGCATCATCGGGTTCATCACCGGCGTGTACTCCATCTCCTATATCAAGATCGATATCGAGGAGAAGACCATGCCGGCCGAGCGCACCAAGCAGTACTACGCGCTGTTTAGCCTGTTCGTTTTCACGATGCTGCTCGCCTGCCTGTCCAACAACATCATCCTCACCTGGGCGGCGGTCGAGGCCACCACGTTGTCGACCGTGTTCCTCGTGGGCATCTACAAGAACAAGCAGGCGCTCGAGGCGTCTTGGAAGTACGCGATGGTCTGCACCGCCGGCGTGGCCTTCGGCCTGTTCGGCACGCTGCTCATCTACGCGAACGCCGCCGATATCATGCCCAACGCGCATGAGGCAGCCTTCCTCACCTCCATCATGCCCTACGCCGACCAGTTCGACCCGATGCTCGTGCGCCTCGCGTTCGCGTTCATCGTCATCGGCTTCGGCACCAAGGCGGGCCTGTTCCCCATGCACACTTGGCTGCCCGACGCGCACTCCCAGGCTCCGAGCCCGGTCTCCGCGCTGCTCTCGGGCGTGCTGCTCAAGTGCGCCATGCTGGTGATCATCCGCTTCTACTCCCTGTCCATCATCACGGTGGGCGACACCTATCCGCGTACGCTCCTGCTCATCCTGGGCACGCTGTCCATCCTGGTGGCCGCCCTGTGCATCTTTAAGCAGGACGATATCAAGCGCCGCTTCGCGTACTCCTCCGTCGACAACGTCGGCGTGGTCGCGCTGTGCCTGGGTATCGGTGGTCCGCTCGGTATCGCCGCCTGCCTGCTGCACTGCATCTTCCACGGTTTCACGAAGGCGCTCGCCTTCTGCATGGCCGGTAACATCCAGCACATCTACCACACCCGCGACCTGAACAAGATCAAGGGCGTCGTCGAGATCGCTCCCGTCACGGCAGCGCTCACCATCATCGCCCTGCTCGCGCTCGCCGCCTTCCCGCCGTTCGCCCTGTTCATCTCCGAGTTCCTCACCTTCGTGGCCGGCGTCCAGTCCGGTCCCATCTGGGTGGTCGTGCTCGTGGCCATTGGCCTCACCGGCGTGTACTTTGCCCTTACCGGCATCGCGCTCAAGTCCATCTTCGGCAAGGCGCCCGAGGGCATGAAGCGCCACGAGGTGCCCGCCCTCATGATCATCCCCGAGATCGCCCTCGCGATCGTGGTCATGTGGTTCGGTATCGCCACCCCGGTCGCCATCACGAGCGGCGTCGAGGATGCAACGTCCGTCGTTTTGAACCAGAGCGTCGAAGAGCTCCACGAGGCTCCTCTCTACCGCATGGTGTTCAGTTCCCAGACCAAGACAAGCGAGGTGAATTAGCACCATGGCAGAACCTGAAAAGAAGGACTACGCTCGTCGTTGCGAAAGCCACGTCGAGACCCTGCGCGCCGCAGTGCCGGGCGCTATCGAGAAGGTTGAGTGGCAGTGCGAGGACCAGCTGACGATCACCGTCAAGCAGGACAAGCTGCCCGAGGCCGTCCACTACCTGTACTACGAGCGCTACGGCTGGATTCCCGTGATCATCGGCAACGATGAGCGCAGCCTGTGCGGCCGTTACGCCGTGTACTACGTCATCTCCATGGAGGGGGAGGATCCCGGCTGGGTGACCGTCCGCACCGAGGTCGATCCCGCCAAGATGACGTTCCCGTCCGTGACGCCGTTCGTCCCCGCCTGCGTGTGGGGCGAGCGCGAGCTGCGCGATATGTTCGGCCTGATCCCCGAGGGTCTGCCCGATCGTCGCCGCCTGGTGCTGCCCGATGACTGGCCCAGCGGCCTGTACCCGCTGCGCAAGGACTCCATGGACTACCGCTTCCGTCCCGCTCCCGCGAGCGACATGGAAAACTACGAGTTCTTGGCCGACACCAAGGGCAAGGAGACCACGCTCGTCCCCATGGGCCCGCTGCACATTACCTCCGACGAGCCCGGCCACTTCCGCCTGTTCGTCGAGGGCGAGACGATCGTCGACGCCGACTACCGTCTGTTCTACGTGCACCGCGGCATGGAGAAGGTCGCCGAGACGCGCCTGAACTATGACGCTGTGACGTTCCTCGCCGACCGCATCTGCGGCATCTGCGGCTGCGCCCACTCGGTGGCCTATGCCGAGGCCGTCGAGCGCGCCCAGGGCATTCATGTCCCGCCGCGCGCCCAGTACATCCGCGCCATCATGCTCGAGGTCGAGCGCCTGCACTCGCATCTGCTCAACATTGGCCTGGCGTCGCACTACACGGGCTTCGACTCCGGCTTCCAGCAGTTCTTCCGCGTCCGCGAGAAGTCCATGGACCTGGCCGAGAAGCTTTCCGGTCACCGCAAGACCTACGGCCTCAACGTGATCGGCGGCGTGCGTCGCGACATTTTGGCCGAGCAGAAGCTCTCCACGCTCACGACCATCCACCAGCTGCGCTCCGAGGTTCAGGAACTCGTCGACGTGCTGCTCTCCACGCCCAACTTTATCGAGCGTACGAGCGGTATCGGCATTCTGGACCGCAAGATCGCACGTGACTTCTCGCCGGTCGGCCCGCTCATGCGTGGCTCGGGCTATGCCCGCGACGTGCGCTTTGACCATCCCTTCGACGGCTACGCCGATCCGGATGTTCAGAAGATGCATGCTGCCACGGCAGACACCTGCGATGCCTTCGGCCGCACCGCCGTCCGCATCCAGGAGGTCTACGATTCGATCGACATGATCGAGACCATGCTCGAGAACTGCCCGTCGGGCCCCATCCTTACCACGGATTGGGAGTACACCCCGCACAAGTACGCCATCGGCGCCACCGAGGCTCCGCGCGGCGAGGACGTGCACTGGGCCATGCTCGGCAACAACCAGAAGTGCTACCGCTGGCGCGCCAAGGCGGCCACGTACAGCAACTGGCCGGTCCTGCGCTACATGTTCCGCGGCAACACCGTGGGCGACGCGGCGCTGATCGTCGGCTCGCTTGACCCGTGCTACTCCTGCACCGACCGCGTGACGGTGACCGATGTCGCCGCCAAGCGCGACCACGTGCTCGACAAGGAGCAGTTCGAGAACGTCTGGCGCGACAAGTCGCCGCTTGCGGGCGAGGGCACCATGGCCGCTCCGCTCGATGAGGAGGCGCTCTAATATGCTGAAGCTTTGGAAGGTTAACGCCAAGGCCGGCGACGCGACGGTCAAGTACCCGTTTGCGCCGTTTCCCACCAACAAGGACATGCGCGGCAAGCCCGAGCACAACGCCGAGCTCTGCATCGCCTGCGGTGCCTGCGGCGTGGCATGCCCGGCCGATGCCATTCGCATGGATACCGACCTTGCGGCCGATACCATTACCTGGTCGATCGACTACGGCCGCTGCATCTTTTGCGGCCGCTGCGAGGAAGCCTGCCCCATGGAGGCCATCAAGCTCACCGAGGAGTTTGAGCTGGCCGTCATGAGCAAGGACGACCTCACCAGCAAGAGCGTCTATACGCTCGAGCACTGCTCGCGCTGCGGCAAGCCGTTTGCCCCGCACAAGGAGATCGACTACGCCAAGCGCCTGCTGCAAAAGGCCGGCGGCATGGAGGCCGAGCAGGCCGCCCGTACCGTCGGTATGTGCCAGGAGTGCAAGCGCGAGCTCGACGCCCTACGCGCCGCCTCGGCCGTAAAGACCGGCAACGCTGCCGGCATGGCTGCCAACGAGACGCTTGCGTCCGGCGAGCCCCAGGGCCCCGGCATGGAGTATCTGGGCGGCCACGGCGTGAACCCGGAGTATATCGACCGCGAGCTCAACCCCGATGCGCCCGAGATTCCCGCGGGTCCGGCGCCGGTCGAGGGCATCATCATGGATTTTGAAACGAAGGAGGAGTAACCATGGCCGAACCCACGCTTTTGCCCGAGCGGCTTCAGTACCGCCCGACCAAGATCGAGCTCGACGAGAGCATCGAGAAGGCCAAGGCGACCCTTCTTAAGAAGATCAAGCGCTCGGTGTACGTCTACCGTGTTGACTGCGGCGGCTGCAACGGCTGCGAGATCGAGATCTTCGGTTCCATCACGCCTGTCTTCGACGTCGAGCGCTTTGGCATCAAGGTCGTGCCCTCGCCCCGTCACGCCGATGTGCTGCTGTACACCGGTGCTGTGACGCGTGCCATGCGCATGCCGGCCCTGCGCGCCTTTGAGGCCGCACCCGATCCCAAGATCGTGGTGTCCTATGGCGCGTGCGGCTGCACCGGCGGCATCTTCTACGACAACTACTGCGTCTGGGGCGGCACGGATAAGATTCTGCCGGTCGACGTTTACATCCCCGGCTGCCCGCCCAGCCCTGCGCAGACCGTCTACGGCTTTGCCATGGCACTTGGCCTGCTGGACCAAAAACTCCATGCCGAGACCACGGTGGAGGCCGCCGGCGAGCAGGCCGATATCCTGCACCCCGGCGTGCCGTACAAGCTGCGCGTTGCCATCGAGCGCGAAGCTCGCGCCATGAGCGGCTACCGTTACGGCCGCGACTTGGCCAACGAGTTTATGGATACGCTCGAGGGCGCGCCCAAGGGCGATATCCGCGGTGCCATGGCGCTGCTCATCGACAAGCAGGACGATCCGCGCCGCGTCGAGGTGTACTCGGCGCTGCAGGATCTGGTGCTGGCCGGAGGTCGCTAGATGGAGCTCACGGACCGCTCTGGTTACTTTGCGGGTCCCGGCATGCTCGGCGGCTCTTTTGGCGATGCCTCGCGCGCAAGCGACGAGGCTGCCGAGGGCGTCGCCGACCCCTGCCTGGGCCATACGCCCGACCAGGTGGTCTTCTACGAGCTCACGCGTAAGTTTGTGGAGACCGAGGAAGACGTTCCTCAGGAGGCCTGCGACGTGCTGTACTACACGCTCGCCGTGGGCCACCACACCGGCGTGCTCGATTGCTTTGAGCCGCGCCTGTCGGTGCCGGTGAACGTGTTCTATTCGCTCGTCGACGCGCTGCCGGAGGGGGAGGCCAAGACCAAGTTCGAGGCCATCCACTCCTTTGGCGAGTGCCAGCTCGACAAGGCGGCGGTGCCGTCGCTGCTCGAGGCCTGCGATGCGCTGCTCGACGAGCGCGGTTTTCGCGGTTCTGCCAAGGCCGGCATCTCGGTGTTCGATGACGACTTTGGCCTTCATGCCCAGCAGGTCGCGTTCTTAATGAAGTTTCGCGATCTGGTTGAGCGCGTTCGCGATGTGTCGGGCGTGTATCTGACGGGAAGGTTGCAGTAATGGGTCGCGTTGTGGATGGTCGTGTGAACGGCGCCCCGTTTGCGGGTATCGTGCTCACGGCGGGAAGCGTGCTGCGTGCCGACGATGCCGCTGGCCCCGTGCTCTCCAAAAAGATGGAGGACACGCCCATCGCCGGTTGGTACACCATCGACGGTGGTCAGACGCCCGAGGATGACATCATCGAGGTCAAGCGCGAACGTCCGCCGCGTTTGGTTTTGGTCGATGCCGCAGACATGGCGCTGCCCGTCGGTGCCATCCGCTTGCTCGACAAACGTGACGTGGCCCGCAAGTCGATGTTCACCACGCATTCGCTTCCCTTGTCGATTCTGATCGAAGAGATTGAGCAATCGTGCGAAGATATCGTCTTCATAGGGATTCAGCCGGGCGATACGGAGTTCTATAACCCTATGTCCCCGGAAGTCTTTGACGCCGTCGACGCCGTGTACGACGCCGTGGCCGCCAACGACTTTTCCCACTTTGTCCGCTTGGGGCAGGAGCTATAGCAGCGCTTGTCCCTGCTGATTAGGAAAGAAGTGATTGACATGGCAGATTCCAAAGTGGAGTACCCCGCTCCCGATTGCCTGGCGCCCGCCGCGATCGAGGCCAAGACCGAGGCCGCCGGCGTGACCAAGGCTAACCTGCCGGTCGCTAAGGCCTTTCTGTTGGCAATGTTCGCCGGCGCGTTTATCGCCTTCGGCGGCCTGTTCTTTACGGTGTTTTTGAGCGACAGCACGCTGGGCTGGGGTGCCCAGCGCGTCGTGGGCGGCCTGTGCTTTTGCCTGGGCCTGGTGCTGGTGCTGGTGTGCGGCGCCGAGCTGTTTACCGGCAATTCGCTTATGGTCTGCGCGCTCAAGAGCAAAAAGATCACGCTGGTCCAGATGCTCAAGGCCTGGGTCGTCGTGTGGATCGGCAATTTTGTCGGCGCTCTGTTCATCGTCTTCTTGGTGTACATGGCCGGCATTTACAAGCTCAACGGCGAGGCGGTCGCCAATTCCATGGTGAGCGTCGCCGCCGGCAAGGTGACGATCGACTGGGTGACGATCTTCTTCCGCGGCATCCTGTGCAACATCTTTGTGTGCCTTGCCGTGTGGATCGGTACCGCCGGCAAGACCGTAGTCGATAAGGTTGTGGGCATTCTGCTGCCCATCGCTGCCTTTGTGGCCTGTGGTTTTGAGCACTGCGTCGCCAACATGTACTTTTTGCCTATGGGCGCCGTGATGCATGCATGCGGCTATGGTGCCAAGGTTGCCGGGGCCGATGCGCTCAACGTCGCGGGTATTGCGTTTAACCTATCCGCCGCCACGCTGGGCAACATCGTGGGCGGTGCGGTTCTGATCGCACTCGGCTACTGGTTTGTCTACGCCAAGAAGTCCGAGGCGTAAGGTATCGTCTGTTTGACGTTGGGCCTCCCGCGGGGCGTTGCCGTGCGGGAGGCTTTTTGGGTCTGGGGCTCGTTGCTGGGCTGTTGGCCTGTTGTGTTTGGCTTGCGAAAGGGGTAATCGAGATGGCATCTGCTGTGGAGCGTGACGGTCGCGCCGTGGTGACCACATGCGGGGGATGCTATGCCGATTGTGCCTTTGCAGCCCATGTTGAGGATGGGCGTGTGGTGGCCGAGTTGCCGGTGCCGGGGCACCCGTGCGCGGCGCGTGCCCTGTGCGCTCGCGGACGGCATCGCCTGTCCATGCCGTTTAATGAGCGCGATCGGATTTTGCATCCCATGCGCCGCCGAGCTGATGGCTCGGGGTTCGATGTGATTTCGTGGGACGAGGCGTTCGCGCAGATCGCAGCGCGCCTTGGGGAGATTGTTGACGGGCATGGTCCCCGTGCGCTGGGCATGACGCTCGGCGTGCCCTCGTTCGACCGTTACTGGGCGTATCGCTTTATGCATGCGCTGGGCTCACCCAACGTGTACGGTGCCGACGGCGCCTGCGAGGTGAGCCGTCTCACCGGTTGGGAGCACAGCCTGGGCTACAGCCCCGCCTCCGACCTAGCGCACACCGATTGCATCATGTATCTGGGGCGCTCCATTGTCGATTCGTCGACGATGGGGGCCGTTGATGCGCTCAACGATGCCCGTCGCCGTGGGGCTAAGATTATCGTGGTCGACCCCCGGCGCAGTGGTTCGGCTGCGCTTGCCGACCGCTGGCTGCGCGTGCGCCCGGGCTGCGACTTGGCACTACTGCTGGGCATCGCCCACGTGCTGATTGCCGAGGACTTGTACGACCGCGAGTTTGTGGACCGCTATACCACGGGTTTTGACGAGCTGGCACAGGCGGCCAGTGCTTGGACGCCCGAGTGGGCCGAGTCGATGTGCGACGTGCCGGCCGCAGAGATTGTCGCCACGGCGCGCGATCTCGCTGCCGCCGCGCCTGCCGCCGTGGTGGATGCGGGCTTTCATGGCGGCATCGGAATCGCGTATGCCAATAGCACCCAGACCGCGCGCGCTATTTGCTTGGTCGACGTGCTGCTGGGCTGCATCGGACACGCGGGCGGTGCCCTCAACCCGCCCACGCCGCTTGTGTTGGGCGACCTCGATCCCGCACGCTTTGCGACGCCGCCGGTGCCGCGCGGGCCCAAGCTGGGGTCCGAGCGCTATCCGCTGGTCGATCCGGTGCGCGGCCTGTGCACGACTATCGGTCAGTCGATTCTTGCCGGCGATTTGCGTGGGCTCATCGTCTATGCCAGTAACCCCGGTGCGGGCTATGGCAATGCACAGGCTTGGTTGAGTATTTTACAGCAGCTCGACTTGCTCGTGACGATTGATATTCGCTGGTCCGAGACGGCGTGTGCTTCTGACTTCGTGCTGCCCGACGTGACGTATCTGGAGGCTGACCGCGGCGTGGGAACGGTGACGGGCGCCAACGATGCGCGCGTGTTCTACCGCAACGCCGTGCTGCCCGTGCAGCATGACGACACACGTCCCGGTCGGGAGATTTTTGCCGGTCTGGCGCAGGCGTGTGGCGTGGGCGAGTGCTTCCAGTTTACGTCTGACGATCTGGCGGCTGCCCAGGTGGCGCCTTTTGGGATCGATCTGGACGAGCTCATGGAGCGCGGCTGGGCCGATACGGGCATGGCGCTGCCGACGCGCACGGGTGAGCCGGTGATTCCGCTTGCCGGCGGCAAGATTGCGCTGGCAAGCGACATATGGGAGCGAGCCGGCATGGGTCGTGTGCCCGACTGGATCGCGCCCATGGTGGAGCCCAGCCCGGGGATGTTTCGCCTCATTAGCGGCAATCGACCCTTTGAGTCGCATACCTCGCGCAGGCTCGCGGCAGCAGGTGCCGCCGAGGCGGGTTCCGACTTGGACGCCGTGCAGATGAATGCCGGTGTTGCCACACGCATGGGTATCGCCAATGGCGAGGTCGTCGAGCTGGTGAGCGATATGGGCCGCGACCGCGTGCGCGTGGAGACGACGCCGTATCTGCATCCGGCGTGCATCTTCACCTCGGCCGCTCCCGGCGGGCGTTCGTTTGGTGCCGATGCCGGCGGCGCTCAAGCCTTGGGCGTGGGCCCGCTCGACCATACACCGTTGCGTTGGGACCCGTTGACGGGCGCCGCGCTCACCCAGGAAAACGCCGTTCGCGTGGAAAAGATCGCGGCACGCGAGGATAATAGCGATTGATTGACTCAGCCGATCGAATTGGTTGATAGTTTGACGTTCGAACGATTGATTCACCTTTGGTTTTGAAAGGTCGCACATGAGCGATAGCCAGAACATGTCCGATGAGGTGCGCGCCCGCCTGCGCGCCATTCCTTCCGTCAACGAGCTGCTTGCCGAGTGGCCGGTGGTGAAGGCGGCGGGGGAGACCTGCGACGCGGTGGTGCATGCCGCCGTCACGGCCGAGCTCGACGAGGAGCGCGCCGCCATTCGCACCGGTGCCGCCCCGCGTTCCAAGCGCGAGCTGGCCTCGGCCATCGAGTGGCGTGCGCATCGCTCCGCACTGCCGAGCCTGCGTCCCGCCGTCAACGCCACGGGTGTTGTCATCCATACCAACCTGGGTCGCGCCCCGCTCGCGGAGTCGGCCGCCAAGGCCGTGGCGGAGGTTGCACGCGGCTACAGCACGCTCGAGTACAGCGTGAACACCTGCTCGCGCGGGTCGCGCAAGGAGCACGCCGCGCAGCTGATCCGCTCGCTCACCGGTGCCGAGGACGCGCTGGTCGTTAACAATAACGCGGCCGCCGTGCTGTTGGTGCTGGCGACCCATGCCGCGGGCAAGGAGGTCATCGTCAGCCGCGGTGAGCTTGTCGAGATTGGCGGCAGCTTCCGTATCCCCGATGTTATGGAGGCCTCGGGTGCCAAGCTCGTTGAGGTCGGGGCCACCAACCGCACGCATTTGAGCGACTACGAGCGCGCCATCACGCCCGATACGGCGATGATCCTCAAGGTCCATCCTTCCAACTATCGCATCGAGGGCTTTCACGAGGAGGTAGGCTCTCGGGAGCTTGCTGCTCTGGCCCACAAGCATGGCTTGCTGTTCTACGAGGACCAGGGGTCGGGCGCGCTGTTGCCCGACGACATCTTGGTGCGCGGCGGCGAAGAAACCACGCCGGCTTCGGTTTCGGCAGGGCTCGATCTGGTGTCGTGCTCGGGCGATAAACTGCTCGGTGCAGCACAGGCGGGCATTATCATGGGTCATCGCGATCTGGTCCAGGCCTGCGGGTCGCATCCGCTTATGCGTGCCCTGCGCCCGGGCAAGCTCGCACTGGCGGCGCTCGAGGCTACACTGCGCATTTACATGGATGGGGCGGATGTGGCCCATCGTGATGTGCCGGTGCTCAACATGCTCACGCTTCCACAGACTCATCTGGAGCGTCGCGCACGCAAGTTGCGCGATCTGATGGTGGCGGGCCTCGATAAGGTTGGTTGCCCGTGCGCTGTTCAGGTGGAGATCGTCGAGGAATCGTCGACCCCCGGTGGCGGCTCGCTGCCTACCGTGGAGCTGCCCACGATGTGCGTTGCCGTGCGTCTTGTTGACGAGCGCCTGTCCGTCGACGCGCTCAAGCGCTCGCTCGTCCAAGATTTCGACACGCCGGTCGTCACGCGCACCTCGCACGACCGCATTCTGTTTGATGTGCGCACGCTCGTGGGCGACCGCGATATCGAGACGGCGGCATCGACGCTCGTCGCGTGCGTTGAGAAGGCGATTGCTCGATGAGTGAGGTTCAAGCGCTGGTGGAGTGTCCCGTTATCGTTGGCACGGCGGGCCACGTCGACCACGGTAAGTCGGCGCTGATCGAGGCGCTGACCGGCAAGAATCCCGACCGTCTGGAGGTTGAGCGCCGTCGCGGTATGACCGTGGAGCTGGGCTTTGGCGAGCTGGCGTTGCCGAGTGGCAAGATCGTTGGCCTGGTCGACGTGCCGGGCCACGCGCATTACTTGCGGGCCATGGTGCAGGGCGCCACGGGCATCGACGTTGCCGTGCTGGTGGTTTCGGCCGTCGAGGGCGTGATGCCGCAGACCCGCGAGCACGTGCATGTGCTGGAGCTGCTGGGCGTTACGCACATGGTGGTCGCGCTGACGATGTGCGACCTGGCCGATAGCGAAATGATTGAGCTGGCCGAGCTCGACGTCGATGATTTTTTGTCGGACACCGTGTTTGCCGGCGCGTCGATTATCCCCGTGTCATCCAAGACCGGCGCTGGAATCGATGACCTGCTGGCTGCGCTCGACGAGCAGGTTGCCGCTTGCTGGGATTTCTGTCGCGACCGCGCCGAGCTCACCGATGCCGCACCGCGTCTGCCCATCGACCGCTGCTTTACGATCAAGGGCGCCGGCACCGTCGTGACGGGAACGCTGCACGATGCGCCGGTTGCGGTGGGCGACGAGCTGATGGCTTTGCCGTCGCGTACGGTCTGCCGTGTCCGCGGGATTCAGGTGCATGGCGATACGCCGCGCGCGCTGCCTGGGCAACGCGTGGCGCTCAACCTGGTTGGTGACGGTGTCGCGGCGCTTGACCGTGGCGAGATGCTGGGCGTGGCGGACCGCTTTGGTCAGACGTTGCGCTTTATGATGACGTTCACCTACCTGGGTCGCGAGGGTGCCAAGCCGCGCGTGCTCGAGTCGGGCGCGCGTGTGCACGTGATGGCGGGTACGGCCGAGGTCGTCGGCCGCATCATGCTTTTGGAGGGCGAGGCCCCCATGGCGGTGGGCGAGACCCGTACCGTGCAGGTGCGCTTGGAGGAGCCGCTGCCGCTGCGAGCCGGAGACCATGCCGTGGTGCTGTCGTATTCGCCCGTTATGTTCATCGGCGGCGGGCGCGTGCTGCTATCGCGCTGCCGTCGCTCGCGCGAGCTTTCTGCCGGCGAGCGCGCACTGTTTGCGGCGCTTGAGTCCGGCGATACCGCGGGCGGTGTGGGCGCTTGGCTGGCGCTGCAGATGCTGCCAGTTACGGCGGTTGATGTTGCCGATGCTTTGGATCTTGGTGTCGGCGAGGTCGATGCCGCACTGCGCGGGTTGGTGGCGCAGGGCTCCGTTCGCAAGCTTGCCGCGGGTGATGCGGACCTCTTGGCGGACGCCGTGGTGCTCGACGCCGCGATGGATTCACTGGCGGCGACCCTGTCAGCTATGCACGCTGCGGCTCCCAAGGAGACGGGCTTTACGCCCGGCGCCGTTGCCCATGCTGCGTGGCCTGCCGCTGATGATGGCGTTGCCGCGGCTCTGATTGCCGAGGGCTGCTCCCGTGGCGTGTGCGCCGCCGAGGGCGCCGAGGTATTCGATCCGCATTCGGCCGCCGCGGCGGCACGCGTGGTGCGAGAGGCTTGCGAGCGCATCGTCGCGCTGCTTGACGAGGCTGGCCTGGATGCACCGGCGCTTCCCGAGGTGGGCGAACAGCTGCAGCTCGGTCGCGACACCATGACGCGTGCCCTGCGCGAGCTTTCGCTCAACCGCTCGATCGTTAAGGTCGAGCGCGACGTTGCCCTGTCTGCCGCCGCCGAGGCCCATGCGCGTGAGCTCGTCGCCGCCGCCATTGAGGCAGCCGGCGGCGCTGCCACTACGAGCGTGCTGCGCGAGGCCCTGGGCGTGTCGCGCAAACGCGCCATCAGCATCTTGGAACACCTGGATGCCGTGCGCTTTACGGTGCTCGACAAGGAGGCCGGCGGCCTGAGGTCCCTACGCTAGGCCGGTCACCCGCTCCCGCCTCCTCAGTTGCGGTGAAATAGTTCCTATTTGGAGGCTTTGGCAGCAAATACAGGAACTATTCCACCGCAACTTCTTGTTCGTCTTTTTGGGATGGAGCCGTTTCGGTTTGGTAAAATACCGGCGCACTTGGGAACGGATGGGCTCCGGTGGGCTCCGCGGTCCTCAAAACCGTTGCGAGGCGTGCAAAACGTCTTGGATGTGTTCGATTCACATACGTTCCCGCCATACGCTACCAGCGCTTTTGTGCTCGCGGTCTTGCTGCGTGCCGCAAAGGCGCTGTTTTGTTTTTGCACGAGCTTTTCGTAGCGCTGCTATTTCGGTGGCTGTATTTAGCTTCGTGCACCGGGTTTCGAGCATGCCGATGGAGGTGTTTTGCCGTATGACTACCGTAAGACGTGCCGATCTTTCTTGTGTCGTCCAAGCGGGTGGGCTGTCCTCGCGCATGGGCTGTGATAAGGCTCGCATGGCGTTTTGCGGCGAGCCGCTCATCGAACGCGTGCTGGGTCGGCTGGCGCCAGTTGCCGGCGAGTTGGTCGTGACGACTTCGCGTCCCAGCGAGCTTGCCTACCTTGAGGAGCGCGCGTTTGGCTGCCTGGTGCCGCGAATAGTGTCGGACCTTGAGGGGCCGGCGGGCGCCATGCGCGGCATCGCGAGCTCGTTGGCCGCGGCCCGATTGCCGCTCGTGGCGATCGTCGCCTGCGATATGCCGTTTGTCTCGCCGGAGCTCATCGGCGCGCTTGCCGATCATGTTGAGGCTGAGGCGCTCGATGTGTTCGTGCCGCGCGAGGAGCGGGGGATTGAGCCGCTTTGCGCCGTCTGGCGCCGTGACGCGTGTGCGCCGGTTGCCCAAGAGCTGCTCGCCTGCGACCGCCAGCGCATTCGCTGCCTGATCAATCGCGTTCAGGCCGGTTATATGGATGAGCCGCAGATCGTTAAGGCCGCGGGCTCGACGCTCTGCTTCGAGAACGTCAATACGCCCGAGGAGTTTGCGGCGGCCGAGTTGCTCGCCTAGATCTGCACACATCAATGACGGGAGATGCCGTGTCACATGATATTTGCCCCGATACCGGGGAACCTTGCACTTGCGATGGGTCCGAGCCTTGCACCTGCGGCTGTGGCGGCTGTGGACATACGGCCGAGGAAGAGGCAGCGGCGGCTGCGTATCGCGAGTCGCACCGCGAGGCCTCGTTTGGCGATGTCTCTGATCACGAACGCAAGATCATCGTTTCGTTCGATAGCACCTACGATGTGATGGAATGCGAACAGCTGTGTCTTGCCGCCGTTGTGCCCGGGCGCATCATGCCGCTGCCCGGCTCCATCACCGCCGGCTGTGGGCTGTGCTGGGCCATGCCGTTCTCGGGCGATGCCCTTGCCGCTTTCCGTGCCGCCACCGAGGGCCGCATAACTCCTGCCGACTACCATCAGCTCGTCCTCTAGCCACCAAAACCACCACATTGGGGACAGGTACCTTTGTGGTGGTTTGGAACACGTGGACGAAACAGGTTTGAAACACAGGTTTTGCACGTCAGGCACTCAAAAACGCTTCTACCTGCATCGTAATCAAAATGAAACATCTGCTCGTCGGCTTATGCGAAACTTTGCCGCAACAGTGCGATATTATCCATACACGATAAAGCTCGCGGCGCATAGGGTGCCGCGACCAACATTTTTCGTTTCCCATCATTGGAGGAAGCATGAGCTACACGCAGAAAGTTCTCGAAGAGCTCAAGGCCCGCTATCCCGAGCAGCCTGAGTTCATCCAGGCCGCGACCGAGATCCTCGGCACCATTCAGCCGGCGCTCGACGCCCACCCCGAGTACGAGGAGGCCGCCCTGCTGGAGCGCCTCGTCGAGCCCGAGCGCATCGTCATGTTCCGTGTTCCCTGGGTCGACGACCAGGGCAAGGTTCAGGTCAACCGCGGCTATCGCGTCGAGTTCAACTCTGCCATTGGACCCTACAAAGGCGGCCTGCGCTTTAACCCGACGGTCACCCTGGGCATGCTCAAGTTCCTGGGCCTGGAGCAGATCCTCAAGAACAGCCTGACCACCCTTCCCATGGGCGGCGGCAAGGGCGGCTCCGACTTTGACCCCAAGGGCAAGTCCAACAACGAGATCATGCACTTCTGCCAGTCCTTCATGACCGAGCTCTATCGCCACATTGGCCCCAACACCGACGTTCCCGCCGGCGACCTGGGCGTTGGCGGCCGCGAGGTTGCCTACCTGTTCGGTCAGTACAAGCGCCTGACCAACGAGTGGACCGGCGTTCTTACCGGCAAGGGCCTCTCCTTTGGCGGCTCGCTCGCCCGTACCGAGGCCACCGGTTACGGTCTGGCCTACTTTGTGGACGAGTACCTTAAGAGCCGCGGCGACTCCTTCGAGGGCAAGAACGTCGTCGTTCACGGCTCCGGCAACGTCGCTATCTACGCGGTCCAGAAGGTCACTCAGCTCGGCGGCAAGGTGCTCGCCTGCTCCGATACCCACGGCTGGGTCGAGGATCCCGACGGCATCGACTACACCGTGCTCGAGCACATCTACAACAAGAAGCGCTCCGGCCACGACAAGGGTGTTACGCTCGCTATGTACGTTGACGAGAAGCCCAACGCCGTGTGGCACGAGGGCGACGGCCGCGGCGTGTGGCAGCTTCCCTGCGACATCGCGCTGCCCTGCGCTCGCGAGAACACGCTGCTGCTCGAGGACGCCCAGGCACTCGTCGCCAACGGCTGCAAGGTGGTCGGCGAGGGCGCGAACATGCCCACGACCATCGAGGCCACGACCTACTTCCAGGAGAACGGCGTCGCCTTTATGCCCGGTAAGGCTGCCAACGCCGGCGGCGTGCTCGTGTCCGGCCTGGAGATGAGCCAGAACGCCGAGCACCTGTCTTGGACCTTCGAGGAGGTCGACGGCAAGCTCGAGCAGCTCATGCGCGGCATGTTCCACAACGTGGACGACACCGCCAAGGAGTATGGCCAGGAGGGCAACTTTGTTATGGGCGCCAACATCGCCGGCTTCCTGAAGGTCGCCGACGCCATGCTCGCCCAGGGCGTCTGCTAAATCTTCGCTCGACATAGCATGTGATGAGGCTCCCAGCTATCCGGCTGGGAGCCTTTTCTATCCCGGATGACTCCTCATAACTTGCGGTGAAATACGGACTGTTTAGCGTCCCAGAACGGCTAATCAGTCCGTATTTCACCGCAAGTTATGGATGGGTGGGTGGATTTTGTCCTAAAACGGTGTGCGGCCCCTCGTTTGGTACACTTAAAAGTACTGGACAAGTGGAGAGATGGGGGAGAACGTGCTCAAGTTCGGTACCTACGTCCGTGTTGGAAACGCGGCCGAAGCCTATGAGCTCTTACAGAAGAACCGCAACAACAAGATTGTGGGCGGCGGCATCTGGATGCGCCTTGGTTCGCGTCGCGTGGCGACGGCGATTGACCTTTCGGCCTGCGGACTCGATCAGATCGAGGAGACCGAGATCGAGTTTCGCATCGGTGCCATGTGTACCCTGCGCCAGCTCGAGCGCCATACCGAGCTCAACGCGCTTGTCAACCATGTCTTTGAGTTCGCCGTCCACGATATCGTGGGCGTGCAGCTGCGCAATACCGCCACGGTGGGCGGCAGCATCTACGGTCGCTTTGGCTTCTCGGACGTTCTCTCCGCCTTTCTCGCGCTCGATTCCTATGTTGAGCTGACGGGCGCCGGTCGCGTGCCGCTTGTCGAGTTCGTGGACATGGGCTACGTGCGCGACGTTATCGAGCATGTCGTGGTCGTCAAGCACGATTACCGTGCGAGCTACGAGGCCGTGCGCAAGGCCGCGACTGACTTCCCCTCGCTGAACGTCACCGCCGCCTGGTGGGATAGCACCTGGCACGTCACCGTGGGCGCCCGCCCGCTGCGCGCGACCCTGTTGCAGGGCGAGGCGTGCGGCCTGGTGAACGAGCGGCCTTCCGAGGACGAGCTGCGTGCCCTGGCCGCGTCCGTACGCGCGCTGAGCTATGGCACCAACCTGTGGGGCTCGGCCGACTACCGCCGCCGCATCTCGGCCCCGCTGGCGATTCAGGCTGTGCGTCGCGCCGCCGGCATCGAGCTTTCGGCCGCGCTTGCCCGCGAGCTCGAGACCGTGCAAGTGCCTAAGTTTGCCACGGACGAGTATTCCTGCCGCCGCGTGCCCGGCGTCGATTCTAGCGAGGTGCGCTAATGGCTGCCAAACTCATCGATCTTTCCTTTACGCTCAACGGCCGTAAGGTCAAGGTTCAGATTGCCCCCGACACCATGCTCTTTGCACTGTTGCGCGAGCAGGGTTGTGCGTCGGTGCGCTGCGCCTGTGAGACCACCAACTGCGGCCTGTGCACGGTGTGGCTCGACGGCGACCCGGTGCTGAGCTGCTCGGTTCCCGCCGCTCGCGTCGAGGGCCACACCATCACCACGCTCGAGGGCCTCAAAGCCGAGTCTGAGGCGCTGGCCCGTGCGATGGCTGCCGAAGGCGCCGAGCAGTGCGGTTTTTGCGCCCCCGGCCTCATCATGAACGTGCTGGCGCTTGCCCGCGCCGCCAAGGAGGACCCGAGCCTCGTCGCCACGCGCGAGGAGCTGTCGCGCCAGCTTGCCGGCAACCTCTGCCGTTGCAGCGGCTACGAGAGTCAGCTGCGCGCCATCGTCCGCTTTCTCAACGAGTCCGGCGTGCAGGTGGGCTTTGAGATGCCCGAGCTGCCCGTCAACGACACGAGCTCCGACGGTGTCGCGTACAAGCAGATTACCCACAAGCAGCCCAAGAAGGACTCGAAGGCACTGCTCGAGGGTCGTCCCGTCTACACGGGCGACCTGGTACCCGCCGGCGCACTCATCGTCAAACTCAAGCGCAGCCCGTATGCCCGCGCCAAGATCCGCTCCATCGATACGTCGCGCGCCCTGAAGGTAGCCGGCGTCGTGGGCGTCTACACCTACGAGGACGTGCCCCAGCGCCGCTTTACCATCGCCGGCCAGAGCTATCCGCAGCCGAGTCCTTACGACCGCTTGATTCTCGAGAACCTCGTCCGTTACCAAAACGAGGAGGTGGCGATCGTCGCCGCCGAGACCGAGGAGGCCGCCGACAAGGCGCTCAAGCTCATCAAGGTCGACTACGAGGTGCTCGAGCCGCTACTCGACTTTACCCAGGCACTCGATAGTGACATCGTGGTCCACCCCGAGGGCGACGTTACCTTTATGTTTCCGCAGGGCGGCGATGTTCCGCGCAACCTGGTGTGCAGCGGTACCAGCGATTTTGGCGACTTGGACGAGGCCTTCGCCCAGAGCGACATCGTCTTCACCCGCACCTACACCAGCCAGGCCACGCAGACTGCGCCCATGGAAACCTTCCGCGCCTTCGCGACGACCGACGCGTTTGGGCGTATCTCGGTGACCACCTCCACGCAGGTGCCCTTCCACGTGCGCCGCATGGTCGCGCAGTCGCTCGATATCCCGCAGTCGCAGGTGCAGGTCATTAAGCCGCGCATCGGCGGCGGCTTTGGCTCCAAGCAGACGGGCTGCTGCGAGATCTTCGTGGCGTTCGTCACCCAGCAGACCGGCCGTCCAAGCTACTGCTGCTACACCCGTGAGGAGACCATCACCGCGGGCAACTCGCGCCACCAGATGCAGATGACCGTTAAGCTGGGCGCCATGAACGACGGCACTATCACGGCCATCGACCTGCACACGCTGTCCAACGCCGGCGCCTATGGCGAGCATGCCACCACGACGATCGGCCTTTCGGGTCACAAGAGCCTGCCCATCTACAACCACGTGAAGGCGAGCCGCTTTAGCTGGGACGCCGTCTACACCAATACCAACCGCGGCGGCGCGTATCGCGGCTACGGTGCCACCCAGGGCCAGTTTGCCGTGGAGAGCGCCGTCAACGAGCTCGCCGACATGCTGCACATGGACCCTGCCGACCTGCGCCTTAAGAACATCGTGCGCGAGGGCGAGATCATGCCGCAGTACTACAACGAGAAGCTCAACGCCTGCGCGCTCGACCGCTGCCTGCTGCGCGCGATGGACATGATCGGCTGGCGCGACAAGCCGCTGGCCGTGGACCTGGGCGACCGCGTGCGTGCTCTGGGCTGTGCGCTCACCATGCAGGGCTCGGGCATCTCCAACGTGGACATCGCCGGCATCGACATGCGCCTGGAAGAGGACGGCTTCATTACCATCGGCACCGGCGCCACCGATAATGGCATGGGCGTCGACACGATTCTTGCGCAGATTGCCGCCGAGGAGCTGGGCGTGGAGAGTTCGCTGATCGTGGTGCGCGGCGTGGACACCGATGTGTCGCCGTTCGACGCTGGCTCGTACGCGAGCTCGGGTACGTACGTGACGGGCCTTGCCGCCAAGAATGCCGCGACCGAGCTGCGTGAGAAGATCTGCGCCAAGGCCGCCCAGATGTGGGACGTGGACGCCGCCGACGTGGTCTTCGATGGTCAGTACGTGCGCCTGTCCGACGAGCGTGCCGCGCGCGAGCAGAACCGCTACCTCACGCTGCGCGACTTTGCCAACCTGTGCGTAAAGAACATCGCGGGCGGCGACGCGCTCACCTCGCATGCCTCTGCCTGCCTGCCCGTTTCGCCCCCGCCGTTTATGGCCGGCATTGCCGAGGTCGAGGTCGACAAGGCCACCGGCAAGGTGACTGTGGTGGACTACGCGGCGGCTGTGGACTGCGGCACCGTGATCAACGAGGCGCTCGCGCGCGTCCAGGCCGAGGGCGGCATTGCCCAGGGTATCGGCCACGCGCTCTACGAAATCGTCGAGCATGATGAGCGCGGCCGCCTGCGCACCGGCAACTTTATGAGCTACAAGCTGCCCACGCGCCTGGATATCGGCAGTATTCGCGTGGCCTTTGAGCCGAGCTACGAGCCGACGGGCCCGTTTGGCGCCAAGTCGATCGGCGAGGTCGTCATCAACACGCCACTCGCCGCCGTTGCCTCGGCCGTGGCACACGCTACCGGACATCAGGTTCGCTCGCTGCCGATCACGCCCGAGAAGGCCCTGCTGGGGGAGTAGCAGGTCAGCGAACAAGTCGTAATTGGCGGGGCGGGGCAACTCGTCCCGCCTTTTGCACTCGTGGTGAGGTCGTGAGCCTGTAAAAGGTGTGCGTGCGCTTGTCGTTCGTATCTGCTATCATTCCTAGTCTGTGCGCTCATGCGGGCGTGGCGGAATTGGTAGACGCGCCAGATTTAGGTTCTGGTGGGATTCCCGTGAAGGTTCGAGTCCTTTCGCCCGCACCAACGCATCTGCGTCGGCTTCGGCCGTCGCGACTCTTTGTTGCATAAAGGTACCAGCACCTCAGATAAGCTGGGCAGTATGAGGAGGAACGTGTTGAACATCACCGCTTCTGACGTCAAGGACGCCAAGCTCACCGCTACGGTCACCATCCCGGCCGCCGACGTCGACGCCGCGATCAAGAAGGCCTACAAGGACACCGCCAAGAAGTACCGCTTCCCGGGCTTCCGTGCCGGTAAGGCTCCCCGTCCGGTCATCGACTCCGCACTTGGCGCCGAGGCTACCCTCGCTCAGGCCACCAACGACCTGATCGCCGCCAACGAGCCCGCCGTCCTCAACGAGCTGGACATCGTCCCCACCAAGAACGGTGACTACAAGGAGCTCGACCTCGCCAAGGATCACGAGGACTACACCTACACCGTCGAGTTCTCCCTGCGTCCCGCTGCCGAGCTCTCCTCCTTCGACGCCGTCGAGATCGAGATGCCCCCTGCGGAGGTCACCGAGTCCGAGATCAACAACCAGGTCGAGATGCTCCTCAACTACCGTGCCACCTTCGAGGACGTCGAGGGTCGCGCCGTCGAGGCTGACGACTATGTGACCGTCGACCTCAAGGCCGTCGAGAACGCCGACAACTTCGCCGCCGAGGGCCGCATGCTCATCGCCGGTAGTGACAGCAACCCCAAGGAGTTCAACGAGGCCCTGATCGGTGCCAACGTTGACGACGTCAAGACCGTTACCTGGACCGACGAGGTCGAGGAGGGCGAGGAGGCCGAGACCCACACCGTCGAGGTCACCGTCAAGGGCATCAAGGTCCGCAACACCCCCGAGCTCACCGACGAGCTCGTCAAGTCCGACTTTGGCTTCGACAGCATCGAGGCCATGCGCGACGCCATCAAGATCGAGATCGAGCAGGACAAGGCTTCCCGCCTGCCGGCCGAGAAGGAGAACCGTTGCGTCTCCGCTCTCGCCGAGCGTCTGCAGCTCGACGAGATGGATGCCGACTACGAGCAGTCCGTCTTTGAGGAGCTTGGCCAGAACTTCCTGTCCAACCTCGCTGCCCGCGGCATGACCCTGGACACCTGGCTGCCCGCTTCCGGTCTGACCATGGAGCAGTTCATCGGCGACCTTCACAAGCAGGCCAACGACGTTGCCCGTGAGTCCCTGGCTCTGGACGCCCTCGCCCGTGAGCTCAAGATCGAGGTCACCGAGGACGACGTCAACGCTGAGTTCGAGAAGGCCGGCGTCAAGGACGTCGAGGCTTCCAAGGCCGAGTTCATCGCCGATGGCCGCATGCCTGCCGTCCGCGAGTCCATCCGCCGCTCCAAGGCCGTCGACCACCTGGTCGAGAACGCCAAGGTGACCGAGGTCGACGAGACCGCCAAGGACGCCGAGTAATTCTCGCCACCTTGCCCGCGAGCGCATGCGTGCGCCCGTGATGGGGTAAAGTTATACACCGGTTATCCGGTTGCTTCGTACGGTGCCAGCCAATGCATAGCATGCGGGCACCGTACGTTTATCTAGAACCAATTTGGTCCGCAAGAGAGAAATGGAGATGCGTATGATCGCCAAGTTCGATTCCGCCCTCGTGCCATACGTTATCGAGCAGACGCCGCGCGGCGAGCGCAGCTACGATATCTATTCGCGCCTGCTCAACGACCGCATCATCTTCTTGGGCGAGGAGATCAACTCCGTCAGCGCCAACCTGGTCGTTGCCCAGCTGCTGCATCTTGAGAGCCAGGATGCCGAGAAGGATATCTCGCTCTACATCAATTCGCCCGGCGGCGAGGTCTACTCTGGCCTGGCGATTCTGGACACCATGAACTTCATCAAGCCGCAGGTCTCGACGATTTGCGTCGGTATGGCCGCGTCTATGGCCGCCGTGCTGCTTTCGGCCGGCGCCAAGGGCAAGCGCTTCTGCCTGCCGCACTCTAAGGTCATGATTCACCAGCCCAGCGGCGGTGCCCAGGGTCAGCAAACCGAGATTGAGATCGTTGCCGAGGAGATCAAGAAGACTCGCCGCGAGCTCAACCAGATCCTGTCCGACGCCTCGGGCCAGCCCATCGAGAAGGTCCAGGCCGACACCGAGCGCGACAACTACCTGACCGCTGCTGAGGCCCTTGACTACGGCCTGATCGACCGTATCGTCACCTCGCGCGATCTCGCCGTGAAGGATGCCTAGGATGGCAGGAAACATGCAGGACAACTTTGACGAGAACGGCAACCCCATCCGCTGCTCCTTCTGCGGAAAAGAGCAGGGCCAGGTCCGTCGCCTCGTAAAGGGCCCGACCAACATCTTTATCTGTGACGAGTGCGTCGCCGCCTGCTCCGAGATTTTGGAGGAGTCGCTGGCTTCGGACTTTATGGACGCTGCCCGCAACGGCAAGCTGCCGGGCTTCCTCAACGACCACGGCCAGGCAGCATCCCAGCCCGCCGTGGACCCCGAGACCGAGGGCTTTGAGCTCGAGGACGACCGCCAGGTCATCACGCACGTGCCGACGCCGCACGAGATCTATGACGAGCTTTCGGCCTATGTTATGGGCCAGGAGGACGCCAAGCGTGCCATGTCGGTGGCCGTGTACAACCACTATCGCCGCGTGATCGAGGGCGGCGCTGCGCTTTCGGCCTTTGACGACGGTTTGGACTCGCAGCTCGATGATGATATGGACGAGGTGGAGCTCGCCAAGTCCAACATTTTGTTGCTCGGTCCCACCGGTACCGGTAAGACGCTGCTCGCCCAGACGCTCGCACGTATCCTCGAGGTGCCGTTTGCCATTGCCGACGCCACCGCGCTCACCGAGGCCGGCTATGTGGGCGAGGACGTGGAGAACATCCTGCTCAAGCTCATCAATGCTGCCGATGGTGACATTGAGCGCGCTCAGGTGGGCATTATCTACGTGGACGAGATTGATAAGATCGCCCGCAAGGCCGAGAACCTCTCCATTACCCGCGATGTCTCGGGCGAGGGAGTTCAGCAGGCGCTGCTTAAGATCCTTGAGGGCACGGTGGCAAGCGTTCCGCCCACCGGCGGCCGTAAGCATCCCCAGCAGGAGCTGCTGCAGATCGACACGACCAACATCCTGTTCATCTGCGGCGGTGCCTTTGTGGGCTTGGACAAGATCATCGCCGACCGCGTGGGCAACAAGGGCGTGGGCTTTAACTCCGAGATCGCCGGCCCCACCTCGGTCGACGAGAACGACCTGCTGCGCCAGGTGCTTCCGCAGGACCTCAACGCCTTTGGCATGATCCCCGAGTTTGTGGGACGTACGCCCGTCGTCACCCAGACGCAGGCGCTCGACGAGGACGACTTGGTGTCGATTCTGACCGAGCCCAAGAACGCCGTGGTGCGCCAGTACCGCAAGATGTTCCAGCTCGAGGACGTTGAGCTTGAGTTTGAGGACGCCGCCCTGCACGAGATCGCCCGCATGGCGCTTGCCCGCAAGACCGGCGCCCGCGGCCTGCGCTCCATCTGCGAGGACGTGCTGCAGCAGACGATGTTCGACCTTCCCAGCGAGGAGGGCGTTTCCAAGGTCGTCGTGACCGAAGCCTCCGTAAAAGGCGAAGAACAGCCCCAACGCATCTACGGTTAAATAGCTTGAATTCAGGCCTCGCGGTAACCACCGCGGGGCCTGCCTTTTAGGGACAGGTTTATCTTGGTCGGTTTTTATATGGGCAAATGTCGTTTCCCCTGATAAAACCTACCAAAATTAACCTGTCCCTTTTCGGCAGGTATGCCTGTGCTATTCTGTGAGATTGTCAAGTTAGTACCTTCAGACTGAAGTAATCGATACCTAAGGCGTGTCCGCCTGCTTGGTTTTCGTAGATTCCGCACGAGCCGAAGAGCACTTAATGTGCTCTTCGTGCGAGTCAGGACCTGACCGAGCGAAAACCAAGCAGGCGGACACGCCGACGGGCAAGGGAGAGATATATGGAAGAGATGCCCAAGAACTACGATCCGTCGACCAACGAGCCGGCGATCCTGCAGAAGTGGCTCGACGGCGGCTACTACAAGCGCCGTGAGGGCGTGGGCGACTGCACCGTCACCATTCCGCCTCCCAACGTGACCGGCAAGCTCCATATGGGTCACGCTACCGACGACTCCATCCAGGACGCCATCATCCGTATGGCCCGCATGCGCGGTAAGTCCACGCGCTGGGTGCTGGGCACCGACCACGCCGGTATCGCCACGCAGACCAAGGTCGACAAGAAGCTCAAGAGTGAGGGCATCAGTCGCCTGGAGATTGGTCGCGACAAGTTTGTCGACGCCTGCTGGGATTGGACCCACGAGTACGGCGGCATCATCGTCGAGCAGATCAAGCGTATGGGCTGCTCCGTCGACTTCGATAACGAGCGCTTTACCATGGACGAGGACTACGCGCAGGCCGTGCGCAAGGTCTTCTGCGACTGGTACCACGACGGCCTGATCTACCGCGGCAAGCGCATCGTCAACTGGTGCCCCAACTGCACCACCGCCATCTCGGACGACGAGGCCGAGTACAAGGACGAGAAGGGCCATCTGTGGCACCTGCGCTACCCGCTGACCGAGCCGGTCAACGGCCAGGACTACATCGTCGTCGCCACTACGCGCCCCGAGACCATGCTCGGCGACACGGGCGTCGCCGTCTCCCCGAAGGACCCCGAGAAGGCCGCTTTTGTGGGTAAGACCGTCAAGCTCCCCATCGTGGACCGCGAGATCCCCATCTTTGAGGATTGGCATGTCGACGCCAACTTTGGCTCCGGCTTTGTCAAGGTCACCCCGGCCCACGACCCCAACGACTATGCCATGGGTCAGGCCCACGACCTGCCGCAGATCAACATCTTCGACGAACACGCGGTGGTCGTCGAGGGCTACGGCGAGTTCACCGGCATGAACCGCGACGAGTGCCGCGAGGCCGTCATCAAGTGGTTCGAGGAGCACGACCTGCTCGATCACGTGGAGGACCTCGATCACTCCGTCATGCACTGCTACCGCTGCGACGCCGCGCTTGAGCCGTGGCTGTCCGAGCAGTGGTTTGTGGCCGTTGACAAGCTCAAGGGGCCGGCGCTCGACGCCGTCAACTCCGGCAAGGTCACCTTCCACCCCGCGCGCTGGACGCAGACCTACACCACCTGGATGGAGAACCTTAAGGACTGGTGCATCAGCCGCCAGCTGTGGTGGGGCCACCGCATCCCCGTGTTCTACTGCGAGGACTGCGGTTGGGAGGACGCCCTCACCGAGGGCACCGATGTGTGCCCCAAGTGCGGCGGGCATCACGTGCACCAGGACGAGAACGTGCTGGACACGTGGTTTAGCTCGCAGCTGTGGACCTTCGCCACGCAGGGCTGGCCGCAAAAGCCGGAGCTGCTCGAGGGCCATCATCCCACGACGGCACTCGTCACCGCGCGCGACATCATCGCGCTGTGGGTCGCCCGCATGGTTATGAGCTCGCTGTACTTCCTGGACGAGGTGCCGTTTAAGGACGTCGTCATCTACCCGACGATCCTGGCCAAGGACGGCAGCCGCATGTCCAAGTCCAAGGGCAACGGCGTTGACCCCATGGACCTCATTGGCATGTACGGTGCCGACGCCATGCGCTACAACCTGCTCACGCTGTGCACCAACAACCAGGACGTCAAGTTCGACGCGAACATCGACAAGAAGACTAAGAAGCTTATCGACAGTCCGCGTACCGAGCAGGCCAAGAGCTTTGTGACCAAGATCTGGAACGCTAGCCGCTTCCTGCTCATGAACATGGAGGGCTACACGCCCGGCGAGCCTGTCGTGGAGACGCCGGCCGACGCCTGGATGTTCAGCCGCCTGGCCAAGGCCGTCAAGATGGTCACCGAGGGTATCGAGAACTATACCTTTGGCGACATGGCCCGCGGTGTGCAGCAGTTCTTCTGGAACGAGGTCTGCGACTGGTACGTCGAGGTCACCAAGGCCCGCCTGAAGGGCGAGGGCCGTCTGCAGGCGCAGCGCAACCTGATTTTTGTACTCGACACCTCCATTCGCCTGATGCACCCGCTTATGCCGTTTGTCACCGAGGAGATCTGGGACAACATGCCGGCGAGCGTGCTCGATCTGGACGCCGAGGGCAACGTGGACCGCGCCGAGGCGCTCATGATCGCCAAGTGGCCGGAGCCCGCCGACTACGCGAAGTATGTCGATGAGCCCGCCGAGCGCGCGTTTGAGCTGTGCCGCGCCGTCGTTTCCGCCGCTCGCGCCACGCGCTCGCGTTACCGCGTGAGCCCCAAGGCCGAGCTCGACGTGGTCGTGCGCGCCGGTGCCGAGGACATCGAGAAGCTCGAGAGCCTGCGTTCGACGATTGAACCGCTGGCGAACACCGCCTCGCTGGTCATGGGTACCGACGTTGAGAAGCCGGCCGCGAGCATCGCCGTGGTCGACAGCGGCGTCGAGGTCTTTGTGGTGCTTGAGGGCAAGGTTGACCTTTCGGCCGAGAAGGCGCGCCTGGAGAAGGAGATCGCCGCGGCCCAGAAGGAGCTCGCCGGCTGCGAGAAGACGCTGGTCAACGAGGGCTTTGTGGCTAAGGCCGCGCCCGCGGTGGTCCAGAAGAAGAGGGACCGTGCAGCTGAGCTCAAGGAGATCCTGGCGGCACTGACTGCTCAGGTTGCTGACTTCTCGTAGATCTTACTGGGGGGCGCGTCCCGACGCTTTGCTCGCTACTGCGAACAGTCCTGCGCAAGACGGACAGCACATTTAGTGCTGTCCTTTGCGTGCGGAACTTGTATCGAGCAAAGCGTCGGGCCGCTCCTAGTTCGTTTACGTGGTTGTTTGCATCTGGTAGGTTAGAACCACTGGGTTGTGGCCTTGATCTTGCTGCAAAGCGGTGTTTGGCTGATATTTTGTATGGGAGGGGCTCGTTGTTGATTCGGGCCTCTTTTTATGTTGAGGGGACTTTGGGTTATGCCTAAGCGTTCGGGGTCGTATTCTGTGCCGTTCTCGTTTGAGCTGCTTTCGTTTGATGAGGCTGTGGGGATTGCTGCTGATACGGGGCGGATTTCTGGGGATGCTGGTCCTCTACTCGAGACGGTTATCGATATGCTCGATGAACTGGGGCGTCCGGATGAGTATTTTGATTGCATTCAGGTCGCCGGTACCAATGGCAAGACTTCGACCACGCGTTTTTCAGCTGCTATCCTTCGCGGCGAGGGGCTCAAGACCGCGCTGTATACGTCACCGCAGCTGGTGCGCTATCCCGAGCGCATGGAGGTTGACGGCCACGTTGTGAGCGACGAGGCCTTTGCCCGTGGCGTTTCGGCAGCTGTCGAGGCGGGGCGTCGTGTGAATGCGCGCCGTGTGGCGGCGGGGGAGCGCGCCTATTCCATCACGCCGTTTGACCTGCTGACGGCTGCCGCACTTGTAGTGTTTGCCGAGGCCGCGGTGGATGTTGCCGTGCTCGAGGTCGGCATGGGCGGGCGCTGGGACGCCACGAGTGCGACCGATCCTGTCGTCGTCGCCATTACGGGCATTGGGCTCGATCACACACGTATTTTGGGCGATACGCTCGAGGCCATTGCGGGGGAGAAGGCTGCGGTCATCAAGCCCGGACGTCTGGTTGTGCTGGGTGAGGGTACGCACGAGTCGAGCGTTCAGCGCGTAATGGATGCTCGCTGCCGTGCGTGCGGCATCGTGCCGCTCGTGGTGAACCATGCCACGACCAAGGTGCCGGAGCACGTGGGCGATACGGTTGAGTTTAGCTGCACCACGCCGCGTGCGATCTATACGTCGAGCATGGTCAAGCCGGCGTATCAGCCGCAGAATGCTGCGTGCGCGATTATGCTGTGCGAGGGCTATCTGGGCCGCGAGCTCGACCACGAGGCACTGGATGCTTCGCTTATGGGCTGCCCCACACCGGGCCGATTTGATGTGCTGGGAACTGATCCGCTCAAGTTGATTGATGCCTGCCATAACCCTCAGAGCTGCGAGAACTTTGTGAGCGCGCTGGACGAGATCGATCCCTGCGTAGAGAATCGCCCCACGCTGCTGTGCGCCGCGCTGGCCGATAAGGACGTGGCGGGTATCGTTGACGTTTTGGTTCCGGCGTTCCCCCGCGTGGTCGTGACCCAGACCGATTCCGATCGCGCCCTGCCGGCAGAGGAGCTCGCCGCCCTCGTTGATGCTGATAAGCTTGCGGGCGTATACCCCAGCGTTTCCGAGGCCCTCGCGGCCCTCGATGCCGCCGGCGAGCCTTTCGTAGCCGCCGGCACCATTACCCTAGCCGGCGAAGTAGCCGGTCTGCTCCGCTAACCCATCCCCTCATCAGTTGCGGTGAAATAGGGACTGTTTTACAAGCCAGGAGCCCTAAACAGTCCGTATATCACCGCAACTCAAAAGCAGTCAATTTGGGACGGGGCTTTTTGCTACCCTGTGCCCTGAGTTGACTCGCTTGCCACGAAATGGGCCTATCTACTACGTTTGACCGGTTACCCCCGACCATACGGAACATCGCGAAATTAAAACCGCAGGTAGACGGCTTGCGTATTTTGCGAAAACTCGGTTATGGTCGACCCATGCGGGTTAAACGTAGTAGATGGGCCGTTTTCGTGGCGCGGCGTAATCGCAATGTGACAAAGGGGCTGTCCCTTTGTCACATTGGCTAGTCTAGGCGGACCGGATCGTGGGGGTAGGCGTTGAGAATCTCGACGCCGTTCTCGGTCACCAGGGCCAGGTCCTCGATGCGGACACCGGTGCGGCCGGGGAGGTAGATGCCCGGCTCGATGGAGAACGTCATGCCAGGCTCTACGACTTGCTCGTTGACAAGTGAGACGTCGCCCGGCTCGTGGTCCTGCAGACCGATCGAGTGTCCCAGGCGGTGCGTAAAGTACTGCCCATAGCCCGCATCCTCAATCACGTCGCGCGCGGCGCGGTCCAGGTCGCACATGCGCACACCCGGTGCGATGAGTGCCTCGGCGGCCTCGTTGGCACGGCGCACGATGTCGTAGATACGCGCCGTCCCCTCGTCCGGCTCGCCCCAAAAGAACGTGCGCGTCATGTCCGAGCAGTAGTTGCGACGACGCCCGCCAATGTCGAACAGCACCACGTCGCCGCGCTTGAGCAGGGTGTCGTCGGGCTCGTGGTGCGGGTCGCCGGCATTAGCGCCAAAGCTCACGATGGGCGGAAAGCTAAAGCCCTCGCAGCCGTGCTTGCGATACAGGCCGAGCGTCTGGTCGGCAATCTCGCGCTCCGTCACGCCTTCGTGGACGAGCTTGATAACATCGGCCATTACGGCATCGTTAGCGGCCGAGGACGCGCGCATAAGCTCCTGCTCGGCGGCATCCTTGTAGGTGCGTGCGGCGGTGACGGCAAAGTCACCCAGGAAAAACTCGCTGGCTGCGTGGCGCTCCATGAGCGGCATCAAAAAGCCAGAGCGCATGACGGTGTCGATGCCGAGTGGTTTGGTCGGATCGACTTCGCGAGCGATGGCATCGGCCACGACATCGTTGTCGGTGTGATAGGCGATGCGGGCATTGTCATACTCGGGCAGCTGATGCAGCGCGTTGACCAAAATCACGGGCTCGCTGCCGCGTGCGAGCAGCACGCCACAAAAACGCTCGAACATATCGGCATAAAAGCCGGTCAGGTAATAAATCGACCACGGGTCGTTTACGAGCAGCTGTGCGCCGGGGTGCTGAGCCTCGAGCGCATCGAGCACGCGCGCCACACGCTGTTCATCGACATGTGCCATACATCGTCCTTTCGTTAGGGTGCCACCATGGTATCCCAAGCCCGGCACATAGGGACGTTCCTTTTATGCCGGCACTTTGGGACACTCCTTAGCATTCCAGCGCGCCCTCATAAGTTGCGGTGAAATACGGACTGTTTAGCGGCCTGAAGCCATAAAACAGTCCGTATTTCACCGCAATTGAGGAGGGGCGGGATGGATGGCGGGGGTAGCTAAAGACCCCGTCCTAAATTAGCTGCTTAGGCTGGGTCGATGTCCATGCTGGCGATTAGGTTGATGTTGGTGTTTAGGAGGTTCTCTAGCACGACGTCACCCATGCGGATGGGGGCTTTGACCACTAGTCCGCGGATGAGGGCCATGGCTTGGGCGTGGAGTTCTAGCGGGATGGCTTCGGCCGTGCGCACGGGCAGCAGCACCTCGTCGCTGCCGGATACGGCCACGGTGGTGGTGAGCACGCACATGGGGCAGGTGAGCTCCTGGTGCGCGAACCTATTACCGCGCGGGCAGCTGTTGCCGGCCACGGAGCGCACCTCTACCACGGCGCCGTCTGCGTCGCGCTCCACCTCCACGGTCAAGAGGCACTCGGATGGGCAGGTGGTGCAGTTGAACTGCAGCGTCTCGGTCGCATTCGTGCTCATGAGCTATTCCTCTTCAACGGGTTCGACGGACAGGACAATCTCGCTGGCACCCAGATCGAGCGCGCGTTGAATCACCTTCGCCGGCAGCGGGAAGCTTTCCATTACGCTCGGTTTAAACGGGCGGACCTTGCCGGCCAACAGTTCCTCGCCGTCGGCCAAGATCCTCACGCTGGCGGCGTCGACGGGTCGGCGCACGCGGAAGTTGAGCTTGGCGAGCGCCGTGGCCGTAATGCGTCCCGGCAGCGCGTAGCCCGCGATGCCGGCAGGGGAGACCGTGAGCTCGCAGTCCGGAACGGCGCCCGCGCCGGCCCCCATCGCGTACGCCGCTGCAGTTGCGCCAGCCCTCTCGGACTCGGTCGTTACGTTGTCGGCAAGGTCGTGTACGTGCAGCACGTTGCCGCAGGCAAAGATGCCCGGCACGCCTGTCTGCAGACTCTGGTCCACCACGGCGCCCCGCGTGCGCGGGTCAAGCTCTACGCTCGCGGCAACTGAAAGCTCGTTCTCGGGAATCAAGCCCACCGAAAGCAGCAGCGTGTCGCACGGAACAATGCGCTCGGTCCCCGGAATGGACGCCAGGTGCTCGTCGACTTGGCTTACCTCGACGGCTTCCACGCGGTCGTGCCCGATCACGCGCGTGACGGTGGTGGACAGGTGCAGCGGAATTCCAAAGTCGTCCAAGCAGTTCTTGACGTTGCGGCGCAGACCATTGGCGTATGGCATGAGCTCGTACACGCCCTCGACCGAAATCCCCTCGAGTGTGCAGCGGCGTGCCATGATAAGCCCGATGTCGCCCGAGCCCAAAATGACAGCGCTCGAGCCGGGCTTAAGGTTTTCGATATTGATGTATCGCTGCGCTAGGCCCGCCGTAAACACGCCGGCGGGTCGGCTGCCGGGTATCTTGATCTCGCTGCGGGTGCGCTCACGGCATCCCATGGCAAGGACGACCGCGCGTCCGGTGAGCTGTAGCATGCCGGCGGGGCTCATGAGCGTGACGGTATGGACCGCGGCGGCTTCCGCGCCCTCGCTCGAATCGATCCCAATCACCATGCTGCCCAGGAACAGCGCAATGTCGGTCGCGCGCACCTGGTCGATAAAGCGTTGGGCGTACTCGGGACCGGTGAGTTCCTGCTTAAAGTGCGACAGGCCAAAGCCGGGGTGGATGCACTGACGGAGGATGCCGCCCAGGTGCTGCTCGCGATCCACGATGGCCACGCGCGCGCCGGCCTTATGCGCGGCCAGCGCGGCCGCCATGCCGGCAGGTCCGCCGCCGATAATTACCACGTCGAAGGCTTGCGTTTGTACGGCTTCGACGACGCTGCAATCAATCGCGCTCGATTTGAATTCCGCCATCCTAGCGCACCCCCTTCAGCGGTCCCTCAACCAGCCAAGAACCTGCGTCCTCCAACAACACCTCGCTGGGGTCGCAGCCCAGCTCCCGCGCCAGGATCGCCACCACACGGCTCTGGCAAAACCCGCTCTGGCACCGACCCATGCCGGCACGACAGCGGCGCTTGACGCCCTCGACCGAAACCGCGCCCGGTCGGCGTTGAATCGCGGCCACGATCTCGGCTTCGGGCACCGTCTCGCAGCGGCAGACAATCTGTCCCCACGTGGGATCGGACTCGATCAGCTCCTCCTTGCGCGCCAGCGGTGCGCGGTCAAAGTCGTCCGGCGCGCGGCGAATTGGGTTCCAGTCCTCCCGCTCGTGCAGCTCCACGCCCGCCTCGCGCATCACAAGCTCCATGCGCTCGGCAATGGCCGGTGCGCTCGCCACGCCCGGCGACTGAATGCCTGCCGCCTGGAAAAGCCCCGGCACCACGGCCGACTGTCCAATAAAGAAGTCGTTCGTTCCTTGAATGACTGGGCGACCGCCGGCAAATGCGCGCACCACGCGGCGCGTGTCCAGATCGGGCACCAGTTTGCGCGCGCCGGTCAGCAGCGCGTTCACATCGCTCGCATAGGTCTGCGTGTCGCCCGGCTCGCGCACGGCAGCCGTCGCGGTAATCACGGTGTTGCCGTGTACGGTGCCCGTGACGATAACACCCTTGGACACCGGCGTCGGCACGGGGTAGAGCGGCATGAGCGTGCGTGGCTCCTTGTCCAGCACCACGATGTTGCCCTGGCGCCAGACCATCTGGAACTCCTCGGCACCCGCCATATGCGAGATGTCGGCGGCGCCGTTGCCCGCGGCGTTGATCAGGTAGCGGCAGCGCACGTTGCCAGCGGGGGTCGCCAGCGTAAAGCGCGCGTCGTCACCCGAGCGCGCGACTTCAATCGCTTCCACCGGAGCGGACCGCATGAACGTCACCCCGTTGTCCACGGCGTTTTCCAGCGCGGCGATGGCGACCTCAAACGGATCGACAAAACCGGTCGAGGGGCACCACAGCGCGCACGTCGCCTCGGCACTCGCGCGCGGCTCCAGCTCGTGGATGCGCTCGGGGCCGATAATCGACAGCTCGGGCACGCCGTTGGCTAGGCCGTTGCTGCGCAGCTTCTCCAGTTGCGCACGGTCCTCGTCGTTAAAGCCCAGCACCATCGAACCGGTACGGCAAAACAAAAAGCCCAGCTCCTGCGCCCACGTACCGTACAACTCGCAGCCACGGGCGTTGACCTGTGCCTTAACCGTGCCCGGTGCCGGATCGTAGCCGGCGTGCACCAGGCCGCCGTTGGCCTTCGACGCGCCCAGCGCAATATCGTTAGCCGCCTCGACCACGCAAATGGACAGGTCAAATCGCGCGAGCTGCCGCGCGATGGCGCATCCGGTGATGCCGGCGCCGACAATTGCGATATCAAACGTTTCTGCCACGGTGCCTCCCAGACGAGTTGACAGGCTGTCAATAGGACTATCCTACGGTCTGCGCGCCCACAGCGCGGCGGCAATGCGGCGAACAGCCCCGCAGCATCCGCCAACGGCAGACGAGGGGAGACCCGGCAACGTCGACAACCTCGTCTGCCGACAACTACGGCAACCGTTCGTCTCGATCTGTAACAGTTAGACGAGGATTTGGGTTCCAGACGTTACAGATTGAGACGTTAGTCTGGCGGGTCCTCCGTTTGTCTCAATCTGTAACATCTAGACCCGGAGTCCGCTCCCACCTGTTACAGATTGAGATGTTTGTGTCCGCGCCAGCCCAGCCCCTAGCCGTGGTCCCATATAAACAAACCCCGTGGTAAACTTGACAGAACTGTTAATATTCCGAAAGGTACCCGTAATGTCCAAGTACATCTCCGAGCTCATGTCGCCGCAGCTTATGGGCGTCGTCTATGCCTTCGTTGGCTTTATCATCGCCCTGTATGTGCTGTCGGTCGTCTATGTGTTTATCGACGCTCGCCGCCGCGGCGCCAGCGCCTACGTGGCATGGGGCATCATCGCCCTCATTCCGTTTGTGGGTCTCATTGCCTACCTGGTCCTGCGCCCGCACTCCTACGCGTCCGACCGCGAGGAGCAGGAGCTGGACATGGCCCTGCGCGAGCGCCAGCTTGCCCAGTACGGCACCTGCCCGCAGTGCGGCGCGCCCATCGAGAAGGACTTCGTCGTCTGCCCGGTGTGCGATACCCAGGTTCGCAACGTCTGCCCCAGCTGTCATCGCCCGCTTGATGCGCACTGGAAGGTCTGCCCCTACTGCCGAACTCGCATCCAGTAACGCATCCATCGCCGGGCCGGCCGCAAGCTGCGGGCACGCCGCAAGCCAAACGCGCAACCCGCCCCACACGATGAAGCATGCGTAGAAAATCGCCCGCCGTGCCATTAAGGTGCGGCGGGCGCTTGTATACCAAGGCAACCTGCCTATAATGATGCAAGTTAAAACGCCGAGCGCATCGCACGCACTTGCATCAGGCATCCGAGAGGAGAAAACATACCCATGAAGGCACTCTACAATGACGGTTCGGTGGCCGAGCTCCCGCAGGACGAGGTCACGCACGTCATCCGCCACTCTGCCGCGCACATCATGGCGCAGGCCATCAAGCGCCTGTACCCCGAGGCCGACTTTGCCTACGGTCCCGCGACCGACAACGGCTTCTACTACGACGTCGACCTGCCCGAGGGCGTCAAGATCAGCGAGGACGACTTCCCCGCGATCGAGGCCGAGATGAAAAAGATCGTCAAGGAGAACCTCAAGTTCACCGTCTTCGAGAAGCCCCGCGCCGAGGCCATTGCCCTTATGGAGGAGCGCGGCGAGAAGTACAAGGTTGAGCACATCGGCGACCTGGACGACGACGCCCGCATCACCTTCTACCAGCAGGGCGACTACATCGATATGTGCGTCGGCCCCCACATCTGCTATACCAAGGCGCTGAAGGCCTTTAAGCTCACCGGCGTCTCGGGCGCCTACTGGAAGGGCGACAAGGACAACAAGATGCTCACCCGCATCAACGGCGTCGCCTTTGCCACCAAGGAAGAGCTCGACGAGCACATGCACATGCTGGAGGAGGCCAAGAAGCGCGACCACCGCAAGATCGGCCGCGAGATGGACCTCTTTATGATGCGCGACGAGGCCCCCGGCTTCCCGTTCTTCCTGCCCAACGGCATGATCCTTAAGAACACGCTGCTGGACTACTGGCGCGAGATTCACCACAAGGCCGGCTACGTGGAGATCTCCACGCCGCTCATCATGAACAAGCAGCTGTGGAAGACCTCGGGCCACTGGGACCACTACAAGGACAACATGTACTCCACCGTCATTGACGACGAAGAGTACTGCATTAAGCCCATGAACTGCCCGGGTGGCGTGCTGGTGTACGCCTCCAAGCCGCATTCCTATCGCGAACTGCCCATTCGCGCCGGCGAGATTGGCCTGGTACACCGCCACGAGCTGCGCGGCGCCCTGCATGGCCTGTTCCGCGTGCGCTGCTTTAACCAGGACGACGCCCACCTGTTTGTGCGTCCCGACCAGCTGACCGACGAGATCGTGGGCGTGGTCAACCTCATTGACTCCGTGTACCAGAAGTTTGGCTTTAAGTATCACGTTGAGCTTTCCACCCGCCCCGAGGACTCCATGGGTTCGGACGAGGACTGGGCGCGCGCCGAGGAGGGCCTGCGCACTGCTCTTGAGCAGCTGCACATGGACTACGAGGTCAACGAGGGTGACGGCGCCTTCTATGGCCCCAAGATCGACTTCCACCTGGAAGACTCGCTCGGCCGTACCTGGCAGTGCGGTACCGTGCAGCTCGACTTCCAGATGCCGCTCAACTTTGATCTGGAGTACGTGGACGCCGACGGCACCAAGAAGCGCCCCATCATGCTGCACCGTGTGTGCTTTGGCTCCATCGAGCGCTTCATCGGTATTCTGATTGAGCACTTTGCGGGCAAGTTCCCCACTTGGCTGGCTCCCGTGCAGGTCAAGGCCCTGCCCGTGTCCGAGAAGAGCCGCGACTACGCCCACGAGGTGTGCGCCAAGCTGGAGGAGGCCGGCATCCGCGTTGTCTGCGACGACCGCGACGAAAAGATCGGCTACAAGATCCGCGAGGCCCGCTCCATTGACCGCGTGCCCTACATGCTCATCTTGGGCGAGAAGGAGGTCGAGGCCGGCAACATCTCTGTCCGCGATCGCTCCAACGAGACCGTTCAGATGAGCGTTGACGAGTTTGTTGTGAAGGTGCTCGAGGAGATCAAGACCCGCGCCTAAGGCAAGCTTCACAACAATTAACAAAGGCGACCGTCCGCAAAGGCCGGTCGCCTTTTTCATGCCGAAATAAGAAAAGCCGCTGGTTGAGCGGCTTTTTTTGTTGCACAAAAAGGTACAGGTTTTTATAGAGGGGTATGGAGATGCACCTAATGGCAGTACATTTTGTGTAATCTGGGCAAACGCTGATTAATTGCTCGTATAATGTCATCTCAAGAAAAATACAAAAACCTGTACTTTTGCGAATGCGCCATGCTGCGAGCTAGAAGCCTGTTCTAAACGCCCCTGCATTTGCGTGCATCGCAAAACCAAAAGAGGGGGCGAAAACATGGAACAGACGGCACGGCGCCAAGAGCAGCTGCCGGGCGCATTTAACGGCGCCACCACCAACAGCCAGCACGGCCGCGTCCGCTGGTATCTGGTCCACACCCCCCATGGAAAAGAGCGCGAGACCTGCGAAAAGGTTCGCCGCATTATCCCGCACAACCTGATGCAGGACTCTTTTGTGATGCAAAAGGAGTTCTGGTTTAAGCGGGATGGCGCCTGGTCGCTCCAAACCAAACCCATGTACAAGGAATATTTCTTCGTCGCCACGCACGATGCCGCCGCGCTCGATAGGGCTTTGGCTCAGTTGAGCTTTGGCTGTCGTATCGCCGGCAGTAGGGAGCGGGCGTACATGCCCATGCCGGACGATGCACAGGACTGGTACCGCAGCGTGTTGGACGACGACGGTGTTGTGCGCAACAGCGTAGCGCGCATAGAAGACGGCGTGTTGCACATAGAGCAGGGTCCCTTGGTGGGGCAAGAGGCCCGCGTTAAAAAGATCGACCGTCATAAGCGCTGGTGCTTGGTAGACGTGGGCGATGGCGATTCCACTTTTAGGGAGCTGCTACCGCTCGACGTTCCCAGCAAAACGTAAGGGAGACGTTGCACCAGCTATTCGTTCGCATTTTTGAATTTACCGATTGGGGGATCCCTGGACAACGGGGACGTAAGTTTGACTGTGGCTGCTAAGGAAATGACAGAGAACTGTACATCAATGGGGGATGCACTGGCTTTCGATCAGATAAAGCCGAGCGGTACGCTTGGCTATCGCTTTGTTAAGAGGCTGTTTGACCTTGTGTTCAGCCTTTTGATGAGTGTTCTATTGCTTATTCCTATTGCTGTGGTGTGCGCACTTATTAGCCTTGAATCGCCCGGCAGCCCTGTGTATACGCAAGAGCGCGTTGGCAAGGGCGGAAAGACAATCAGGATTTTTAAGCTTCGCAGTATGGTCGCCGATGCTGGCAACGTTCAGAAGTATCTGAGTCCCGAGCAGCTACATCAGTGGGAAGTCGAGCGCAAGGTTGACGATGACCCTCGTATTACCAAGATTGGTCAGTTCATTCGTAAATGCTCTATCGACGAGATGCCTCAGTTCCTGAACGTGCTTAACGGCGATCTTTCCGTTATTGGACCGCGTCCCATTACAAGGGATGAGCTTGAACAGCACTTTTCCGACGAGGAAAAGGCTGAGCTGCTCTCTGTTCAGCCCGGTATTACTGGTCTGTGGCAGGCAACCGATCGTAACGAGGCAACCTTCGAGAGCGGCCTGCGCCAGAAGATTGAGCTTCGCTATGTCCAAAACCGTTGTTTTGCGATGGATTGGAAGTGCTTTACTGGCACTTTTGGTGCCATGTTTGGAAAGAAGAGAACGGGACGATAGATGCAGACAAACTTTTCTTCTTCTTACAGTGTGTTGATGAGCATTTACAAAAAAGAAAATCCTGCCTTTTTAATTCAAGCTTTAGACAGCATGCTGAATCAAACGGTTTCTCCTGCCGAGATCGTCATGGTCAAGGATGGTCCGCTTACGCATGAGCTTGAAGACGTGCTCCAAGATTATGACTTCCTGCATCCCGGACTGTTCAATTTTGTTTCGTATGAAAAAAACCATGGACTTGGGTATGCACTGCGCCAAGGCATCCTTGCTTGCTCTAACGAAATTGTTGCACGCATGGACACTGATGATATAGCTCGTCCGGATCGTATGGAGAAACAGCTTGCCGCTATTGATAGTGGTCTCGATATGGTCGGAAGCGATGTTATCGAATTCGTCACGACTCCCAATGAACCTGTTGCGGCCACAGATCTTCCCAAGGGCATCGACGCTATACGTTCTTATTCCAAAAGGCGAAATCCCTTTCGTCATCCTCCTATGACGTTTAGAAAGTCGAAAGTCATGGAGGCTGGTAACTACAGTTCCGATTTTCTCTACTTTGAGGATTGGGACCTTTTTAACAGGATGCTCGCATGTGGCTGCAAGGCGGATAACCTGAAGGAACCGCTTGTTGCGATGCGCGTTAGTGGGGATTTCTATGCTCGCAGGGGGGGCTCGCAGTATCTTAAGTACGCTAAAGCATTTAAGCGTGCTCAAGTTGAGCGTGGCTATTTCACAAAATGCGATTATATCTGTTCTTATTTACCGCATGCCGTCGTCTGTCTGATGCCAAATTCCGTTAGAGCGTTGATATATCGTTTTGTTCTCAGGAGGTCTTAGATATATGGCTTCTGATGTTGCTAAGCCTCTGGTTAGTGTCATTGTCCCCATGTACAACGTGGGTATGTTCGCGCTTCCTTGCGTAAACTCATTGCTTGGTCAGACTTATTCGAATATCGAATATATTATTGTGGATGATGGATGTACTGATAATACTATTGATCTTATTGAAGATGCCGTTGGATCAGACACGCGATTTAAGATTTTGCATAAGGAAAACGGCGGTCTTTCTTCTGCTCGTAACTTTGGTACTCAAAGGTGCCACGGCGATTATGTCATGTATGTTGATGGGGACGATTTGATTGATTCGCGAACTGTTGAGTTGATGGTCGAAGCGGCTGACAAGTATCAAGTTTCGCTCGTTATCGGCTCCTTTGCGAAGACGCCTGTTCTTGATAACTATAAGATGGGGCAGAATGTAGAATTCCATGTTGAATCTGGAATTGAGCATTTACGAAAATTACTTTTATTAAGCGGTGAGAGCGGCTCTGCGTGCGGAAAGCTCTTTGAACGATCTCTTATTAACGACCTTGTCTTTCCTGAGGGGCAGCTCTTCGAAGACATGGGCGTAATTGCTAAAATTTGTTCCAAAATTCAAAAGGTTGCATTCTCTGATGCGTGCTTTTATGCATACGTGACGAGACCTGGTTCCATTACAACGCTCAGAAAGCAGGGTTCCAAGCATGCTAAAGACATGGACAGGACTATTGAGACTGTTCGACGATTTGCCGGGTCTGAATTTCAGGGCGAGTTTGAGTGTTTTCAATCATTCTGTACGCTCCGCGTTGCAATGAGGGTTGATCCGGACGGATTTGATAGTAAGGCTGACGCCCAGAAATATTTGAGGAATGCTCGAGGGCTTGCCTGGAGGGCGTCGAGGAACCCATATGCTTGTTCAAAATGGAGGTTACGCTGTGCTCTCTTTTCTATCTCTCCTAGGGTTCATAACGCTTTCTATGCGTTATATGCTGCAATTTCTGGTAAGGCTATCGGGTAACTCCCGTGATAAAAGGTTGATAAGGTGAGTTTTTCTATTAGCGCGCATCTGTTTAACGTTACTGAATGCCATGGCAGCTTTTTGTATAACATCTATTTTCAAGATGTGTTTAACTGCTGTGTTGGTGTTTTCGACGTGGTTTCGACCGGAGGTAAATCGACGGTTTACAAACGATATGCAAAGCAGGTGTAGAGATGCCAATCTATTTCATTGCCTTTGTGTCCCATATTGCATTGCTATATTTTTCGCTAAAGATACCTAATAAGCGCGTCAGTTTTCTTCTTGCGGTTATCGCGGTTCTCCCCCTTTGTTTGGTGGCGGGGCTGCGCGATGCATCTGTCGGTACCGATACCTCGGCATATCCTCTCAGGTGTTTTTACGCCTCGCAGTATTATTCGCTCACAGGTGCTATGGGTGCTTGCTCAGATCAAGAGCCGCTATTCGTAATTCTCTTCTGGATCCTGGGGAGACTGACTGGTGATTTCCACGCTGTTCTTTTTCTTTGTGAAGCCATCGTTCTCCTTCCCTATATTTTAGTTGTTAGGAAGTTGTATCCTCGCGGGTATCCTGTCGTAGGTTTCTTTCTTTGTTTCGTTGTGTTCGGTTATACGTTAAACATAATTAGGCAATGTCTTGCTACTAGTATGCTCGTCATGATGCTCTATGAGCTGTTCCGTGAGAAGCGCGTCCCCGCTATTGTTTATTTGGCTCTTGCAGTTGGCTTTCACAAAATGTCTATCATAGGACTTTTAATTTGGATTATTTATATTTCATGCTTCAACCGCAGACACGAACGTTCATACAAGACCGTTGCACTTCTTGCATGCGTTGGCGTTATCATTTTTGCTATTTGTGTGATTATGATTGGACCGGATGTAATGGAGCTCGTGTCTCTATTTACGTCGTCATATAGCTTTCAGATCAAACACGCTGGAATGGGCTCATTTAATATCACAATGCTTATTTATTTTCTATTTTGCCTTGCTATATGGATGTTGGGTAGTAAGGGTTTGACCACGAGCATTGATCGATGGACACTTAATTTTTATACGAGCTGTGGCATAATTTCTTCCTTATTCGCTCAATTTGCGAGCATCAGTCCTGAGCTAATTCGACTCAGTTTCCCTTTTCTTTTCATTTCAGGTTTGGTTTACCCCTTTTTATCTGAAAACCTTGGTAGAGAGCGGTTTCTAACTGGAACTCTGGGCTTTTTATTTTTCGTGTTTTATTTTGTCATTACGTTTGTATATGGCGGCAGCTGCGATCTTTTTCCGTATTCGTCGGCGCTATTAGGAGTTATTTATGCATGACGAAACGCCTGACATCAGTATTGTTGTACCGGTATATAACACCGAGCGTTTTCTTCCCGCTTGTCTGGAATCTATTGATATTCAAGGGACCGGCTCTTTTGAGGTGATTCTTGTGGATGATGGTTCCACCGATGGATCTCCCGAGATTTGCGATGCTTATTGCGATAAGCGTGAGAGAGCCTTCGTTATTCATAAGGACAACGAAGGTCTTCTCGCTGCACGTCGAGACGGTCTTCGTAAGGCGAGTGGGCGCTATATTCTTTCGCTCGACTCCGATGACGCTCTTCTTGAAGGCTGCATCAAAAAGGTATGCGATGTAATTGCCTCGACTGGTGCTGATATCATTTCATTTGACTTTACCATGGGATTGATGCCTATTAAACCCTCGTTAAAAGTTGATATCTGTTCTGGTATGCATACGGGCGAATCTTTTGATGCTGTTAAAAACCTGTTGTGCGGATGCGATTTCAATAGCGTTTGGAATAAGGTCATTCGGAGAGATTTGTTTGCCAGTGATGAGTGGTACTCGAAACGAGTTGGCCTTATGCACGGTGAGGATCTTTGTCAACTTCTTCCTGTTTTCGATATTGCAAAGAGTTTATTTCACATTGACGAGCCGCTTTACTACTATCGTCAGCATGGCGCTAATAGTACGAAGCAGTTTAAAGAGGATCAGATAACTGATTGGAGCTTTGTAAGCGATGAGTTGATTCGTTATGCGAGTGAATGGTCGAGCGATTCAGTAAATAATGCCAAAAGGGGTATCTGTCGACACTATTGTGATCTTGATGAAGTTCTTTGGCATTGTGAAGTGGATAAAGAGGTGAAAAGGCAATTTGATAAAACAATTAAAAGCGAGTATCAGAGTCGAATCAGCAATTGTCCGGACTTAGTTCATAGTCTTGTTTTGTCAAATTGCAGTATCGTTTCTTTTTCTGCTCGGCACTTACTAAGCTGCTTTAAATGTCTCCGTCGTCTATTTGTATAATGCAGGTCATTATTGCTATTTTCTAATATATTTAGTTGGAGCATTATTAGTCCTGACCGAGTTTGTCCTTAGCTTTCAATTAAGTGACAAGAATTTACGATTGAACCGATATCAAAGGTTCAGTCTTGTCGTGCGGTGTATTCATTCCTTGGGCTTTAGTTATTTCGGTCGATGCTTAGAAGCTAGTCTTTGCACATTTTTTCAAAGAAGTTCTTCAACGCTCCCATGGTCTGGGTGAGTCAATAGACGCTTTCGTTTGTGATTTATTGTTTGTAGTCTATTCCTCTATGGGGTGCTGTCTGCGATTGGTCTTATTGATTGCATGTTGGGGCATCATAACTTAAATGTCCGAATTGATGGAAGCGCATATTTATTCGACTTTGAAGATGGGAGGAGTCAGTTGTTGCATATTCTTAATTTAATTAAGAAGGCTATAAAACTTCTACTTTCTAGCCCTATTTATGATGGCTTACTTAGGTTATGTCGTCGTTCCGATGCTATATCCTATGCGTCTAAGGCGAAGCTTAGCATGGTTTCCAAGAGACCATCCAATATGTTCATGCCTATTGTTTTTAAGGAAGGCATATCTTACGACATTTCTATTATTGTGCCTGTATACAACGTTGAAAAATACCTCAAACCTTGCCTTGATTCCATTGTGACACAGGAGTTTTCTGGCAAGTTTGAGGTTATTATTGTAGATGACGGGTCTAAAGATGATTCTGGCGTTATAGCCGATTTGTATGGACTAATGCCTAATGTTCTTGTAATTCACCAAATTAACGGCGGCCTTTCCGCAGCACGTAATGCGGGTCTTAGAGTTTCTCGCGGTAAGTACATCATGTTCGTGGATTCTGATGACATGATCGGGCCAGGGTATCTTGAGGATATGCGGAGCAGACTCGATGAAACATCTGCGGATTTCGTTACATCGACTTTTAGATATATGTCTGATGATGGTTTGCTTGGCGAGATAGAGAACGATAGAGCTAGTTGGATGGTGCCGTGGGGCAGGCTATATCGTCGTGAAGTCTGGAATCGACTAGGTTTTCCCGTTGGTGCATGGTACGAAGATCTGATTCATCCGGTATGGATAGATTGTCGCTTTAACGATGAACCTTGTTATGATTTGAGTGGCTATTATTACCGAATCCGTCCTGGATCCATAATGCAGTCTACCCCTACGAATGTTAAAGGGCTTGATTCGTATTGGGTTCTTGATGAGTTGATTTCTTTACGTGCAGAGCTGGGGATTAATTATAGTCAGGAAGACTTCAATCGCATTTTTCCTTTGTTCGGACCGCTCTTGCTTGGGAGAACTGTCGCTCTGGACAACTGCGCTCGTAAGATTTTATTTGCTTGTTGTTGTGACACGTTCAATTCAATTGATGAGTTCAGCAGAGTGAGTACTTCGATGAATGGTAGATGGAAGGATATTGAGAAGGCTCTGCGCACTTCGGATTACAGCCGCTATCTTCTCGCATCGCTTTCTCTAGCTGCTGATGGGGTAACTGGACTCAGCCTTTCAGATGCTATTCATATTTGGGTGAACAGGAACAGATAAATAATGAAGATTGGAACGATTACTTTCCACGGTGCTTTAAATTTCGGGTCTGCACTTCAGTCTTATGCGCTTCAAGAAGTCTTGAAAGGCATGGGGCATGAGGTGCGAATAATCGACTATCGTTCTCGTGACTATGAGCAATATAGGTTTTTCCAACCTCGCCACCCGAAGATGACGCTGCGCGCAATGCGCTGTTGGCGTAAGCAGTCGTCTAGAAAGGCTGCATTCGCGGAATTTTCTAAAAAGTATTTCAGGCTTACAAAGAGACCGTATTTCTGGAAAAAAGAAAGTGATATGTACGAACTCGCTGAGCAGTTTGATTGTTTTATTTGCGGAAGCGATCAAATTTGGAATCTCGATTGCACACAAGGCGTTGTTGGCCCCTATTTCCTTTCATTTGCCGGAGATAGTCGACGAGTTGCTTACGCTCCCAGTCTTGCTCACACTTTCTTTAGACCGGAGAATTTTGATGAGCAACTTGTATCCGATTTACTTTCAAGGTTTGATTTTTTGTCTGTTCGCGAGGAGGAGACGGTTCCGCTATTTCAGCCACTTGTCGATACGCCTATCGACGTTGTTTTAGATCCCACACTTTTGTTGGAATCCGATGACTATACCGACATGGCATCTAAAGATGTCTTGCAAGGTGAATATATTTTCATGTATCTTTTGCGTGAATGTCCTGAGCTTATCGAGAGCACCGTCGCGATGACGGAGGCAACAGGCATGAAGGTGGCTTATATATCTGAGAATAATCTAGATATCCCAAATTCAATTAACCTGTTTGGCGTTGGCCCTGAAGAGTTCGTTTCTCTTATCGCACACGCAGACCTCATCGTTACCAATTCCTTTCATGCAACTGTATTCTCTGTTCTCTTCCATAAGCCCTTCCGCGTATATGCAACAGATAAGTCTGGTGCGCGTATGCGCGACTTGTTGGGCAATATCGGGCTGTCTGACCGTTGCGTCAACGTTATGTGTGCCGACGATGTTCCCCCTTGTGACTGGGGTGATGTGGACTCTCTTCTTGATTCTCTGCGTGAGCATTCGTGGGCTTATCTTAGAAAGGCGCTTTCGTAATGGGAGAGACAAGCCGACTTATCAAAAATACCGGCATTATCGCAGTTGGCGGCATGGCAACAAAGCTCGTGTCGTTTCTTCTGCTTCCGCTCTATACATCGGTTCTTTCCACTGCTGATTACGGCACCGTAGACTACATCAATACTATTGCTTTATTTTGCGTTCCTGCGGTTTCGCTGCTTATGGATGAAGCGCTGTTTCGGTTTCTCATTGACTGCCGTACCGATGAGGATCGGTCTACAGCCGTGACAGCGTCATGCGCTGTACTTCTTGCCGGATGCGTATGCTTTGCAGTCATGGCGATTCTGGTATGGTTGCTTTTTGAGCCTGAAAATCTTGGCTGGGTCGTGGGACTTGTTGTTGCTGGCGCGCTTCTGCAGATGGCTTCTGCTGTCCTTCGTGGTTTCGGGGATACCGTGGGATATTCCGTCATGAACTTTGCCGCGAGTGCTTTTACCATTTTGCTCAATGTTCTCTTTATCGCCGTTCTTCGCTGGGGCGTTGTGGGTATGCTATCTGCAACGGTCATTGCGCAGGGCGGTGTTGCTCTCGTGTTCATGGTAATGCGGAGGCTCTGGCGTTATATCGATCCGTCGGCTCTCTCTATCTCCTATGCTTTAAACCTTCTACGGTATTCATTTCCGCTCATCCCTAATAAGGTTTCCTGGACTATTAATAACTTGCTGGACAGGCTCATTATCATGAGTACGCTTGGGCCTTCTGCTGCCGGCGTGTATGCAGTGTCGTACAAGTTCCCCGGTATCATGGATCAGGTGTATGGCTTTTTCTATCAGTCTTGGAAGGAGAGTTCAGCTCGAGCCCTAAACTCTGATGAGGATGAGTCGGCTTTCTATAACTCTGTGTATCGGGCGCTAAGGCGTTTCATGATGAGCGTCGTTCTGCTTATGTCCGCGCTTATGCCTCTTGTGTATGGCGTCCTGATTAAGGGTTCATTCGGCGAGGGCATGTTGTATGTACCGATATTGCTCTTGGCGACGTACTTCAGCAATATTTCCGGTTTTTATGGCGGTATCTTCACCGCACATAAAGAGACTGGAATTATGGGAACCACTACTGCGGTGTCTGCTGCTCTTTGCGCCCTGCTGTGTGTCTTGTTGATTCCACGCTTTGGTCTATATGGAGCGTCTTTTGCAACCCTCTTGGCGATGATCGTGGTGAATGAGTACCGCAGGATTAAAGTCGCTAAGTTTGCGAAGCTTGTCGAAGACCGGGCTGAGCAGATTCTGACTTTGGTTTCAATTCTTGGAGTGTTCGCCTTTTATTATCTGTCAGCCTACGGTGCTGGCTTTTTGAGCGCTATTGCCTGTCTTGCAATTGCGTTGGCTTTTTTCGGTTATATGAATGCGGACATTCTGCGCAAGTTGCTTTCGGTTCATAAATAGGGGGGGGGTAACTGCATGTCTACTGTGAAAAGGGGAGAAATTCCCACGCTGTATGAGTCGCCATCGCATTGCTGCGGTTGTGGAGCGTGTGCCGCTAGTTGCCCTAGAGGCGCCGTTACCATGTCCGAGGGTAAGGACGGGTTCGTTCTTCCTGTAATTGACAGCGATCTCTGTATCGGTTGCGGCGCCTGCACGAGGGCGTGTGGCCTCAACCGGGGGATAGGCTCTAATTCCGTCGGACCGTTCTTTGCAGCCGCCGGTAGGGATGATGTTTCGGAGTCCGCTTCTGGTGGAGTTTTCGGTGCTGTTGCGCGTGAGCTTATTTCTTCTGGCGGCGTCGCCTATGGTGCTGCTTATGAGCGCGAGGGGAATACGCTTCGAGTGTTGCATCGTCGTGCGGCGAGAGTTGATGAGCTTCGCCCGCTTCTCAACTCTAAATATGTCCAGAGTGACGCCGGAGCTTGTTTCGCCGACGTGAAAGCGGACCTTCGTGAGGGAAGGCGGGTCTTGTTCTGCGGAACTCCTTGCCAAGTTGCCGGCCTTAGGGGCTTTCTCGGACGCGATTATGAGGGCCTGACAACTATTGACTTGGTTTGCCACGGCGTCCCTTCCGGCCGCATGTTCGCGGACTGCGTTGAGGACTATGGCAAGCAGTTTGGGTCTCCCGTGGTTGATTTCCGGTTTAGGTGCAAGCGCGAGGGATGGGGCCACTCTCTTCTTCTTCTTCTTCTTCTTGAGGATGGAAGAGAGGTCACCATTCCTGCGGCGAAATCCCCCTACTACGACATGTTCTTGAACCTCAAGACGCTTCGCGACAGCTGCTATAGGTGTCCCTATGCAGGGAGATTCAGCGCCGGCGATCTTACAATCGGTGATTTCTGGGGTGTCGATGTCAACAGACCCGACGTCTTGAAGGATGCCGAGAAGTTCAATCAAATGAAGGGCGTTTCCTGCCTGCTGGTGAATAACGATCGCGGCAGGGAGTTTATTGAATCCAACAACACGCTGGACTTGTACCCTGTCGAATTTGACGATATCGCTAAGGGCAACGATCAGCTCCGCCACCCGAGTGTTCTTCCCAGGGATAGGGAGCTATATATTGACGCATACGCCAATGGTGGCTGGGACGCCGTGGAGCGACTCTACAAGAAGCGTGAGCGCGGCGTTGTGTTTTATGCCAAGAAGGCTGTAAGGACTGTTTTGCCTGCATCGGCCGTTCGAACTCTTAAAAAGGCACTTGGAAAATAAGCACAGCTATCCATTCTTCAAAAACTGACTGACCCGTCGATTACCCCTTGCGCGTTCTTTGGGTTGTGAAATACGCGCAAGGGATAATGCTATGCTGGCTTCAATTCTTCCGATCGTTTACTCTTTTTGCTCTGCGATGTTGCCCGCGAACCAGCTTCGTGCTTGGTACCGTCAAGATTCTTTCGCAAATCGATTTAGCCGTCCTTGGCCCCGTCATCTTCTAACCCTCCGCCTTTTTCTTCAGTTCGTCCATCTCCTCCAGTTTGGACATGTCCAGGTACCTCCTCTTGCCCCGCTCTTGCTCCACTATGTGTTTCAGCCTCGTCGTCACCAGCATGAGGGCTGAGCAGCGCGTTGAGCGTCTTCTCGACGGTCTTCTTCATCAGATTCTTTATGTCCTTGCTCAACGACTCCTCGTCGACTGATACGATGTTCGCAGACACGGCCCGCGCCCCTTCGTTAATGATTTGTTGTTTAGCCGCTGGAAATCATATGACGGGGCGCGGACCGTGTCCCGCTATACGGTTGTCAATTTGCGAAAGAAATTATGCGTCACCACCGTTTGACGAAAAACTAATAAACAAGGCTCTGTTAGACCAGGATTGACATTCCGCCCCGTCATCTTCTTGCGATTGC